>JAIUPE010000001.1 GCA_020160875.1 Pseudomonadota bacterium
GCCATTGAGGCCCGCTTCGCCTTCCCCGGCGAGACGGATGCGTGTGCCTTCCTCGACGCCGGCCGGAATGGTGACTTCGAGGGTCTTATCCTTGCGCACGCGGCCCGCCCCGCTGCACTTGCCGCAGGGGTCGGTGATGACTTGGCCGCCGCCGTGGCAAGTGGGACAGGTGCGCTCGACGGTGAAGAAGCCCTGCTGGCTGCGCATCCGGCCCGCGCCGCGGCAGGTGGGGCAGGTGCTGGGAGCAGCGCCACCTTTACTGCCGGAGCCTTTGCACGACTCACAGGCGATCGAAGACGGAACCTTGATCTCGGCCTTTTTGCCGAAGAAGGCTTCTTCGAGGGAAATTTCGAGATTGTAGCGAGTGTCCTGGCCGCGGCCCGCATTCCGGCCGCCCCCGCCGCCGCGCCGGCCCATCATGTCGCCGAACATCTCGTCGAAGATGTCGGCGAAGCCGCCGCCGAAACCGAAACCGCCGCCGCCTCCACCACCGCCGCCTTGTTCGAAGGCGGCATGGCCATAACGGTCGTACGCCGCGCGCTTCTGTTCGTCGCGCAGGATCTCGTAGGCTTCGCTGAGGACCTTGAACTTGTGTTCGGCGTCTTTATCGCCCGGGTTCTTGTCCGGGTGATACTGCATGGCGAGCTTGCGGTAGGCCTTCTTCAAATCTTCGGCCGAGGACGTCTTCGCGACACCCAGGACCTCGTAGAAACACTGCTTCGCTGCTGTCGCCATCGCGCGTAACTAACTCTTGCCCGCCTGCCTTTGTGCAACACCCGGGGCCGAGACCCCGGGTGTTGTCCCCGATACGGTTATATCAGGTTACTTCTTGTCCTTGTCGACTTCTTCGAAATCGGCATCGACCACATCGTCGCTCTTGGCTTCTTCGCCGCCGCCTTGAGCACCGCCGCCGGCCGCCGCGCCCGGATCCTGCTTGTACATGGCTTCGCCCATCTTCATGGACGCCTGCAGGAGGGCGTCGGTCGCCGCTTTGATCTTCTCGGCGTCGCCGGACTCGAGCACATCCTTGGCCGCCTGGAGCTTGGCTTCGATATCGGCCTTGTCGCCGGCCGAGACTTTATCGCCATGCTCTTTCAGGTTCTTCTCGACCGAGTGGATGGCGCCATCGGCCTGGTTGCGCGCTTCGATGGACGCGCGCCGCGCTTTGTCTTCCTCCGCGTGCGCTTCGGCATCCTTCACCATCTGCTGGATATCGGCTTCCGAAAGACCACCCGAGGCCTGGATGCGGATTTGCTGTTCCTTGTTGGTCGCCTTGTCCTTCGCCGAGACATTGACGATGCCGTTGGCGTCGATATCGAAAGTGACTTCAACTTGCGGCACGCCGCGCGGCGCCGACGGGATGCCCATGAGGTCGAACTGACCCAGGAGCTTGTTGTCCGCGGCCATTTCGCGTTCGCCCTGGAACACACGGATGGTCACGGCCGTCTGGTTGTCCTCGGCGGTCGAGAAGGTCTGGCTCTTGCGCGTCGGGATGGTCGTGTTGCGCTCGATCAGACGCGTGAACACGCCACCCAGCGTTTCGATGCCGAGCGAGAGCGGGGTCACGTCGAGCAGCAGCACATCCTTCACTTCGCCCTTGAGCACGCCCGCCTGAATCGCCGCGCCGATGGCGACGACTTCATCCGGGTTCACACCCTTGTGCGGCTCGCGGCCGAAGAAGGTCTTCACGACTTCCTGCACCTTCGGCATGCGGGTCATGCCGCCGACGAGGATGACTTCCTGGATTTCGCTGGCCTTCAGACCGGCGTCCTTTAGCGCCTTTTTGCACGGTTCGACGGTGCGCTGGATGAGATCGTCCACCAGCGCTTCCAACTTCGCGCGCGTCAGCTTGATGTTGAGGTGCTTCGGGCCCGAGGCGTCCGCCGTGATGAACGGCAGGTTCACTTCGGTCTGCATGGAGCTCGACAGCTCGATCTTGGCCTTTTCCGCCGCTTCCTTCAGGCGCTGAAGGGCGAGCTTGTCTTTCCGCAGATCGATGCCGGCTTCCTTTTTGAACTCCTCGGCGAGGTATTCGATGATGCGGGCGTCGAAGTCTTCACCGCCCAGGAACGTGTCGCCGTTCGTGGACTTCACTTCGAACACGCCGTCGCCGATCTCGAGGATGGACACGTCGAACGTACCGCCGCCCAAGTCGTACACGGCGATGATGCCGTTGCTCTTCTTGTCCATGCCGTAGGCGAGCGCCGCGGCCGTCGGCTCATTGATGATGCGCAGCACGTTGAGGCCGGCGATGCGGCCCGCGTCCTTGGTCGCCTGACGCTGACTGTCGTTGAAATAGGCCGGGACGGTGATGACGGCTTCGGTGACCTTTTCACCGAGATAGCTCTCGGCGGTCTCTTTCATCTTCTGGAGAATGAAGGCCGAAACTTGAGAGGGCGAATACTTCTCGCCGCGGCTTTCGACCCAAGCGTCGCCGTTGTCGCCCTTCACGATCTTATAAGGGACGAGCTTCTTGTCTTTCTCCACCATCGGATCGTCGTTGCGGCGGCCGATGAGGCGCTTGATGGCGAAGAGGGTGTTCTCAGGATTTGTAACCGCCTGGCGCTTCGCGGGCTGACCGACGACACGCTCACCGGATTCGGTGAAAGCGACCATCGACGGCGTGGTACGCGCGCCTTCAGCGTTTTCAATGACGCGCGCGGTCTTGCCTTCCATCACCGCGACGCAGGAGTTCGTCGTACCGAGGTCGATACCGATAACTTTAGCCATACCTTCTGTTCCTTCCATGAGGCGGACACAGGCGGGCCCATACTGGCGCCCGGGGTGTCCCCTGCTAATGTTCGTTTCTTCTGTTCGCTTAAGGCCTTATCGCCGGGATCTCTCCCAAGCACCCAGACCATTCAAACCTGGGGCGTATATAAGGGGGGGCAGATAGGGCCGCAACGGGCCAACTGACTCTTTTGTCACCGGTTTTTGGGGTTTAGGGTGCCTGGAAATGTCTTTTGGAGCCGCGATCCCCTGAAAAACGGGAACCTGAGCCTTTTTGGGGACTCGAACCTGCTTCCCGCACTACCGAAAGGGGTGATTTTGCGCCCCAACGCGGCCTCTGCTGCGTTGCAGCAAAGTTTGCTGGCCGCCGTCCGCGAGGTCGCCCGGACCGCCCCTTTTCGCCATCCCCGGACCCGGGGCGGCGGAATGACCTCGGCCGCCATGACCAACAGCGGCGACGCGGGCTGGTGGAGCGACACGAAGGGCTACCGTTACATCACAACCCAACCGGGCTCCGACGCGCCGTGGCCGCCGATGCCGCCCGTCTTTCTTGAGATAGTGCGCCACGCCGTGAATGGGAGTCCTTGGCCCAACTTTCAGCCCGACGCCTGCCTGATCAATTTCTACGCCCCCGGCGCCAAGATGGGCCTGCACCAGGACCGCGACGAACGGGACTTCGATCAGCCGATCGTCACTATCTCGCTGGGCGATGACGCGGACTGGCTGATTGGCGGACTGAAACGCACGGACAAGACCACGGCTTTCATCGCCCAAAGCGGCGACGCGATCCTCATGGGGCCCCCAGGACGGATGCTGTTCCACGGCGTGCGCAAAATCCACCCGAGCACGAGTCCGCTCGCGGATCTTCAGGGGCGGATCAGTCTAACGTTCCGGAAAGCGCTTTAACCGCGGTCAAACCAGCCGCGACGCCACAAAATCCCAATGCCGATCACAGCCAGCGCGATGATCCAGTGCCAAGTCACCCCAAAGCCACCGGGACATCCGGCGACCTCGCTCATTATTTCACCGCACTCACACGAAAGATCGTCTGCGAGCCATCGTCGGCGATGAGCAGGCTCCCATCCTTGGCGACGGCGACGCCGGCCGGGCGGCCCCAGACTTCCGGTTTGTCGGCGCCGGTCCAGAAGCCGCTGGCGAAGACCTTGTAGGAGTTCGCGGCCGGTTTGCCGCCTTTGAACGGGACAAAAGCAACGTGATAGGCGCGCGGCTTTTCCGCGTTCCATGAGCCATGCAGCGCAACGAAGGCGCCGCCTTGATATTCGGCCGGGAAGCTGGTGCCCGTGTAGAAAGCGAGACCCAGCGGCGCCGAGTGCGAGCGGAACAGTACGTCGGGTACGATGGCTTTCTTCACGAGATCTGGCTTCTTCTCGGCGAAACCCGGCTGCGGGTTCTGGCCGAGATAGCTGTAGGGCCAGCCGTAGAAACCGCCGTCCTTCACACTGGTCAGATAGTCGGGCACGAGTTCATCGCCGAGACCGTCGCGTTCGTTGACGACGGTGTAGAGCGTGTCGGTGCCGGGATAGAACGCCGTACCGACCGCGTTACGCAGGCCGCTGGCGAAGGTGCGCTGTTTGACGGCCTTGCCGCCTTCGAGCGCGAATTCCTGGATGGTCGCGCGCTGCTCTTCTTCCTCGGCGATGTTACCGCGCGAACCAATGGACACATAGATTTTCGATCCATCGGGGGCGAGGGTGACATTCCGGGTGACATGCCCGCCGCCGCCGCCGAACGCGCCATCGGCGCTGATGCGTTCCTGCGGCGCACGCGCTTTGGTGTCGCCCGGCGTGTAGGGGATGCGCCAGATGCCGTCGGCGTCACCGACGTAAAGCGCGTCTTTCCCGGCCGCGAGGCCGTAAACGATCTTAAATCCCTCGGCGAAGGTCTGCGTCAATTCCGCCTTGCCGTCGCCGTCCGCATCGCGAAGCAGCGTAATTTTGCCGGGGCGCTGTTCGGCGAGCAGCACGTCGCCATTGGCGGCCACGAACATGTTGCGGGCATGGCCGAGGCCGCTCGCGAAGACATTCACAAGAAAACCCGCAGGCACCGTCGGCATTTGCCCGGCCCGCGGTTTGTCGTTGGACACGTTGGCGCGGCTCGGCGTCGCATAGGGTTTCGCGAGCGTCGTTGCCGCGATCTCGATCACCGCGCCCGGCGTCTGCTCGCGCTTGTTCAGATTGTCGGCTTGCGCCCACGCGAGGCTCGCGGCGCCCACGACACCGAGCGCCGCCGGGATTTTCCAGAACCGCTTCATCGTTTTTTCCCTTTGTCAGTGGTGCAACGGTGATGCGGCCGCACCGCGCATCTAGATCTTCGTATCGATCCCCGCGCCGGGCTGCTGCGGCTGTGCGGCTTCACGCTTCGGACCACCACGCGAGACCACGACCATCGCGGGACGGAGTAGGCGGTCGTGAATCAGATACCCGTCCTGGAAGACCTGCACGACCGTCCCAGAAGGAACCGTGGTGTTCTCGACTTCCTGGATGGCGTTGTGGAGATTGGGATCGAACGGCTGATTGAGCGAGGTCACGCGGCGCACGCCCTGATTCTCAAGGATCGTGTGCAGTTCCTTTTCCGTCAACTCGACACCGACGGCGAGGTTCTTAAGCGTATCATTGCTGGCGCGCGTTTCCGCGGGTGCAGCGAGGAGCGCGCGGGAAAGATTATCGGCCACCTGCAGCAGCGCCTTGGCGACGTTGGCCACCGCATACTTCGCATTGTCCGAGATGCGCTTGTCGGCACGCTTGCCGGCATTCTCGGCTTCTGCGAGCGCGAGCAGTTTGTCCTTCTTCAGCTCCTCGAGCTGCGCTTCGAGCTCAAGAATGCGCTTCTGGGCGTTCATCTCCCATTCGGACGGCGCGCCTTCGGGCGCGCCTTCAGCGTGGGGGGCGGCTTCAAACGGTGGTTCTGCGTTGGTCATAAGTTCTTCTTTTCCGATGTCTTCTTTTAACGATCCAGGATGCGGCCCACCAGCTTCGCGGTGTAGTCGACCATGGGAATGATGCGCGCATAGTTAAGGCGCGAGGGGCCAATGACCCCGATGGCGCCCACGATCTGCTCGCGGGAATTCTGGAATGGCGCCACAACCATCGAACATCCAGCCATGCCGAATAGTTCGTTCTGGGCGCCGATGAAAATCTGCACGCCGTCCGCTTTGCCGACGAGATCAAGCAGACGCACCATCTGTTCGCGCGCTTCGAGGGCGCTGAACAATTGACGGATGCGCTCAAGGTCCTCCAGCGCGGTGACGTTGCTAAGGAGGTTCGACTGGCCTTTAACGATAAGCGCACCACCGAGATCCCCGGCCCGGTCGCCGCTCCAAGTCGCAAGACCCGCCTGAACGACCTTCGCGGTAAGTTCGTCGAGTTCGGCGCGTCCGGATTCCAACTCGGCGAGGATTCCGGTGCGGGCTTCAGCGATCGTCTTGCCTGCGAGACGCGCGGCGAGGAAGTTGCCGGCCTCTACGAGCGCCGAGGCGCGCAAGTCTTTCGGCACCTCGAACACGCGGTTCTCGACATTGCCGCTTTCGTCAACCATGACCACTAGCGCGCGGCCCGGCTTGAGGTTCACGAATTCGATGTGTTTGAGTGGCGCTTCCAGCTTCGGCGCGAGCACGAGACCGGCGCAGCGCGCGAGACCGGCGAGCGCGCCCGTCGCCTGACCCAACACTTCTTCCGGCGAGCGGCGAGCGGCGTGGCAGTGCGCGTCGATGGTGCTGCGTTCCGTCGCGTCCAGGCCCCCGACTTGGAGAAGGCCGCTGACGAACATGCGAAGTCCGGCATCCGTCGGAAGACGGCCCGCCGAGGTGTGGGGCGCGTAGAGCAGCCCGGCATATTCGAGGTCGGCCATGACGTTGCGGATTGTGGCCGGCGAGAGCGATCCGCCGAGTTTGCGCGCAATGGTGCGTGAGCCCACCGGCTCGCCCGTCTCGACATAGGCGTCCACGACGTGGCGGAAGATCTCCCGCGAACGTTCGTTCAGTGCGACTACGCTGTGGCCGTCGGGCTGAAGCATGGACTCCAAAACCTAGGAAAGGCTGGCCGGTATGTAAGACGGCCCCGGAGGAGCGTCAATGCGCTCTACCGTTGATTTTCTTTGCGATTTTGAACCTGCAGGAACGGATTCCTCCCGGATTCCCATGGCTTTACCCACATCGCCCGAGGGTGTAGACGGACGCCCACATTTTGGAGCCGACCATGACCGAATTCCGCCGTCCCTCGGGACGCCCCGCCGATGCCCTGCGTCCCGTGTCCCTTGAGTTGGGGGTCAACAAACACGCGGAAGGTTCGTGTTTGGTGAAATTCGGCGATACGCACGTCCTGTGCACCGCCACGATCGAAGAACAAGTGCCGCCCTGGCTGAAGGGCGGCGGCAAGGGCTGGGTGACGGCCGAATACGGCATGCTGCCGCGCGCGACCAACACCCGCACCGCGCGCGAAGCGGCCAAAGGCGGCCAGTCGGGCCGCACGCAGGAGATTCAGCGCCTGATCGGCCGCGCGCTGCGCGCCGTGACTGAACTGCGCGCCTTCGGCGAGATTCAGATCCGCCTCGACTGCGACGTCATTCAAGCCGACGGCGGCACACGCACCGCCAGCGTCACCGGCGCCTACGTCGCGCTGCATCAGGCCTTCGGCACCATGAAGAAGCTGGGCGCCATCAGCCGCATCCCCTTGAAAGAGCCGGTCGCGGCCATCAGCGCGGGTCTCTACAACGGCACACCGGTGCTCGATCTCGATTACGCCGAGGATTCCAAAGCGCAAGCGGACGCCAACTTCGTACTGACCGCGTCGGGCGGTATCGTCGAAGTGCAGGGCACGGCGGAAGATCATCCGTTCACCGAAGCTGAATTCCACGCGTTGCTGGATCTCGCGAAGAAGGGCATCGGCGAACTCGTCGTGCTGCAGCGCGCGGCGCTGGCGAAGATCGGGCTCTAGAAGATGCCGCGGCGCTTCCCTGGCGGAAAACTCGTCCTCGCGAGCCATAACCAAGGCAAGCTGCGCGAGATCCGTGAGCTGCTGGCGCCGTTCAATGCCGACGTCATCTCCGCCGGCGAACTCGGCCTGCCCGAGCCGGAAGAAACCGGTCTCTCATTCGTCGCCAATGCCGAGCTGAAAGCGCTTGCCGCGGCGATGGGCGCGCAAATGATCGCGCTGTCGGACGATTCAGGTCTCGCGGTCGACGCCTTGAACGGCGCGCCGGGGATTTATTCGGCGCGCTGGGCCGGGCCGCAGAAGGATTTCGATCTCGCCATGCGCAAGATCCAGACCAACATGGGCGGCAGCCCTATCAAAACTGCCCGGTTTATCTGCGCTTTGACGCTGGCGTGGCCGGATGGTCATTGCGAGACGGTCGAAGGAAAAGTCGAAGGCACACTGACGTTCCCTCCGCGTGGACCCCATGGCTTCGGCTACGATCCCATCTTCATTCCGGACGGCTTTGACATCACCTTCGGCGAAATGGACCCGGCCAAGAAACATGAGATGAGCCACCGCGCGGACGCGTTCCGTAAGCTTGTCGCGGCGAGTTTCAGTTGAACATGCAGGGCAACGAAGGCTTCGGCCTTTATGTCCATTGGCCGTTCTGCATTTCCAAATGCCCCTATTGCGACTTCAACAGCCACGTCGCACAGAGCATCGATCAAGGGGCGTGGAAGCAGGGCCTGCTTACCGAGCTCGCCCATTTCGCGGGCCGCACGCCCGATAAAATCCTGACCAGCGTTTTCTTTGGCGGCGGCACGCCATCGCTGATGGACCCCGCGACCACCGCCGCGATCATCGAAGCCGCGCGGAAAAGCTGGCGCACCGCCAACGACCTTGAGATCACGCTGGAAGCGAACCCCGGCACCGTGGACGCGGACCGCTTCAATGCTATCCGAGATGCCGGTGTGAACCGCCTGTCGATGGGCGTGCAGGCGCTGAACGATGCCGATCTCAAATTCCTGGGGCGCCGCCATGGCGTTGCAGAAGCGCGCCGCGCGTGGCGCACGGCGGCGAAGATCTTCCCGCGCGTGTCCTTCGATCTGATCTACGCGCGCCCCACACAGACACCCGAGGCGTGGCGCCGTGAGCTCGGCGAAGCGCTGCGCGAGGTCAAACACAACGGTATCACGCACCTCTCGCTCTATCAGCTGACCATGGAGCCGGGCACGGCGATGTTCGACGCTCATGAACGCGGTGAATTCGCGCTGCCGAACGAAGACGACGCGGCGACGATGTTCGAAGACACACAAGTGCTGTGCGCCGAATCGGGTTTTCCGGCTTACGAGATTTCCAACCATGCCGCGGATGGATCGACCTGCCGGCACAATCTCACCTACTGGCGCGGCGGGGATTATGTGGGGGTCGGGCCCGGCGCCCACGGCCGCCTGACCCTAAACGGCGGCGCCGTGGCGACCCGCCAGATCAAGGCGCCGGCCTTGTGGCTCAAAAAGGTCGAGACCGCGGGTCAGGGCACCCAGGAAGAAAGCACGATCGCCGCCGAAGACCGGGCGCGGGAGCTGTTGATGATGGGACTTCGGATCGCGGAAGGGGTGGATAAGGCCCGGTTCACCCGGCTCGCCGGGCGGACGGTGGAAGACTTGGCCAACCCCGGTTCCATCACCCGGCTGGTTGAGGGCGGCTTCCTGGAGGACGGCCCGGAGATCTTAAAAGCCACCGCGCCGGGCCGTATGGCGCTGAATGCCGTACTGCGGGAGCTTCTGGTGTAGGTTAGCCCGTGAGGCTCGTTTTTAACATTGATTAAGTCTTTTAACTAATTGAAATAAATATATAATTTGTAATCTAAGAGGCTTTTTTCGCCCCTCAAGAAAGATCTGAGGATAGCCTCTGATACTCCTGAAATTACGAAGCTTTTTGCCTTTTATTTACGCTTTGTATACCCTGCCGGGTGAGGATAAGCCTCGTTTCCTGAGTCCCGGCGGAAGTCGATGTACAACGCGCGTTTGGATGGCCTGACGGAGTATCCGTTCCAGCGCCTGGCTGCCCTTCTGGCCGGGCTAAACCCGCCTTCGTCTGACAAGGGGGCGGACCAAACCATCATGTCCATCGGCGAGCCACAACACACGCCCCCCGCTTTGCTGCATGCCGCGCTGGCCAAGGCGCAAGGGGACTGGGGCAAGTACCCCCCGAACGCCGGGACCCCCGCGTATCGAACCGCGGTCGCGGCCTGGTGCACCCAGCGCTTCAACCTTCCGGCCGGATATATCGATTCGGAAAAACACATTCTTCCGCTGGCGGGAAGCCGCGAAGGCCTGTTCATGGCCGCGCAGCTTTGTGTACCCGCCACCAAGAACGGCCGCACCTCCGCCGTCCTGATGCCGAACCCGTTCTACCAGGTGTATTTCGGCGCGGCGGTGATGAACGGCGCCGAGCCCGTGTTCGTGGCCGCGACGCGCGAGACCGATTTCCAGCCCAACTACGAAGCGGTCGCGCGCGAAGACCTTGAGCGCACGGCCATGGCTTACTTGTGCACGCCATCGAACCCGCAAGGCACCATCGCCACACTGGCGCAGTTGAAGACGGCCATCACGCTCGCACGCAAACACGACTTCGTCCTCGCCTGCGACGAATGTTACTCGGAGATCTACGACGACGCACCGCCCGCCGGCGCCTTGCAAGCCTGCGCCGAGCTCGGCGAAGGACTCAACAATGTGCTGGTCTTCAATTCGCTATCGAAGCGCTCCAGCGTGCCCGGCCTGCGCGCCGGTTTTGTCGCGGGCGATCCCGATCTCATCGCCAAGCTGTCGAAACTGCGCGCCCACGGCGGCGCGGTGCAGCCTCTGCCCGTGATGGCGGCAGCGACCGCGTTGTGGAGCGACGAAACGCATGTGATCGAGAATCGCGCGCTTTACCGCGCCAAGAACGACGACGCCGAACGCATCTTCGGCAACCGTTTTGGTTTCTATCGCCCTGCCGGGGGATTTTTCCTGTGGCTGGATGTGAAGGACGGCGAAGCCGCCGCCCGCGCGCTGTGGGAGAAGGGCGGTATCAAAGTTCTGCCGGGCGCGTATCTCGCCCGCGCGACGGGGGGCACGAACCCCGGGCAGGCTTACATCCGCGTCGCCCTGGTGCATGAGCGCGCCAAAGTCGCCGATGCGCTCGCCCGAATGATCCCGATTCTTGAAACCGTGTGAACAGAATAGTCACCACGAGGACATGCCATGACCGCCGCCGTCCGTAGCCAGAACACGCCGTTCCTGCCGCCCGCCTGGGCCGCGATGCTGAAGCGCGCGGCGCTGTTCGCCGCGGGCCTCTCCGTGGTGATGTTGTGTGTGCTCATGCTGCTCGCGCTTATCAGCTACTCACCCGACGATCCCTCGCTGAATACCGCGACGAACCTTACGCCGCAGAACGCGCTCGGCCTGACAGGCGCAATTATGTCTGATGCGTTGCTGCAAACCGTGGGTCTCGGCGCGCTGGCCATCATCTTTGCCGTCGCCGCATGGGGCGTACGCCTGATGAGGGGCGAGACGGTCGGTTGGTTGTGGCTGCGCACGGTCGCGATGATCACCGCGTCACTGCTTCTCGCCATCGGTTTCGAGATCGTTCCGGCCTTCGGCGGTTGGCCCATCGCCGCGGGTCTTGGCGGCGCCGCCGGCGACGTACTGCTGAAGGCTTTGACCGCGTATGGCGCGCCGGCTGTCGCCATCACGCTAGGTCTGGTCGTCGGCCTCGCCGCCGCCGCCGCGGGAGCGGGCCTCTTGCTGTGGTCCATGACCGTGCGCTTTGCCGTGGCCGGTGCGGCCTGTATCGCCGCCGCCAAGGGTCTGACCACCGCCGCCGTTGTGCTGGCGCGCGCGCCGATGTGGGTGATCGACCGCCTGCCGAAAGCGGAACCGGCGGAAAAGATCGAAAAGCCCGTGAAAGCCAAGCGTGAGCGCGTCGAGCCCGTCGCCGTGCAGACGGCCGATGAGGGCGAAGACGAGGAGATCGAAGCGCCGGCGCAGGCGCGTGCGATCCTCGATGAGGACGAAGACGAAGCGGAAGAAACGCCGCGCACCCGGGAAGCCTCGGTCGTCGAAACGCGCCCGAAGCCCGCGAAGCCCTCCAAGCGTGAGATGGCCGCGCGCCAGGGCGATCTTCTGCCCAAGAGCAAGAAGGACTTCGACCTTCCGAGTCTCGATATACTGACCCCGCCATCCACGCGCGTGCAGAACGTGGTGAGCAAGGAAGCCCTGGAAGCCAACGCGCGCATGCTGGAATCCGTGCTCGACGATTTCGGCATCAAGGGCCAGATCGTCAAAGTGCGCCCCGGTCCGGTGGTGACTTTGTACGAACTCGAACCCGCACCGGGCACCAAGACCTCGCGCGTTGTCTCGCTGGCCGACGATATCGCGCGCTCCATGAGCGCGGTCGCCGTGCGTATCGCCGTTGTGCCGGGCCGCAGCGTGATCGGCATCGAACTCCCAAACGCCAACCGCGAGACCGTGCTGCTCCGCGAACAACTCGCAACGGAAGAGTTCGAGCGCAGTGAAACCAAACTCGTGCTCGCGCTGGGCAAGGACATCGGCGGTGCGCCGGTGTTCGCCGATCTCGCGCGCATGCCGCATCTGCTTGTCGCCGGTACGACAGGATCAGGTAAGTCGGTGGCCATCAACACCATGATCATGTCGCTGCTGTACCGGAACACGCCGAAAGACGTGCGTCTGATCATGATCGATCCGAAGATGCTGGAATTGTCGGTGTACGACGGCATCCCGCACCTGCTTGCGCCGGTCGTCACCGAGCCGGGCAAGGCGGTAATGGCCTTGAAGTGGGTCGTGCGCGAGATGGAGAACCGTTACCGCGCCATGTCGCAGCTCTCGGTGCGCAATGTGTCGGGTTACAACCAGCGCCTCGCCGAAGCGGTAAAGGCCGGCAAGACCCTGACGCGCACCGTGCAGACCGGCTTCGACCCAGGGACCGGCAAGCCGATCTACGAAGAACAAGCGCTCGACATGAGCCCGCTGCCGTACATCGTCGTGATCATCGACGAAATGGCGGACCTGATGCTGGTCGCGGGCAAAGACGTCGAAGCCGCCGTGCAGCGCCTGGCGCAGATGGCGCGTGCCGCAGGCATCCATGTGATCATGGCCACGCAACGTCCGTCGGTGGACGTCATCACCGGGACCATCAAAGCGAACTTCCCGACGCGCATCAGTTTCCAGGTCACCTCGAAGATCGACAGCCGGACCATCTTGGGCGAACAAGGTGCCGAGCAGCTCCTGGGTCAGGGGGACATGCTGTACATGGCCGCCGGGGGACGTATTACCCGCGTGCACGGCCCGTTCGTGAGCGACAAGGAAGTCGAGGAAGTCACAGCGCATCTGCGCGCCCA
The DNA here is from genome assembly GCA_020160875.1 of Pseudomonadota bacterium. Taxonomy (GTDB): domain Bacteria; phylum Pseudomonadota; class Alphaproteobacteria; order Rhodospirillales; family Rhodospirillaceae; genus SHVO01. The sequence continues at coordinate 13,063 of JAIUPE010000001.1, forward strand.
GGCCGTGCCGGATTACGTGGAAGCCGTGACGGAAGAGGACGATCTCGAGGACGTGCCGGGCTTCTCGGGCATGGCGGGCGGCAACACCTCGACCGGCGACGGTCTGTTCGATCAGGCCGTGGCCATCGTGGCTCGCGAACGCAAAGCCTCGACCAGCTTCATCCAGCGCCACCTGCAGATCGGCTACAACCGCGCCGCCAAGATCATCGAGGACATGGAAAAGCAGGGCATGATTTCCAAGGCCAACCATGTTGGAAAGCGTGAGATTCTGCTGCCGGAACCGCAGGATATGTAGCTACAGACACAAAAAAGTTCGCCGTCAGGTGGACTCAGCCCTAGAGCCGCCATAGTGTCCCCCCATGTTGAGCGAGACGCTCAGAATTGAGGACGCTATGGCGAAATTGCTTCGAGTTTTCATCCTGTTGATTACCGCGCTGGGCTTCACGGCGCCCGCTTATTCCGCCGACGCGGAAGCGCTTAAGAAAGCCGAAGCCTATCTCAACGGTATCACCACCTTGAAATCGCGCTTCGTCCAGGTGAACCCGGACGGCGGTAATTATACGGGCGACCTCTACATCTCGCGGCCCGGGCGCATGCGCCTTGTGTACGACAAACCCACGCCGATGCTGATGGTGGCCGACGGCAAGTTCCTTATCTACGTCGACACGCAGATGAACGACGCCAGTCACCTCGACCTCGATGAAACGCCGGCGGGTCTGCTCTTGAAGGAGAATCTGTCCTTCAACGATCCGACCGTGAAGCTCCTCGACGTCAAGAAGGGTGCCGGCACGCTGGAGATCACCGCCGCCATGGCGAAGGATCCGGCCGCTGGAAAACTCACCATGGTGTTCAGCGAAGGCCCCTTCGAGCTGCGTCAGTGGCGCGTCGTGGATGCCCAAAACAAAGAGGTTATTGTAACGCTGGAAAACGCGCAGAAAGACGTCGCGCTCGATAAGGCGCTGTTTCGTTACGATGCCAGAGCGGCGCGGAATAAAGACTAGTTCCACTTAGGCTTAGCGGCCGCGCCGCGCGTCTTAAAAATGCGGCTCCTCGCCGACGGCCTGAAATAGAAACTAGAGTCGCAGCCCCACGCTTTTCACACCTGCGTGAGCCTTAACCAACATGACGTGCCGTTCATGGTCGTTAATTCCATAAAGGCCTGATTCTGCTCGATAACTCATATGCGCTTTTGCATGGCGGCCATTCCAGGCGGTCAATTTGCATTTTGGAAAACGCGACATATATCACCTCTATACGGCGGGCATCGCAAAGGTCCCCGCCGGGCCGAAAAAACGGTCCCCCTACCGTTCGGCAGACGCAAAGGCGCCCGGTGTCCCCCCACATCGGGCGCCATTTCTTTTTGATTTACGCGCGCTCTTATCCGAAAACCGCGCCGGCGAAGGCCGGCCTTTTTAAGCCGCGCGCCTTCGCGCGACACTTTTCGGGAGCGCGCGGGTGATTATCGCCACCTGGAACATCAACTCGATCCGCAAGCGTTTGGCGCAGCTCGACCGCCTTGTCGATCTGGCCGCACCCGATGTGATCTGCCTGCAGGAAACCAAATGCGCGGATGCCCTGTTTCCAAGGAAAGAGATCGAGGACCTCGGGTACGTCCACCAGGCCTATGCCGGACAGAAGGCCTACAACGGCGTCGCGATCCTTTCGAAACTACCGCTGTCCAATATCGATCTGCACCGCCACTGCGGACGCGACGAAGCCCGCCATGTGAGCGCGGTGGTGGGCGAGGGTAATCGCGCGGTCAAAGTGCACAGCCTGTATGTCCCGGCAGGCGGCGACATCCCGGACCGGGAGCTCAATCCGAAGTTCGATTACAAGCTCAAATTCGTGGATGCGATCGCCGACTTTTTCGCGGGGCATCACGGACTCTCCGATGCGGCGGTTGTAGCAGGCGATTTCAATATCGCGCCGCTTCCCAGCGATGTGTGGAATCATTCGCGCATGTCACGGATCGTTACACACACGCCGATCGAGATCGCCGCCTTGGAGCGGATGAAGCGCGCGCTTTATTTTATCGATGCGCTGCGCGAAGTGCATCCGGCGGAAAATCCCGTCTTCACCTGGTGGAGTTACCGGGCCGCCGACTGGCAAACGACAAACAAGGGCCGGCGCCTGGATCACATATGGATCACGCCGGCGCTCAAAGACCGCATCGAAAATGTCGATGTGTTGCTCGATGTGCGGCACTGGACGCCGCCATCCGATCATGTGCCTGTGGTCCTCACGCTGAAGTCTTGAACCTCAAGTCTTGAATCAGAGTGTGACTCACCCCATCCTCTGACCTCCTTCCCGCATTTTCCGGATTGCCCGATGACTCACCACGATCCCGCGACTTGGTATGGCACCACCATTCTAGCCGTTCGAAAGAACGGCAAGATCGTCGTGGCCGGCGACGGCCAGGTCACGCTGGGCAATCAGGTTCTGAAATCCAACGCGCGCAAGGTACGCCGTCTCTCGGACGGGAAAGTCATCGCCGGATTCGCCGGCGCGACCGCCGACGCCTTTACACTGTTCGAGCGTCTTGAAGCCAAGCTTGAGAAACATCCGGGCCAATTGATGCGCGCCTGCGTTGAGCTTGCCAAGGACTGGCGCACAGACCGTTACCTGCGCCGTCTGGAGGCGATGATGGCCGTGGCAGACAAGGACGTGTCGCTTATCCTGTCTGGAACAGGCGACGTGCTGGAGCCGGAAGACGGTCTGATCGGCATCGGTTCGGGCGGCGCCTTTGCCCTTGCGGCGGCGCGCGCGCTCGCCGACCGGCCCGACATGGACGCCGAGGCCATTGCACGCAAGGCGATGAAGATCGCCGCCGACATCTGCATCTACACCAACAACGAACTGGTCGTCGAAACGCTATGAGTTCTTTTTCGCCGCGCGAGATTGTGTCCGAGCTTGATCGCTTCATCATCGGCCAGGCCGAAGCCAAGAAAGCCGTGGCCGTTGCCTTGCGCAACCGCTGGCGCCGTCAGCAATTGCCGGAGGGGCTGCGCGAGGAAGTGCTACCCAAAAATATCCTGATGGTCGGACCAACGGGCGTCGGGAAAACCGAGATCGCGCGCCGGCTTGCCAAATTGGCAAACGCGCCGTTCCTGAAGGTCGAGGCGACCAAATTCACCGAAGTCGGCTACGTCGGCCGCGATGTGGAAAGCATCGTGCGCGACCTGACCGAGATCGCGCTGACCATGACGCGTGAAAAACAACGCAAAGAAGTCACTGCAAAAGCGGAGCTCGCCGCCGAGGAACGCGTGCTCAATGCGCTGGTGGGCGATAACGCGAGCCCGGAAACCCGCCAGAAATTCAGGAAGATGCTGCGCGAAGGCGAACTGAACGACCGCGAAATTGAAGTGAATGTGCAGGAAGCCGCCACGGCGTCGATGCCCACCATCGATATTCCCGGCATGCCGGGTGCGCAAATGGGCATGATGAATTTGAGCGAGGTCTTGGGCGGTATGATGGGCAGCCGCATGCGCCCGCGCAAAATGACCGTCAGCCAGTCCTACGAAGTCCTGATGCGCGAGGAATCCGACAAACTCTTGAACCAGGAGAACCTGATTCGCGAAGCGATCTCGTCTGTCGAGAACGACGGGATCGTGTTCCTGGATGAAATCGACAAGATCACCGGACGCGAGGACGCGCGCGGCGCGGACGTGAGTCGCGAGGGCGTGCAGCGCGATTTGCTGCCGTTGATCGAAGGCACCACGGTGAACACGAAACATGGCCCGGTGAAGACGGACCACATCCTTTTCATCGCCTCTGGCGCGTTCCATCTCGCCAAGCCTTCGGACCTTTTGCCCGAACTGCAGGGGCGCCTTCCGATCCGTGTCGAGCTGAAGGCGCTGACCCGCGACGACTTCATCCGCATCCTCACGGAAACCGAAGCAAGCTTGATCAAGCAGTACAAGGCGCTGCTGGGTACGGAAAACGTGACGCTGGAGTTCGGCGAGGAGGCGATCGCCGCCATCGCGGACCTGGCCGCCGAGATCAACACCAGCGTCGAGAACATCGGTGCGCGGCGCCTGCACACGGTGTTGGAAAAGCTTCTGGAAGAGATCAGCTTTACGGCGACCGACCGTTCCGGCGAGACCTTCACCGTGACGGCGGCCTATGTGCAGTCGCAGGTGGGCGCGCTTGCCAAAAAGGGCGATCTCTCGCGCTTTATTCTCTAGTCCGTTTCAATAAAACATAGAGCGCACCGGCGCCGCCGTGCTGCGGACGCGCTTCCGTGACCGCGAGGATCAAGGGGCGTAGATCGGGGCGGTTCAGCCATTCCGGCGTTTCGCGACGGATTTTGCCGCCGCCGCGCTCACCCTTGCCGGTGACCACGACGACGCAGCGCGCGCCGCGCGCATGGGAGCGGCGGATAAAACCGGTCAGCGCGCCGTGGGCCTGTTCGACCGTCATGCCGTGCAAATCGATGCGCCCATCTACAGTCATGTCGCCGCGCTTGAAGCGCTGGCCCGTGCGTTTGTCCATGGCCGCGACGGCGCCAAGTTTCAGGGGCGCGGGCGCGCGCTTGGCTGGCGGCGGTGAGGGCGCGAAATAGTCTGGCTCCGCCTTTGGCGCCGCACGCATCTCCTCGCGCGACGTCGCCGCCGGTTCCGGCGTCGGATGACGCTGCGGACGGTACGGCGTGACGTTCCGCGTCACATAACGCCAGAGCTCGCTGTCTTTCATGGGGGGAATGTAGGGCCGCGCCGCACATTACGCGAGGCAGCGATTACATATGAACGTCTTGAAGACGGGGATCTTCGCCGCGGTCATTTTGGCTCCGGCCGATATTACCTTTGCCCGGCCCCTTGTTGGCGGCATCGTCCGCCTCTTCGCCACGGGCCATGCGGTTGAAGGCGTGATAGGCCTCGACGCCGTCGAGTTCCATTTCCGGAAGATAACGCGTGACGAACGCGCGCCAATCCCCGTCCGGCGAAACGCAGCGCGTCTTGTTCATGAAGTTGAGGGTGAGCACCAGGCCGCCCAGCTTCCAGAGAAGGTTCCAGTTGTGCAGGTTCTCGGTGGCCGCCGCGATCGCACGGCGGTAGACTCGCTGGGCGATCCAAGGCCGTACGATGAACAGATAGAAGAACACACCGAGCACCATCACGGCCGTGCCGAGGATGAGATCGACGGTGAACATCAACGTCAGCGCAGCGACGAACACCATGAGCAGCGGGGCGACGTTTTCCCACGGGCTCCAGAGCGGCGAGCGGGGTGTGTTCAGGCGGTCGAAGTCGACGAAAATACCGACGCGGTCGGCCTGGTAGGATTCTACCAGACGCGCGTAAAGCGCGCGGTCGCGCTTCTTCTCATGCGTAGGCTGTTTCGGCGCGGTATTCATCTTCACTCCGGGCCCGGTTTATCGAGGCCCTTGCTTCCTCAGCTCGTATAACGCCGAGGGCCTTCAAATCCCCTACAATCAATAACGGTAACAGAGGATTGTTTACCGAGTCTGAACGAAGGACGCCAGAAGGCCTATTAGGGCTGCGGGGGTGCTGACGCGCCTGCGTCTTCAACTGGCTCGATCGGCGGTGGAACGGGCGAGGACAGGGATTCCGGGGCTTTCGGCACAAACACCACATACGTGCCGCTGCTTTTCATGCGCGCCGCTTTCATAAAGGCGTCTTCTCCATGGCCCCAGAAGAAATCGCCGCGCACCGGGCCTGTAATCGCCGCGCCGGTATCCTGGGCTACCACTAGACGTTGAAGGGGGAGGTCGTCGGGGTCCTTGGTGTCGAGCCACACGGGCGCGCCCAGCGGAATGAATCGGGGATCGACGGCTATGGAGCGTCCTGGGGTCAACGAGACGCTCGATGCACCCACGGGGCCGTCCTCGGCCTCAACCGCATTCAGTTTGCGGAAGAAGATATAGCGCGTGTTGAGATTCATGTACTTGGCGGCGTCATCGGGATGCGCGCGCAGCCACTCACGCACCGCGATCATGGACGCGCCCCCGGGTTTGAGCGCGCCGGCTTCGAGAAGGATGGAGCCAATGCCCTTGAATTGGCGGCCGTTGGATCCGGCAAAGCCGATGCGCATGACCGAGCCGTCGGGCAAGGTCACGCGGCCCGAGCCCTGCACATGCAACACATGAACCATCACGGGATCATCGGCCCACACCAGAACGTCGGCGGAGCTTGCGATCGCGCGCGCGCCGTCGATTTCAGCGCGCGTGTAATAAGGCGTCATGCGCATCCCACGGCCACTGTCGATCACGCGCCCGACGATATTGGACGGTGCGCCGCTCGGAAGGTTCGCGCCAGCGGCGAAGTCGCGCACGTCGACAGTGACCAGATCGCGCGGCAACGCGTAGATCGGATACTGATATATGCCCCCCTGTTCGAGCGATCCGTGCAGGTCCGCTTCGTAATAGCCGGTGAAGAGACCGTGATCGTTCGCGGCTTCACCGGAGCCGGAGGCCACGCGGTAGCCGACGAACATATCGGACAGAACCGCACGCAGCGCGGCGTCGCCCCCGTTCACACGCAAAATGGCATCGCAGGCGCTGTGCCAAGCGGATGCGGGCCGCGCAATGTTGCCGGTGCCGATCACGCGGTCGGGGGCAAGGGTCTTGATGCGTTCACATGAGCGATGCAGTGCGGGCAGAGCCTGGGCGATGGATTCTTCCTGCCACCCCGGCAGGCTGTCGAGACCGACAGAGGTGTAGGTGACACTGGTGTCCGGCTTTGCCGCCGTCGCCGCAGGCGGCTGCTCCTCACGCGTTTCCTGAACGGGCTGATGCTGACGCATGAAGCTGATCGCCGCGGCCGCGCCAATGACGGCGCCGACGAAGAGCGCCGCTACAAGAGCGACAGTTGAGCGCGGGCGTGAAGGTGGTGCGTCCGGTTCAGCCACGAGACTTCGACAGAAACTGGGAGAGGGTTACTCAACGCTGCGGGTGGCAACCAAGACCCAATTCGGGTCGCGGCTGGAAAGATCGCGCGCGAAGGTCCACACGTCGGTGACGCTGTCGACATGCTCGCGATCGCCGTCAATGATTTCACCCGCGCTATTCTTGATCACGTTGACCTGCTCGCTTTGGAAGCGGACATCGATCGACGCACGCATGTCTTCGACGGAGATCGCTTCCACCTTGGGCGGCTTCAAGACGACGAGTTCGGTCTCCATGGTCTCGCCGCGGGTTTCGCGATCCTGGATCGCGTTCGCGAACTGACCGTAGACTTCGGGGCTCAGCAGCGGCTTCAGGGTATCGGTGTCGCCCTGCGCATAGGCGTTCACGATCAACTCGAAAGCCTTCGCCGCGCCTTCACCGAAACGGCTGACGCTGAAGCTGGGGTCGGCCATCTTGATCTGTACAAGGCCGGCTTCCATGGGCGTGCCCTGGTAGGCCGGTTCGATATCGAGCGCGTTTTCACGCGAGCGGCGTTGGGCGGCCCCCGGGATCGTCACAATGTTATCGGGAGCGTTGGCGGTTCCACGCGCGTAGCCTTCTTCGGGCCGGGCGTCGCGGGTCGGCTCATGGCCGGTCCGGCGTCCAAGGACACTCCGCAGCCGCAGCACGATGAACCCCGCGACCATTGCGAGGATTATGATGTCGATAAACTGAAAGCCTTCCATTGTCTCGCCGTCGCTTGGTTGGAGGGAGCCCCCAAAGGAATATCTCGCGGCTCTTAGAAGGCCGAAGTCGGGACGTCGGCCATATATTAAAAATAGGCCCTCGCATCCCAAAGGGCAAGCGAAGGGGCCGATTTAGACAGCGCTTGAACCGTATTCCGGGTAACACATCACATCCATACAAGTACTTGTAAGGGCTTCTTGTACGGGCGGTGGAAGCATGTTACGTGCCCGCCTCGCGCGCAATTCGTGCGCCCCAACGGAGACGACCATGAGCGAGACGAGCGACCTGCCCCCGGAATCCGCGCCCAGCGAAGACCAAGCGCCGCCGTTCGCCCCGATCCGCATTGCCGGTCAGTACATCAAGGACCTGTCGTTCGAAGTCCCGGGCGCGCCGGAGATTTACGCCATCCTGCAGACGCAGGCGCCGGAAATCCCTATCAGCATTGACGTCGTTGCCCGTCCCGTGAGCGACACCGCCTATGAAGTGTCGCTGACGATCCACCTCGAAGCCACTGTTGGCGACCGCAAGGCCTTTATCTGCGAGCTGGTCTATTGCGCCGCCGTGGAAGTGAACAAAGCGATCGTGCCGGAAGAGCACATCCATCCTTTGCTCATGATCGAAGTGCCGCGCCAGATTTTCCCGTTCGCCCGCCAGATCGTCTCGGACGCCACCGGTCACGGCGGCTTCCCGCCGCTGCAGCTTCAGCTGGTCGATTTCGGACTTCTCTATCGCCAGAAGTTCGGCGTTCCGGGCCAAAGCCAGCCGCAACCACAGCCGGCCGTACACTAGGATATCAGGCCGCGGTCTCGGCCGCGGTCTTCAACCAGATCGGGTTTTTCAGCTTCGCGACGAACGCCGCGTGCGCGGCGAGCTCCTCGGCACTTGCCACATGGGGCCGCGGGTCCCGCGCCGTCCGCTCGATCTTTTCCTCGACCGCCGCCACGACGGTTTCCGACGCAGCGAGCGCCAGGCCCGGCTCACGGCCGCCGATAAGTTCCAGATAGACCCGCGCTAGGAGCTTGGCGTCGAGCAGCGCACCGTGTTTTCCGCGCTCGGACAGATCGATTTGAAAACGCCGGCAGAGGGCGTCGAGACTCGCCTGGGCGCCGGGGAATTTCCGGCGGGCGAGAATCACCGTATCGATGGCGCGCTCGGCGGGCAAAGGGCCGCGGCCGATGCGACGGAGCTCGGCATTGATGAAATTCATATCAAAGCCGGCATTGTGCGCGATGATCGGGGAATCCCCGATGAAATCCAGGAGCTCGTCGGCGAGGGACGAGAACAACGGCTTGTCGGCCAGAAACGCCGCCGACAGACCGTGCACCGCCTCGGCTTCGGCCGGCATGTCGCGCTCGGGATTCAGGTAGCGATGGAATTCGCGGCCCGTGGGCATGTGGTTGAGGAGCTCGATGCAGCCGATCTCGACCACACGGTGACCGCTTAAGGGATCGAACCCCGTGGTTTCCGTATCAAGGACGATCTCACGCATCGCTTAACTTCCTCCGCCCGGACGCTGTCTTGATTTTAGAGCGCGCATCAGGCGGCGCAAGGTCTCGCGCTTTCCCAAACCCGAAGGAATAACGGCGTCGGCCAAACGGCGCTTTTTCGCGTCCGGCATTTGGCGCGCGAGGATCGCCTTCAATTTCTCCTCGGTCATGCCGGGACGGCGTAACGCGCGTTGGCGCTGCAGGAAAGACGGCGCCGAAACGACGAGGATCGTGTCGAAGACGTCGTGCTGTGGCGTCTCAAAAAGAAGCGGGATCTCGACCGCGACGGTGGCGTGGCGTTTCAGGGCCGCGGTTTGAAAGAAATGCGCACGGGCGTTTTTCACCATCGGATGAAGGATCGCTTCCAGTGCGGACAAGGCTTTGGGATCGCCAAACACCGCCTTGCCGAGTGCGGCGCGGTCGACGCCCTTGTCCGTTGTAACGCCGGGAAACCGTTCGCTGACAGGACCGATGCCAATACCACGCGGACCGAGCAACTCATGCACAGCCGCGTCAGCGCTGAAGACCGGAACACCTGCCTGAGCCAGAAACGAGGTTGCCGTGGATTTCCCCATGGCGATGGATCCGGTCAACCCAACAACCCGCGACGGCCAGCGGCGTGGTCGGACTTTATGCGGGTGAAGCCGGCGGCGTGTCATGCGGCGAGTACGTGAGCCCTTAAAGCCGGAGTGACTTCCGGCCGCACGCCGAACCATCCGGCGAAAGCGGGTTGGGCCTGATACAGCAGCATACCGAGCCCATCGACGATTGGATTTTTGCGCGCGCGCGCGGCGGCAAGCAGCGGCGTTTCAAGCGGCACGTAGACAATGTCGTTGACTACGGCCGTCGGTGGCAGCGGCGCGAGATCGATCTCAAGCGGCGGTTGGCCCTTCATGCCGAGTGTGGTGGTGTTGACCAACAGCGCCGCATCGTTGAGTACATCTTTCAACTCCTCCCACGGCCGCGGCTTCAGGCGACGCGGCCCCATGTCCAACGCGAGAGACTCCGCGCGGGCGACGGTACGATTGACGACGCGGATTTCGCTCACACCGGCGTCCTGCAGCGCAAAACACACGGCGCGCGCGGCGCCGCCAGCGCCCAGCACCACGGCGGGACCCGCGTCCGGCTTCCACATTGGCGCTTGGCTGCGCAAGTTGGTGATGAACCCGTAGGCGTCCGTGTTCGTGCCAAGCATCTTGCCGTCGGCGGTCAAGAAAATGGTGTTCACTGCGCCGATTTGACGCGCTTCGTTGGTGATGCCCGTGAGGAACGCGAGTGCGGTTTCCTTGTGTGGGACGGTGAGATTGACGCCGGAGAAACCCTTTTCGTGTAATTCGCCGATGGCTGCGCCGAGGCTTTCCGGCGGTACCGGAAGACGTAGATAGCTGCCTTCGATGCCGTAAGTCTTGAGCCAAAAGTCATGCAGCGCCGGCGAACGTGAATGATCAACCGGCCAGCCCATGATGCCAGCTTTGATCGGCGTCATGATGTCACCACCCGGTGTTCGCGCAGGAAGGCCAAAAGCTCGAGCAACGGCAAGCCGAGTACGCTGAAGAAGTCGCCTTCGACTTTGCTGAAGATCTGCGCACCGCGGCCTTCGAGATGATATGCACCGACGGAAGATGTCAGCGCATCACCGACGGCGGCGACATACTCCTCCAGGAACGTATCTGAGAATGGCCGCACGCTCATCCGCGGCAACGATGTATGGTGCCAGATCGGTGCGCCATGCAGTGCGACCGTGACGCTGGTCGGTAACACATGGGTCTTACCACGTAGTTTCAGCAAATGGCTCCGTGCGCCGTCGATATCCTTGGGCTTGTCGAACCAGTCCCCGTCGCAATCGAGCATCTGGTCGGCGCCGATCACCAGCGCCTCCGGATAGCGCATCGATATGGTCCCGGCTTTGAACTCCGCGAGCGCCAGCGCGCAATCAGCCGCTGTAGCGCCTTCGGCTTTCATCGCGGCCTTGATGGCATCTTCGTCGACATAAGCGGGAATCTGTTCAAACGAAAGGCCGGCCGCACGCATCACATTGGCGCGGCTTTTGCTGGCAGAGGCAAGAATGAGTGGACGAGTCATGAAGTGGGAGATGTACGCTGTGTATAAAGTTGAATGATGGTCGCCGCGGTTTCTTCGATGGAACGGCGGGTGACGTCGATCACGGGCCAGCCGTGTTTGGCGAACAGACGGCGGGATTCTGCGATTTCCTCGCGCACAGTCTCAAGATCCGCGTAACCCTCGCTGCGGTCTTCGTTCATGATGCGCAAGCGGCTCTGACGGATATCTGAAAGACTTTTCGGTTCCCGGGTCAGGCCTACAATCAGCGGTTTTATCGCCGTGAACACTTCCGGCGCTAGGGTGACATTCGGGACCAACGGGATGTTGCCGGCCTTAAGACCACGGTTTGCTAAATACATGCAGGTAGGTGTCTTTGACGTACGTGAGACCCCAATCAGGATAACGTCGGCCTCCAGCATCGTGACCATGGACTGACCGTCGTCATGGGCCACGGTGAAGTGCATGGCATCGATGCGATGGAAATACTCATCGTCCAACGCATGCTGCCGCCCGATTTCAGTACCAGCGCGGCGCTCAAAAAACTGCGAGAGAGCGCTCATGACTGGGTCCAGCGCGGAAACATAGGGGATTTTAAAATCACGACAGGCTTGCTCAAGCAAATGACGGATTTTTCCATCCAGAAGCGTGAAAATCACCAGACCCGGGGCGCTGCGGATCCCCTCAATGACCCGGTTCATCTGGCCGGGGGTTCGCACAAGCCACCAGAAGTGCTCGGTAACCTGCACATTCTCGTACTGCACCAAGCAGGCCCGGGCGATGTTGGTCACCGTTTCACCGGACGAATCGGATACGAGATGAAGGTTATAGGGAGCGCGGTCAGTCACCGGAAAGGGGCTCCACGATCGTGAAAATCAAAACTCACAGGGCGGTAGGATAAGAATCTTTTTCGGGGATAACTTGGCGGTTGTCCCGAGTGTCATCAAAGCATGCACACAGCGTATGAATCCATTGGCGCTTTTACGAACACCTCGCGCCATGGTGAAGAAAACTGTGAATCAGGTGAATGAACTCAAGTCGATGTGACAATACCCGTTTTCCACGATTTTGACATTTCGCTCCTTACAACTCTGCGGTGGCCATTTTCAGCATGATTCCCACATGAAGAAGCTTCCCGTCATAAATGTGTACACATTACGGGATAGAAAAAGAGCAGTTATGATTCTCGTGACTCACAGGCCCAACTTTCATCCTTCACCTAACAACTTTTAAGGATAAGGGTGGATTGTTTTCTTCCATGATGGAGCCTTGTCCTAAATTCAAATATTGACTTGCTGGGCTGGCTTCAGGTATCGCTTCCACCATCAGAACGGGGCGTTTCGCCCGTCTTCCCAAAATCGCCCCCGTCAGAGATCAGCCTCGATCAAAGACCTTGCCGCCAGCGTTATGCGACCGGCCTCTTGAAAACCTCCCTCCGGCGACCCTTCTTAACCGTATTTTTTCCACCGTTTACCCTCCCACCTCATACATATTTCAGCACCCATGCATCTTCAGGAACTGAAGCGCAAAACCCCCGCAGAACTCCTCAGCTTCGCTGAGGAATGCGGCATCGAGAACGCCTCAAACCTTCGTCGCCAGGATCTACTGTTCGGGATTTTGAAAGTCCTGGCTGAAAAAGACACGTCGATCGACGGCAACGGTGTTTTGGAAATCCTGCAGGATGGCTTTGGCTTCCTGCGCTCGCCGGAAGCAAACTACCTGCCGGGCCCCGATGATATTTATGTGTCGCCGAGCCAAGTTCGGCGCTTTGGGCTACGCACCGGCGATACGGTAGAGGGTCAGATCCGTGCGCCAAAGGACGGTGAACGTTATTTCGCGCTCCTGAAGGTCAACACCATCAATTTCGAGGATCCGGACAACGTCCGCCACCGGATCAACTTCGACAACCTGACGCCGCTTTATCCAGACGAAAAATTGTCGATGGAAGTCGAGCAGAAGGACACGAAGAATAAAGATCTGACTGGCCGCGTGATCGAACTGGTCTCGCCCCTCGGAAAAGGCCAGCGCGCCCTCATCACCGCTCAGCCGCGAACCGGCAAGACCATCATGTTGCAGAGCATCGCTAACGCGATCGCGGCAAATCACCCGGAAGTTTATCTGATCGTGCTTTTGATCGACGAACGCCCGGAAGAAGTCACCGACATGGATCGTACCGTGAAAGGCGAGGTTGTAAGCTCGACTTTCGACGAACCGGCGTCCCGCCACGTCCAGGTCGCCGAGATGGTGATCGAGAAGGCCAAGCGCCTGGTTGAACACAAGCGTGACGTTGTGATTTTGCTTGATTCAATTACCCGACTTGCCCGCGCTTACAACACCGTCGTCCCTTCGTCAGGTAAGGTGCTTACGGGCGGCGTGGACGCGAACGCTCTCCAGCGGCCGAAGCGCTTCTTCGGCGCCGCGCGTAATATCGAAGAAGGCGGTTCTCTGACCATCATCGCGACCGCGCTGATCGACACCGGCAGCCGTATGGACGAAGTGATCTTCGAAGAGTTCAAGGGGACCGGTAATTCGGAAATCGTCCTCGACCGCAAGCTCTCGGACAAGCGTGTGTTCCCGGCAATTGACATCACCAAGTCGGGTACGCGTAAGGAAGAATTGTTGGTCAAGCAGGGCGATCTATCGAAGATGTGGGTCCTGCGCCGTATTCTGGACCCGATGGGTGTTCAAGACGGCATGGAGTTCCTGCTCGACAAGCTGCGGGACTCGAAAAACAATGGCGATTTCTTCGACCGCATGAACAAATAAGCGGGCGGATCAGCAGACAAAAAAGAGCGGACGCTTCAAACGTCCGCTCTTTTTCTTTGTGCGTTAGCCCGTTTAGATCTTCAGCACCGTCGAACCCGTGGTCAAACGGGCTTCCAGCGCGATGTGGGCCTTGGCGGCATCCGCGAGCGGGAATGTCTGGCCAATATCGATCTTCACGGCGCCGGATTTCACGACCGCGAACAGAGCGTCGCAGCCCCGCAGGAGATCGGCGCGCGTGGCAACGAAATCACCGAGACGCGGGCGTGTCATCATGAGGGATCCGCGTGCGGCGAGATGAAGTGGATCGACCGCTGGCGCTGGGCCGGATGCGTTGCCGAACGCGACGGCGAGACCGCGGGGCATCAGGCAGTCGAGGGATTTCATGAAGGTATCTTTGCCGACGCCGTCGAAAGCCACGGAGACGCCCTTGCCGCCCGTGAGTTCGCGCACCTGCGCAACCCAATTCTCATCTTTATAGAAGATGACGTGTTTGCAGCCGGCGTCGCGGGCGAGTTTCGCCTTTTCCTCCGAGCCGACGGTGCCAATGACATTGATGCCGAGGTGCTTGGCCCACTGAGCGAGGATGAGGCCGACTCCGCCCGCCGCCGCGTGGCAGAGCACCGTTTCACCCGCTTTGATGGAACGTAGTTCGTAAAGGAGGTACCAGACGGTGAGCCCGCGCAGCATCATCGCCGCAGCCTGTTCATCCGTTACGCCGTCCGGAATCTTCACGGCCTTCTCGGCCGGGAAGATGCGTTCGGCGGCATAACCGCCGACGGGACCAAAACCATAGGCAACGCGGTCGCCGACCTTGAGATCGATCACGCCCCCGCCGACAGCCGCGACCTTGCCTGCGCCTTCGGAGCCTGGGATCAGCGCGATATCGCCGAAACCGGTCACACTGGGGGCTACTTTATAGAGGCCCGTGCGATGATAGGTGTCGATGTAATTCACACCCGCGTAGGTCTGCGCGATACGGATTTCGCCGGGACCAGGCTCACCGACAGGGACATCCGCGATCTGCATGACGTCGGGGCCGCCGTAGGTTTGAATGAGGATGGCTTTGGTCATAGGGGCATCATCGCCTTTTCAAGTTCGAGGAGCGCGATTTTTGTTTCCACACCACCGGCGCCGGAGTAACCGCCGAGACCGCTCGCGCCCACGACACGGTGGCAGGGAATAATCACGGGGAACCGATTACGGCCACACGCGGTGCCGACCGCCTGCGCACTGACTTTCAGGCGCTTGGCGATATCGCCGTAAGTAAGCGTCTTGCCGGCGGGGATCTTGCACATCTCGCGCCAGACCTGCTTTTGGAAATCCGTGCCTTCGATACGCAGCGGCAGGTCGAACTTCTCCAGCGTGCCGTCAAAATATTCCTCGAGCTGGCGCTTGGCATTCTTCAACAAGGGTGTGGCTTTCTGATCGCGCGCCCAGCCCCAATCGATGGAGACGATCTTGCCCTCATCCTCGCTGATGGTGATGTCGCCGATGGGGGAGTGCATGGAAAGCTGCGGCATGCGGCACCTTTAAGACGTCAAAGCCTGGATCAGGCCAGCCACGCTGGTCTGTGGCGGCGAACAGGTGGGACCGCGGCAAACATAGGCCGTCGCGGCGCCGCTTGCAGCTGTTTTGCCGTGTGCCGGATGTGTATCGGGCAGCAAAGTTTCGGGGAGCACGACATCGAGCACCATATTCGGGACCGAGACGCCCGCGAGAGCGGCGAGCAAAGCTGTCGTGTCTGCGGCGCGCCTGTCCCCAACGATCACGACTTGGACCGCGCGTTCCAGGAGTTCAAAGCCGTTCAGAAGCGTCACCCCGTGCGGAAAGCTTTTCATGGCTTCAACTTCGAGCGCGTCGACGGTGGACTTCGCGCGAATCCGGTAGGCTTGTTTGCCGGTGAGATAAAAAATGCGGGCCAGGGCGAACACCATGCCGCCGTTTCCGGACGGCACCGCGCTGTCGTTGGCGCTCTTGGTACGAAGCACGAGATCGTGGGCGTCCGCGGCGGTAAAAAAGTACCCGCCGTCATTGGCATCCCAATAAAGCGCGTTGGTGAGTTCGATCCAGGTCTCAGCGTGCGCAAGATAGCGCGCCGCGCCCGTGGCGGCGTGAAGCGCGAGGGCGGCGTTGATCATGTTGGCGTAGTCGTCGAGCATCGCGGCGGTTTGCAAGCGGCCTCGGCAGAAGGAATGACCGAGACGTTTGCGGCCCGTCTCATCCGTCCATGTCATGGTACGGAGGATGGCTTCAAAGACCTCGCATGCCAACGAGGTCCACGAAGACTCATTGAACGCCATGCCGGCATGTGCGAGGGCGGCGATGGTGAGGCCATTCCAATCTGCGAGGATCTTGTCGTCGCGCGACGGAGGGACGCGGTTTGTCCGCGCCGCCAAAAGCGCCGCGCGGCCGTTCGCCAACGCGGCATCGTCGTTCACCGCCCCACCGATGAGGTGCAGGCGATTGAGGATGTTGTGCCCTTCCCAATTCCCATCGGGCGTCACGCCGTAGGCTTTCTTGAACAGCGCGGAGTCGGCGCCGAGCAAGGTGTCGATCTCCGCCTCGGTCCAGATATAGAACTTGCCTTCTTCGCCCTCGGAGTCGGCGTCGACCGCGGCGGTGAAGGCGCCGGTCTCGCCGATCATGTCGCGCGACAGCCAGCCGACCGTTTCACGCACGCGCGCGGCCAGCAACGGGTCTTTGCTGTGCTGCCAAACCAGCGTCATCAGATCGATGAGCTGAGCATTGTCGTAGAGCATCTTCTCGAAATGCGGGACGAGCCAGGCGCTATCCGTGGAATAGCGCGCGAAGCCGCCCGCGAGATGATCGTAGATCCCGCCTTCACAGAGATGCGCAAGTGTTGTGATCACGGCTTGCTCAAAGCGTTTGTTTCCCGTGCGGATGAACGCGCGCCATAGGAATTCAAACACAAAAGGCATCGGGAACTTCGGCGCGCCGTTCATACCGCCGGAGGCGAAGTCCACGTAATCCAGGAGGCGTACGGCCGCCTCCTCAAGGAGCGCGAAGGAAAGGCCGTCGCGCAGCCGTTCCGGATGCGCCGCGCCGATGGATTGGGTGAGTTCCTCGCCCTGGGCGGTGACTTCGTCTTTGCGCTCCCGCCAGACTTTTTCAACATGCGCTAGGACTTGCGGGAGGCTCGGCCGGCCGTAAGCGGGCGCGGGCGGAAAGTAGGTGCCGCCAAAAAAGGGCTTCCCGTCCGGTGACACAAACATGGTGAGTGGCCAGCCGCCCTGCTCACCGATCAGCGCGAGGGCTTTCTGATAGATCGCGTCGACGTCGGGCCGTTCTTCGCGGTCCACCTTTATATTGACGAAGCTGCGGTTCATTTCGGCGGCGATGGCGGCGTTCTCGAAACATTCATGGGCCATCACATGACACCAATGGCAGGCCGAATACCCGACGGAGAGAAGGACCGGCACGCCCCGCGCCTTCGCTTCCGCAAAAGCCGCGTCGGACCAGGGCCACCAGTGGACGGGATTGTCCTTGTGCTGGAGCAGATAGGGGCTTGTTTCTTCGCCGAGGCGGTTGTGGCCAGCGTTCATGGACAGGCGCGACATAGGGCCTTACTTTGGGGGCGCTACCTTAGGCGTCCGTTCCCGCCACTTCCATCCTCTTTCCCGTGAGATCCCATCATGAAAGTCACCATCAATATCGACTGCACGCCGGCAGAAGCGCGTTCGTTCATGGGGCTGCCGGATGTCGCGCCATTTCAGAATGCGATGCTCGACGAGATGAAGAACCGCATGAGCAGCGCGGCGGCGGCGATGGAGCCGGAGAAGATGTTGAAGACGTTGTTTCCCTTGCAATCCGAAGGCATGGCCGAGCTTCAGAAGGCCTTTTGGAATTCCTTCACGGGCGCGGCCAACAAATAAGGCCGGCTAAATGATCGCTGAGACGATTTTCGCGCTGGCCTCCGCTCCGGGGCGCGCGGGCATCGCGGTTGTGCGTGTCTCGGGCCCGGACACGGGCGCGGCGCTCGCGGCGATCGGCTGCCACATCCCTGAAGCGCGCAAAGCCACGCGCGCGAAATTCCGCGACTCCGCCGGTACGTTGATCGACGACGGTCTTGTTCTGTGGTTTCCCGCGCCTGCGAGTTTCACGGGCGAGGATGTCGCCGAGTTGCACATCCACGGCGGCCGCGCCGTGGTCGCGCATCTGTCCGATGCTCTTTCGAAGATCGAGGGCGTCCGTCCGGCGGAAGCGGGTGAATTCACCCGCCGCGCCTTCGAGCACGGCAAGATGGACCTCACACAGGCCGAGGCGCTCGCCGATCTCATCGACGCGGAAACGCGCGCCCAGCAGCGCCAGGCGCTGCGGCAGATGGGCGGCGCGCTCAAGGAATTATACGACGACTGGCGCCACCGGCTCGTGCAGGCGCTGGCGCATCTGGAAGCCGTGATCGACTTTCCCGATGAGGATCTGCCCGAGAACGTGGCGGCGCGCATGTGGGACGAAGTCGCGGACTTACGCCGCGACATTACCGCGCATCTCGATGACGGCCATCGCGGTGAAAGAACCCGCGACGGCGTGCATGTGGCGATCATCGGACCGCCCAATGCCGGCAAGTCGAGTTTGCTGAATGCGCTGGTGCGGCGTGACGCCGCCATCGTCTCGGATATCCCCGGCACGACGCGCGATGTGATCGAGGTTCATCTCGATCTCGGCGGTTTCGCCGTGACCATCGCCGACACCGCGGGCCTGCGCGATGCGAGTGATGTGATTGAGGATGAAGGCATCCGCCGCGCCCATAAACGGGCGAAAGACGCCGATCTCAAGATCGCGCTGTTCGACGGCGCGGTATTTCCGGCGCGCGACGCGGCGACGGAAGCCTTGCGCGATGCGCGCACTCTTGCGGTGGTCAACAAAGCCGACCTCATCAAGGGCGCGAAAGCTTTCGACGTGCGCGAAGGCTTGCACTTCATCTCGGTGAAGTCCGGATTTGGGCTCGCGGAATTTCTCGCGGCGCTCGAAGCCCGCGTGCGCGATGAAAGCGATGCCGGCGCCGGCGCTCCGCTCACCCGGGCGCGTCACCGAGTCGCGCTGGAGGAATGCCGGGATGCCCTCGACCGGGCCAAGGCGGCGCCGCTCGCCGAGCTGGCGGCCGAGGACCTGCGACTCGCCGCCCGGGCGCTGGGCCGTCTGACCGGCCGCGTCGACGTGGATGAGATCCTGGACGTCGTCTTTCGCGATTTCTGCATCGGAAAGTAAGTCTGGCCCAAAAATATTTTTGGGATCGCCAACCGGCGGCGCCGCGGCGGCGCCCCTAAAACCCTTTGGGTGACTCCGCCCTCCCGCGATATAAGGGCGCACCTTTATCCACAGCTTTTCCCGGACTTATCCATGGATCCCACTGGGGCCCGGACATACGACGTCATTGTCGTCGGCGGAGGTCATGCGGGCTGCGAAGCCGCCGCGGCCGCCGCCCGGTTTGGCGCGCGCACCCTTTTAGTGACTCATAAAGTCGAGACCATCGGTCAGATGTCGTGCAATCCGGCCATCGGCGGATTGGCGAAGGGCCACCTCGTTCGTGAAATCGACGCCCTCGACGGGATCATGGGCCGCGCGACGGACCTCGGCGGCATCCAGTTCCGGATGCTGAACCAGTCCAAGGGCCCTGCCGTCCGGGGTCCCCGGGCCCAAGCCGACCGCAAACTCTATAAAAAGGCGGTTCAAGACCTGCTGGCGGCACAGCCGAATCTCGAGATTCGGGCCGGCGGCATCGAAGATTTGATAATTGATTCAAAAGGTTGTCGCATTTTGGGGGTTGTGGCCGGCGATGGCCGCGAAATCCGTGCCGGGGCCGTCGTCCTCACCACGGGCACCTTCCTCAACGGCTTGATTCATAGGGGAGAAAACCGAATTCCCGCGGGGCGCATCGGTGAAGCCCCGGCGCTTGGGCTTTCGGAAACCTTGAAGCGCCTGGCCTTTGGCGTCGGCCGCCTTAAGACGGGGACCCCGCCGCGCCTCGATGGCCGGACCATTGACTGGCAGAGCCTGGAGATGCAGTCGGGCGACGACCCGCCCGGGCCCTTCTCGTTCCTGACCGACAAGATCACCACGCCGCAGGTCCAATGCGGGGTCACTTATACCAGCCCCGAAGGTCATGCCTTGATCCTGGCCAACAAGAGCCGGGCGCCGATCTACAATGGCCAGATCCAAGGCGCGGGGCCGCGCTATTGCCCCTCGATCGAAGACAAGGTCGTGCGGTTTTCGGATCGTGAGCGGCACCAAATTTTCCTTGAGCCAGAAGGGCTTGATGATGATACCGTTTATCCGAACGGGATCTCCACCTCACTGCCCGAGGATGTGCAGCTCGCCCTCCTCAAGACCATCGCCGGCCTTGAAAAAGCGGTCATGCTGCAAGCTGGCTACGCCATCGAATACGACTATGTCGATCCGCGCGAACTTTCGGCTACGCTCGAAACTCGCAAGGTTTCCGGGCTTTACTTCGCCGGTCAGATCAATGGCACGACGGGATATGAGGAGGCGGCGGCGCAAGGCTTGATCGCAGGCCTCAATGCCGCGCGCAAAGTCGGCCAAGTTGCGCCTGTCACCTTTGACCGCGCTGAAGGTTATCTCGGGGTGATGGTCGACGACCTCACCACCCTCGGCACCAGCGAGCCCTACCGTATGTTCACCTCGCGCGCCGAATACCGGCTTCAGCTGCGTGCCGACAACGCGGACCTTCGCCTGACGGAAAAAGGCATCGCCGCTGGATGCGTCGGCTCCTTGCGAGCGAACCGTTTCGCCGAGAAGAAAGTTGCTCTTGACGAGCTCCGATCGCGTCTCGCCGAGATCTCGGTTACTCCGGCGGAGCTTCAAAAGCGTGGCCTGACCGTTAATCAGGACGGCGTGCGCCGGAATGGACTGAATATCCTGTCGATGCCCGAAATGAATTATGCCCGCTTGCGGGAGCTCTTTTCGGAGCTCCCCGACGCGACGACCCCTGTTATTGAGCAAGTCGAGATCGAAGCCCGCTATGCTGGCTATATGGACCGTCAAACCGCCGATATCCGGTCCTTCCGCCGGGATGAGGCGCTGCGCCTTCCCGATGATCTGGATGTTGACGCCATTGGGGGCCTGTCAAATGAAGTGCGTCAGAAGCTAAAGACTGGCCGTCCTGCAACCCTGGGCGCGGCCGCACGCATTCCGGGCGTGACCCCGGCCGCGCTCACCGCCCTGCTTCGCCATGTCCGCCGGGACCGCGACGCCGACGTCGCCTGAGTGTTTCACGTGAAACATGCCCCCATTAGTGGCCCTGAAGCTTTCCAGGCAACCTTCAATGTTTCACGTGAAACACTGGAGCGGTTGAAAACCTACGCCGACCTCCTCGTCAAATGGAACGCGAAGATCAATCTGGTTAGTCCGGATTCCATCCCCAGTTTATGGCATCGGCATATTGCTGATTCTGCTCAGCTTTTTCGATTCATTCCCCAGAATACCCCCAATTTACTGGATGTGGGTTCGGGGGCAGGCTTCCCGGGGCTAGTCCTAGCGATCATGGGCGTCCCTGACGTCCATCTGGTGGAAGTGGACCAGCGGAAAGTGGCCTTCATGCGCGAAGCGGCCCGTCTCGCGGGGGTCCGCGTGACCTTCCATGGCGCCCGGATCGAATCTATCCCCGCTTTTCAGGTCCAAGCGGTGACGGCCCGCGCGCTGGCGGCTTTAGAGCGCCTTTTGGACTGGACCGCGCCCTTCCGGGGACCCGAGACCTTATGCCTGTTTTTAAAGGGTCAAACGGTTGAGGCTGAATTGACGGAAGCCCACAAGCAATGGACAATGGCGGTCGATCGGCAGCAAAGTCTGACCGATCCCACAGGAACCATTCTGTCCCTTCGTGAGGTCCGCCGTGTCCGAGACGATAACGTCCGCGACGAGCTCCCCCGTCCCTGAAACGAGCCCGGAAAATAAGCCGCGCCGTCCACGGGTTATCGCCATTTCCAATCAGAAAGGCGGCGTTGGAAAGACCACAACGACGGTGAACCTCGCCACCGCCATGGCGGCGGTGAACAAGTGCGTGCTGGTCATCGACCTGGATCCGCAGGGCAATGCATCGACCAGCTTCGGCATCGATCAGAAGCACCGTGCCGTGAACGCCTACCATTTGCTGACTGGCGGCGCGGATATGAATGCCGCCGTCGTCGCGACGACCATTCCCGATCTCAGCATCGTGCCTTCGGGCGTCGATCTCGCCGCCGCTGAGCTGGAACTGGTGGACCTCGAGAATCGCCAGGCGCGCCTCAAAGACGCGCTGGCCGGTCATGGGCAGAACTGGGATTTCGTCCTGATTGATTGCCCGCCATCGCTCGGTCTCCTGACCCTCAATGCGCTGGTCGCAGCCGACGCCGTGATGGTGCCGCTGCAGGCGGAATTCCTTGCATTAGAAGGGATTAGCCAGCTTGTGCGCACCATCGAGCGGGTCAAGAAAAGCTTCAACCCGAATCTCGAACTGCAGGGCATCGTGCTGACCATGGTCGACCGCCGCAACTCGCTGTCGGTGATGGTGGAGAACGATGTGCGCGAGTTCTTCGGCCAGAAGGTCTACGCAACGACCATTCCCCGGAACGTGCGCATCTCCGAGGCGCCGTCCCATGGAAAACCCGTGCTGCTCTATGATTTCAAATCGACGGGCTCGAAGGCCTATCTCGACCTGGCCGGCGAAGTCCTCAAGCGCGAGAGCGCCCCACCGAGTGCTGCAGCATGAACGCCGATAGCCCGAAGCGCCTTGGCCGGGGGCTGAACGCCCTCTTCGGCGAAACCGAGGCCGCGCCTGAAACGCCGGCGGCGCCGGCGCCGGTTGCCGCCGCGCCCGCCGTCGTGGCCGCGGCCGCCGGTCCGGTCACGCGTCTCGCCGTCGACCTGCTTTCACCCTCGCCCTATCAGCCGCGCCGTCACTTCGACGAG
Organism: Pseudomonadota bacterium; assembly: GCA_020160875.1. GTDB lineage: Bacteria > Pseudomonadota > Alphaproteobacteria > Rhodospirillales > Rhodospirillaceae > SHVO01. Next base: position 35,887 of record JAIUPE010000001.1, read on the forward strand.
ACCGCGCTGTCCGAGCTTTCCGACTCGGTGCGCGAGAAAGGCGTGATCCAGCCGCTGCTCGTTCGTCCGGACCGCGCGAAGCCTGGGCACTACGAAATCATCGCCGGTGAACGGCGCTGGCGCGCGGCGCAACGCGCGCAAGTGCACGAAGTGCCGGTGCATCTCGCCGATCTCTCCGACGCCGAGACTCTCGAAGTCGCGCTGATCGAAAACCTGCAGCGTCAGGACCTCACGCCGGTCGAAGAAGCGCGCGGCTATCAACGCATGCTCGACGAGTTTGGGCATACCCAGGAACGCGTCGGCGAAATCGTCGGCAAGTCACGCGCGCACGTCGCGAATACGCTGCGTCTTCTGAATCTACCGTTCTCGGTTCTGCAGATGCTCGAGGAAGGAAAGATCACTGCGGGACAAGCGCGTCCGCTCATCGGCGTATCGCGCGCCGAAGACATCGCGCGCGAGATCGTCAAGAAAGGCATGAGCGCGCGCCAAGCCGAACGCTACGCAAAAAGCTTCGGCCGTAAAAAGCGCGCGGCGAACATGCTGCCGAAGGACACCGACACAGCCGCGCTCGAACAGAGCCTCGCCAAAGCGACCGGCTATAAAGTGAACATCGCCTTCGACGGCACCGGCGGCACCGTGACGATCGCTTATGCCAGCCTCGAGCAGCTTGATGATATCGTGCATCGTCTTTCGACAGGCGCGCCGCGTCATGAGCTGCACGACTAATCGCCTCAGCGAAACCGAATCAATGGCGTGCGCTGCCTTTTATTTTGGGCATGTTCTGATCGGAAAACCGCTCACACTTTTCCGGAACATGCCCTAATGCTCCCGCACGTTCCGTTCTATTTCCTGCGCCACGGCGAGACCGATTGGAATCGCCGCCGCGTGATGCAGGGCCATATCGACATCGCGCTCAATGATGTCGGCATCCGCCAGGCGATGGATGTCGCGCCCGCTGTTGCACAGCTTCCGATCAAGACGATTTGCGTGAGCACATTGTCGCGCGCGCGCCGCACGGCGGAGATCGTCAACGTCAACAACGCGCCTATCGTCGTCGTCGACACGCTGAAGGAATGCGGCTTCGGTGTTTACGAAGGTCAGGACTCAAACGGTGCGTGGCGCGCGGGTTGGATGGCCGGTGGGACCATCGAAGGCGGCGAGCGCCGCGTCGACTACATCGCGCGGGTTCACCGCGCGCTGAACGAGGCGCTCTCACATCCCGCGCCGGTCCTGATCGTCGCGCATGGCGGAACATTCTGGGCGATGGAAGAACTACTCGGTGAAACCGTGCATGTGCAGAATTGCACACTGTTCGAAATGACACCGCCCACAGCGGACCGCAAACACTGGAAGGCGACGCAGCTCGCGTGCCCCGTGGAACCGCCGCTCGCGATTGGGCAGGGCCGGTAGAGGCGGCGCTAGCGCCTTCCCCCACGTCCAACTTGCGCCAGTTGGATGAAGGCGCGCTCGATGAGCGCTTCGGCGGGCATATCCGTGGTCTTCGCCTGCATCTCGGCTTCGGTCACGATCTCAAGCCCGCGCGCAAGCAAGTTCTCGCTCCAGCGGTTGGCTTGATTCGTGAAACGCGTTTTGAACTTGAAGAAGATCGGCGGACGCAGTGTCGCGACAGCGGCATCGGCGCTTTTACCTTCTGACATCCGGCCGCGCGTTTCATGCAGGCGCGACAGATGGCGCGATACCATTGTGAGAATGCTAATGGGCGACGTGCCCTCATTCACCAAGCGACCATAGACGCGTTGCATCGTGACGTGATCGCCGTCGGCCAGCGCGTAGATAAGATCGTCCATGCTGAAGCCGGCCGTGTCACCCACGCAGGCGAGCACGTCTTCTTCCGTCACGGTCCCGGCGCCGCCTTTATAGAGGATGAGTTTCTCGAGCTCGCGGCGCGAGAGTTCGCGGTCGCCGCCCAGATGATCGACCAACCATGACAAGGCTTCGGGCGCGATCTGCAATCCGGCGGCGCGCAGCATTTCACGCGCAACCCCTTCCACCGCGTCGGCGGTATCGGCGTAACAGGGAAGCGCAGCGATCCGCTCGCCGCCTTCGAACGCGGCCCGCAATTTGGAACGTGGGCTAAGATCACCGGCGGTCACGACGACCAGGGCGTCGCCCACGGCATCGGTGTCAAAGGATTCAAATAACTCGCCCAGCGTATCACCGGCGTCGCGGACACGGACCACGCGCCGCCCGCCGCCGAAGGACATGGCGGCGGCTTCATCGCGCAGACGCGCCGGGTCGTCGCGCAGCGCATCGCCCGGGATCTCGACCACGCGGAATGGATCATCGACGGAACCGGCGACGGCTTTGGTCAGCCCATTGAGCCGCTCGCGCACGAGCCCGGAGTCCGGGCCGTACACCAGCACCGCGCGGATCTTAGGATCCGGCTTGGCGACAAAGGCGTCTGCGCGTCCGGTGATTTTCATTTTTTAAAGTTAGGGCTTCGCCTGTGCGACCGGCTTTTCCGCGCGTTTATGGAAATAGACCGCGAGGCGGGTTTTGATGTCTTCGCCGACGAGGCGGATCGCGCGGTTCTCGGCGTCGGCCTGCGAAGCGACGGTCGCATACTGTTCGTCGAGAATATTGTAGCTGACGATGGCCTGCACGCGGTCATCGACGAGGCGGTTCGGCCCCTCGTTCAAATAGAAATTCGCGGTGAGGATGTAGTTGGCGCGCGAGCTGGTCGCGTCGCGCCGCACGCCCACTTCCTCGATGCGCGTAGCGAGATGGATCTCAAGGTCGTAAAGCGGCTTGTTGACGCCGCGCGGCTGCAGTTGCTCGCGCAAGACCTGGCTCAGCTTTTGGCCCTGGCGGTCAGGCAAGGGACGGATCACCACCTGGCGCATGGCGTCGTTGACGCTCGGCGCCGCCGACAGGCTGCGCTCGCCGTAGAGCGGCGTGAAACCGCAGCCAGAGACGGCGGTCAGAACCGCCGCCACCATGACTGCCTGCAGAGCTTTCGCTGCGAATGCCATTACGCGACGATGTTGACGATTTTTTCCGGAACCACAATGACTTTTCGGGGCGGTTTGCCATCCAGTTGCTTGGCCACCGCCGGCAACTCCAGCGCCGCTGTTTCACAGGTTTTGGCGTCGGCGCCCTTGGCGACAGTAATGGTCCCACGCAGCTTGCCGTTCACCTGAACCGCGATCGTCACGACGCTGTCTTCCAGCAAAGCGGGATCATGGGCCGGCCACACGCCTTGGGCCAGGATCGTCTTGTTACCGAGCAGTTCCCACACCTCTTCGGCGATATGCGGGGTCAGCGGATTGACGATCTGCGCGATGATCGACACGCCGAAGCGGAACACCGCATCACCGCCAGCCACCTTGCGGTCCATGTCTTCCACGCGGTTCGTCAGCTCGCGGATGCGCGCGACGGCCGAATTGAAGCGAAACTTCTCGAGATCGTCACCGATAGATGCAATGGCCCGGTGGATCTGACGAAGCACTGTCGCGGCGGCGGCATCGAGGTCCGCCGGGATATCCTGCGCCGGGATTTCGCTCGCCGCGGTGGCCATGCGCCACAAACGGTTGAGGAAGCGCCACGCGCCTTCGATGCCGGCGTCGGTCCATTCCAGATCGCGTTCCGGCGGCGAGTCGGACAGCATGAACAAGCGTGCCGCGTCCGCGCCATAGGTCTCGATGATGTGCTGCGGATCGACGGTGTTTTTCTTTGACTTCGACATCTTCTCGGACCGGCCGACCGTGATCGGCTGGCCTTTCGCCATGGCCACGCCGTTCACGACTTCCACGGCGCCCGGTTCAAGCCATGTGCCATCCGCGGCTTTATAGGTCTCGTGACAGACCATGCCTTGCGTGAACATGCCGGCGAACGGTTCTTTCAAGTCGAGGTAGCCGCATTCGGTCATCGCGCGCGTATAGAAGCGCGAATACAGGAGGTGCAGAACCGCGTGTTCCACGCCGCCGATGTACTGGTCCACGGGCAGCCACTTCATGGCTTCGGCCTTGTCGAACGGGCGATCGCTGACATGCGGCGAGCAGAAGCGCGCGAAATACCAGGACGATTCGATAAAAGTGTCGAAGGTGTCGGTCTCACGCACCGCTTCGGCGTTGCAGCTCGGGCATTTCACATGCTTCCACGTCGGATGACGTTCGAGCGGATTGCCCGGCTTATCGAAGGTAACGTCTTCCGGCAGCGTGACCGGCAAATCTTTGTCGGGCACCGGCACGGGCCCGCACTTGGCGCAGTGGATGATCGGGATCGGGCAGCCCCAATAGCGCTGGCGTGAAACACCCCAATCGCGCAGACGGTACTGCACCGTACCCTTACCGAGCTTCAAGCTTTCCAATTTCTCGATGGCCGCGCGCTTGGCGGCGTCTACCTTGAGGCCGTTCAGGAAATCGGAATTCACGATCACGCCGTCGTCGGTGAAGGCGACGCTGCCGGCTTCAAGCTTATCGGTGAAGGCTTGGGCGTCTTCGCCCACGGGCGCGACCACGCAGTAAACCGGCAAGCCGTATTTGCGCGCGAACTCCATGTCGCGTTCGTCGTGGCCGGGGCAGCCGAAGATGGCGCCGGACCCGTAATCCATCAGCACGAAGTTGGCGGCGAACACCGGCACCGTGCGTGCGGGGTTGAACGGATGACGGGCGCGCAAGCCCGTATCGAAGCCCTTCTTTTCCGCCATCTCGATGGCGGCGGTCGAAGTCCCGGTACGTCCGCACTCGGCGATGAACTCGGCGAGGTCCGGATTGTTTTCCGCGAGCTTCGCGGCCAAGGGATGCTGCGCCGAGATCGCGCAGAACGAAGCGCCGAACAGCGTGTCGGGGCGCGTCGTGAAGACTTCCAGCGATTCACCCCTGTCCGTCTTATCCGCGTTCACCAGCGGCCACTGCACGCGCGCGCCTTCGGAACGGCCGATCCAGTTGTGCTGCATCACGCGCACTTTGTCCGGCCAGCGGTCCAGGCCTTCGATCGCCTTGAGCAGATCCTCGGCGTAATGCGTGATCTTCAAGAACCACTGGGACAGCTTGCGCTGTTCCACGTCCGCGCCCGAGCGCCAGCCCTTGCCGTCGATGACCTGCTCGTTGGCCAGCACCGTGTGCTCGACCGGATCCCAATTCACCCAGGACTCTTTCCTGTAAGCGAGACCCGCCTTCAGGAAGTCGAGGAACATCTTCTGTTCGTGCTTATAGTATTCCGGCTCGCAGCTCGTGACTTCGCGGCTCCAGTCCAGCGAGAAGCCCAAGGGGCGGAACTGTTCGCGCATGTCCTTGATGTTCTGGCGCGTCCACTTGCCCGGATGCACGCCGCGCTCCAGCGCCGCGTTTTCGGCCGGCAGACCAAAAGCGTCCCAGCCCATCGGATGCAGGATGTTGAAGCCCTTCGCTTTCTTGTAACGCGCGACCACGTCGCCGAGCGTGTAGTTGCGCACATGACCCATGTGTAGACGTCCCGACGGATAGGGAAACATCTCAAGCACGTAGTACTTCGGTTTCGGCGAGTTGGGCTCGACCGTGAAACAGTTACGGCTGGTCCAAGTCTCCTGCCACTTCGCTTCCGTCCGGCGGAAGTTATGGCGCTCTTCCGGTGATGCCATTGCAATTCAAGACCACCCGTTGCCGGGTGGCCCTACCCAATTCTGTTTTGAAAATGCCGCTAGAGATGCGGCAGATGAGCCGAGTTAGTCTTTTTCCGCCACGGCACGAAGTCGAAGATCGCGGGCGCGCGACAGCACAGCGTTTTCGAATTCGGTGGTCATCTCGGCGTTGACGGGCGCATCGCTCCACACGCCGCCCGAACGGGTCTGGCGGAAGATCGAGATACGGATGCCGTCGGCGCGCAAGGTGGGGCCGAGGATGTAGACGTTCACTTTGAAACGCTCGTCCGGTGTTTCGGGCGGCGCATACCATTCACTGATGATGACGCCACCAAAGGGATCGGCCGAGGCGAGCGGCATGAAAGCCAGCGTATCGAGAGAGGCGCGCCACAAGTAGGCGTTCACCGCCACGGGCGCGGCGACCGCGTTTTCCTTCGAGCCGCCGAACAGGGTCAGACCGACGCCGCCGTTCGAGAAGATGGTGTCGCGGTTCTCGGTGACGGTGCCCGCCACGCCTTCATAGGTCTTCCCGGAACTGCACGACGCAACGACGGTGGCCAAGAGGGCCAGGCCGATGGTCGTCGCGGCGCGGGTCACCTGTGAAACTCGAACGCTCATTCTAACCAATCTCCTGCGGGGGGCATGGAACGCCCGCCGTTACCGTATCCTTTTGCACTCTTTCGCACCCTTTTGCACCGTTTGGGGGCGCGAGGGGAGGCCGTTATAACCAACCCGTGACCCCTTGCGAAGGCCCTCCAGAAATGACGCAACTCCCCGCCAATATGATGTTTTTTAGCCCGGAAATGCGTATAGCCATGGCCGGTCCGACTCGGCCTTCACAAAACCGTAAAGTTACTGTCATGAAACCGCCCGCAGTTGGGTCATATGGTCCGTCCGCATACCGGGCAAATTGAAGGTCTCTCGCCGCCGTAAGGCGTCTCTCAAAGGTCAAAAAACAATGAAAATTCAATATGTTGTAGCCGCCGCCCTGCTGGCGTCGACGGCACTCACCCCGGCTGCCGCCTCGGCCGCGCAAACCAACGCCGATATCGCGCAGGAAATTCAGACCCTCAAAGACCAGCTCGGCGCCTTGCAGAAGCAGCTCGAAGCGCTTCAGACCCGCGAAGCCGAAGGCCGTGCGGCGCTCACGAAGGAAACCGAAGCTCGCGAAGCGGCGGAAAAGGCCGCGCGTGACGCGAACCTCGCCGCCGGCGGTCGCAATGTCATCGAAGCCGGCACGGTGAAGATGATCCCGCCCTCCAACCCCAAGGTCACCCAGTCGGGCACCAACCGCTTCGCCATGTCGAGCGCCGACGGCGCCTGGACCATCGCGCCGACGGGCCGCATCCATTTCGACATGGGCGTCTATCTGAATCAGGACCCCGAAGGCACGACGGGTCCGGGCACGGCTGCCGGCGGAAAGCTCTCGAACGGCGTGAACGCGCGCCGCGCGCGCATCGGCATCACGGGCCGCGCGATGAGCGACTTCACCTACTCCGTCATTCTTGACGCCGGTGGCACGCAGGACGGCGCGGCGACCATTAACGAAGCGCGACTCGGCTACGCCGGTATCCGCAATACGGTTTTTGAAATCGGTTACGGACCGCAGTACTTCCAACTTGATGACAGCACGAGTTCGAACGACATCGTGTTCATCGAACGCTCGTCGGCCGGAAACATCGCCGGCGGCTTCACCGGCGGGGATAATCGCTTTTCCATCGGTGCGCGCACATGGGAATCGAACTGGTTCGTCGCCGCCGCGATCACCGGCTCCACGCCAAACGTTTCCCATGCGCTGTCGACGCGTGGCTTCGGCGCGTATGGCCGCCTTTCCTATAACCCGATCCAGACCGATCTCACGTCCCTGCATTTCGGTGTCTCGGCCTCGAAGCTATTCGAAGTTCCGAACGGCGGCCCGAATACACCGGCGACCGTGACGCTCTCGGACCGCCCTGAATCGCGCATCGACACGACCGTTCTTCTCAACACCGGTGCGATCGGCACCGCCGCGAATCCTGTGACCGGCGTCGAGATCTACGGCGTACAGACGGCGGGCGCCTTCGGTAGCTTCTTCATGCAAGGCGAATACAGCTGGGACAAAGTAAAGCGGCTGCAGGGGCCGACCGCCGGCTTCGCGGGCGGTTACATGCAGGCCAGCTATACTATCGGCGGCCGGCGCACCTATGTGCCGGCGACCGGCACGTACTCGGGCGTCAATCCGGTTACGCCGTTCTCGCCGAAGAACGGCGGCTGGGGTGCTTTCGAGTTCGCCGGACGCGTCAGCTACATGGATCTCGTGGATAATTATACGCCCCGTGCGCTCGCGGCCGATCAGCCGTACATGGTGAACGGCGGCAAGCAGACCAGCTACACCGCCGCTCTCAACTGGTTCTGGAATTCGAACATGCTGTGGAAGTTCAATTACATTCACACGACGTTCGAAAAGGAGAACCCGATCACCGCCACCAGCGCGCTGCCCATCCCCTTGGGCCTTTCGCTTGATACGTTCGTGGCGCGCTTCCAGATCATGTACTAGGGCGAAATCGATTCATTTGAATCGAGATTTCGCTCTAGATTTTTGATTGGTCGCATTTTCTTCGGCGAGCCGGTGCCCACGTCGCCGGAAGAGGCTCCAGCTAAAGCGCCTTTCAGCGGGACCCCTTTTCGCCTACGCTATTGGCGAAACAGGGGTTCTTATGAAGTTGTTGCGCTACGGTTTATCTGCGCTGATCGCAGCGGCGGCTTTGCCGCAGAACGCGTACGCCGCCGATCCGATCACCGTGAGCCTCGGCGGCTTTGTGCGGCAGTATTTCTTCGTCACCGACCAGACCGAGGGGCCGACGGAGAACATCAATACCGCCGGAATGTTCACCGATGCGCGTGTGGCCGTCGATGGACGCACCGTGCTGGATAATGGCATCACGGTGCGTGCCTACCTGCGCTTCAAGGCCAAGACCCGCGAGACCTCGAATCTCGACGAGGGCTTTGTCGAAATCGTGAGCGGCCTGGGCCGCATCCGCGCGGGCGAGCGCGCGGGCGTGAACTACGCCATCATGGGTGATCCTGTGCCACAGGCGTTTTTATCGACCTATGAAGAAGTGGTAGGCGATGCGCTCGTGCCGCGCAACGGCATCACCTTGCGGGATGCTTTCACTTTCAAACGTTTCACGGGCAACGCACTCGGCGTGTCGTACCAGACGCCCGAGATCGCCGGCTTCCAAGCTGGCGTGACCTATCATCCGACCCCGCGGGCCTGGGAGGGTCCGGTCAACAACGCGCTGATGCCGAACAACGCGGTGGATGTCACCGCGCAGTATCAAGGCGACTATAGCGGCGGCACTTACCGCCTCACTGGCGGCTACTTCCACTCCAACTCGCGCACGCTTGGAAACGACGGTGTCGAAGCGTGGAACGCGGGCGCCGGGATCACCTATGGCGGGTGGGAACTGGCGGGCGCATATATGAATGTAAAACCGGCGAGCCGTTTGGATGAACGCGCTTGGACGGTGGGTCTGTTCTACGCCATAGGCCCGGTGCAGCTTTCCGCCGACTACCGTGAAGCCAAACGCCGCGCGGTGGCGGGGCTCAATCTCTACGAATATGCCGACCGCATCACGCTGCAGTCCGCCTACAAGCTCGGGCCAGGCATCAGTATCGGTCTCGCCGGTTTCTACGGCGATCAGACCGACGTTGCCGGTCTTCAGTGGGACGGCGGCGGCGTGCTGAGCGGTCTCAAGGTCGACTTCTAGCGCGCGAGGCCTGCCGCAGCCATGTCACGCACGATCCGCGACGATGATGCGGCGGAGACCATTACGGTCGAAAAGCGCAAAAAGAAAATCGCCGGATGGCGCGAATGGGTGTCGCTGCCGGACTGCAATATCAAGCGCATCAAAGCCAAGCTCGATACGGGCGCGCGGACCTCGGCCCTGCACGCCTCGAAGATCACGCCGTTCACCAAGGATGGCGCGTCTTATGTCCGTTTCGTCGTTCACCCCATCCAGCGCAAGAACAAGCCCGCAGCGACCTGCGTCGCGCTGGTGATCGATCACCGCCGGATCATGGATTCCGGCGGCCGGTCCGAGGAACGCTACGTGATCCGGACGACCCTCAGCATCGGTCAATCGCAATGGCCGGTAGAACTCAGCCTGACGAACCGCGACCAGTTGGGTTTTCGCATGCTGATCGGCCGTCAGGCCCTGCGCCGGCGCTTCCTCGTTGACCCGGCACGGTCCTTCGTCACCAAACTTAAACGCCGGACCAGCGCGAAATAATTTAGAGCTCAACGCCGTTTGCAGGGTGTTTAGGGGACGGTTAAAATTAAGTCTCCAAACGATCTTCCCGAGATCAGTCGTTTTCCGTCCCGGTGTCCTCGATGAAATTTGCGATGCTCGCGCGCAATCCCGAACTCTATTCGCACCAGCGTATCGTCGCCGCGGCGCGGGCACGCGGGCATGAGATCGACATCGTCGATACGCTCAAATGCTACATGAACATCGCTTCGCATCGGCCCGAAGTCCGTTACAAGGGCCGGCCGCTTGAAGGCTATGACGCGGTGATCCCGCGTATCGGCGCCTCGATCACCTTCTACGGCCTCGCCGTGCTGCGTCAGTTCGAGATGATGGGCGTCTATCCGTTGAACGAGTCCGTCGCCATCGGGCGCTCGCGCGACAAACTGCGGTGCCTGCAGCTGCTTTCGCGCGAGGGTATCGGACTGCCCGTTACGGCGTTCGCGCACGCGACCAGTCAACCTGACGATCTCATCGATATGGTGGGCGGGACGCCGCTCGTGATCAAATTGTTGGAGGGCACGCAAGGCATCGGCGTCGTGCTTGCTGAAACACGCTCATCGGCCAAGAGTATGATCGAGGCCTTCGGCGGCGTTGAGGCGAACATCCTGGTGCAGGAGTTCATCAAGGAAGCCGGTGGCGCCGATATCCGCGCATTCGTCATCGGCGGCAAGGTCGTCGCCTCGATGTTGCGGCAGGGCGCGCCCGAGGAGTTCCGCTCGAACCTGCACCGGGGCGGCAAGGCGCGGGAAGTGAAGATCACCCCCGAGGAACGCTCCACCGCGGTGCGCGCGGCGAAAACCATGGGCCTCAATGTCTGCGGCGTCGACATGCTGCGCTCGAATCACGGGCCGGTTGTGATGGAGGTTAACTCCACGCCAGGCCTGGAGGGGATCGAACTTGCCACAGGCAAGGACATTGCCGGCATGATCATCGAGTTCCTCGAAAAAAGCGCGGCACCCAATAAGACGCGCACCAAGGGCGAAGGCTAATTCACCAACTCGAGTCGCCGGCCACCGCACCGGCGCATCCTCATGCGACTTCGCGCAGTCGTAAGGAGCCTTCCAAGGCCGTCTTTTTTACAACAGTCCTATGCTGTGCCGGGCCGGTTCTGTGCGGTATTTGCCACAACCAGGGCTATTTGGGCGGTTTGGACCCGCCTCATGTTGACCACTTCTACTTGGGGTGCAAATTTAGATGAAATACTCAAGGAGGGCGCAGGTAAGGTGAGCGCCGCGATCGTCATGAAGCGTTTTGGTTCCGTCATAGCTGTTGGCTCTACCCTCTTCGCGGGTATGAGTTCTTGCGCTATGGCGACCGAGTTGCAGACGGCCGCCCCCGCGCTGGTAATCCAGGTCCCGTCGACCTCCCAGCTTTCAGTTTCTTCGAACAATAGCCTGGGCATCGGTTACCAGGGTCCGGCAACCGGGGCGTTCAGCCTGGGCGCCCCGATCGTGGGTGGCCGCCGCGCCGTGGGCGGTCTCGGCGTCGCGCGGGCGCAGGATGTCAGCGCGCGATACTCGACCCATTTCCTCGGTGGCGATGTCGGTGTGTACGGCGGTTACGCCGATCAGCCCTCGACCCTCGCCCTGTCGCCAGTGTCCTCGTGGAACTTCGGCGCGACGGTCGGCTACGCCGGCGTCTATGTGCTCGGTGGCGTCAGCGATACCAACTCGTTTGGACCTTTCATTGGCCGCGAAGGCTGGGCTGCCGGTCTTGGTTACGACTTCGGCTCCATGAATTTGCGCCTGACATACGCGGCGGAAGGCAGCGACATCGGCCACGTCAGCCGTGTGGCGGAGCAGCAGCAGATCACCCTTGGCGGTATCTACTCATTCAGCTCGCGCTTTCGCCTGAACGCTGATGCCTTCTACAGCGATTACAGCCACGGCACCGCTTATCTCACGGCGCCCAACGCCAAGACGCCGCAAGGCACCGGCGCGCGCGTTGGCGTGCAGCTGCGCTTCTAGCGATTGTTCGGTCGCGTCGTTTTCGCGAAAAACCGATCTCCATTTTTCGCACGACGCTCCAGGCGCCGTTATTTCCCACAAGCAAAACCGATTCCGGCGATACCGGCAAAGCCGGCCGCGCGCATATGCGCCAGTTTGCCGGGTGATGCACCGCCCAGCGCGAGGACGGGTAGCTGCGCCGTGCGCGCTAATGTGCCGGCGCGCGAAAGGCCGAGGGCCGTGCGACCCGGATGACTCCGTGTCGGGAAAACCGGCGCGAGAGTCGCTGCGTATGCACCGATGTCATATGCTCTTCTGAGACCGCGCACGCCATGGGCGGCGGCGGTGAGGATGCGCGCGCGGAGCCACAAACGCGCTGCGCTCGAAGGCCCGCGCGCGGCGGCATATTCGGGAAGATGCAAACCGTCCGCCTGCACCGCCGCCGCGAGGCGCCAGTCGCCGGCGACCAAGAAGAGAAGATCGCGCGCGCGGCACAGGGCGGCGAGATGCATGGCGAAAACAACCCGGTTTGTTGCGCCGTAGTGACGGAAGATGACCGCGCTGCCGCGCGGTAAACGCTCAATGGCCGCTACGGCATCGCCGCCGCGCGCCTCGTCCGTCAAGAACCACACGCGGGGAAAACCTTGCAGTTTGAGCTTCCGCCGTGTGTTTGCTAGCAATAGGGTCATGAGCGATTCTAGCAATCCGCGTGAAAATCTCGACAGTGTATTCGGCCAGATCGCGTCCGCGGCGCGCGCCGTATCACGCGCGGCCACAGACGTGACTTTGATCGCCGTGAGCAAGACGCACGGCGCCGATAGCATCACGCCCTTCATCGCCGCGGGGCATCGCGATTTCGGCGAAAATCGCGTACAGGAAGCGCAGGCCAAATGGCCGGCGCTTAAATCCGGTACGGTGGACCTGCGTTTGCATTTGATCGGCCCCTTGCAATCGAACAAGGCCGCTGATGCCGTCGCGCTGTTCGATGTTATCCACACCGTCGACCGCGAGAAGATTGCACAAGCTCTTGCGGCCGAGATGGTGCGCCAGAACCGGCGGCTTCCCTGTTTCGTTCAGGTGAATACCGGCCGGGAGCCACAAAAGGCCGGCATCGACCCGGGCGATGCGGAGGTCTTCCTCGCCGCCTGCCGGGATCAATGGAATCTTCCGGTCGTGGGGTTGATGTGCATCCCGCCCGTGGAGGAACAGGCCGCGATCCATTTCGCTTTCCTCAAGGACCTCGCGCGACGGACCGGCCTTACCCAGCTCAGCATGGGCATGAGCGCCGACTTCGAGACAGCCGTGCGTTTCGGCGCCACACACGTCCGGGTAGGCAGCGCGCTGTTTGGCCCACGAGATATCTAGCGCTAAAAATGGAAACCGAGGGTAACTAGACGGTATCGCTCTGTAACGTTTTACGGCCCGGCAACATGCGTTCCAGGACGCCGTCCTTCAGCACGAAGCGGTGATAGAGCGCGGCGGCGATATGCAGGACCACCAGCACATAAAGCGCGAACTGTGCGTAGTAATGAATGTCCTGCGATAGGGCGGACAGATCGAAGCTGCGCGGCACCAGATGCGGCAGATTGAACAAGCCAAAGACCGGAATTTCGCGCCCGCGGGCCGCGAGGCCGATATAGCCCGTGACCGGCATACCCAATAAAAACAGGTACAAAGTGGCGTGCATGATAAACGATGCGACGCGCTGGCCCGTGGCCATGCCTTCCGGAAGCGGCGGCGCGGCGTGCGTGGCGCGCCAATACAACCGCCCCAGCGCCAGGAGCAGCATCACAAATCCGATCGATTGGTGGAGGGCCAAAGCCGACCGACTGGTCTGCGTATCGTCAATATAGACGGTCCCCAACCCGAAAATTACGGACAGAACGACGCCTAAGGCCATCAACCAATGTAAGGCAATGGCAACTGGTCCGAATTTCTCTGGCGGCTTCTGCATGATATAGAGTTCCCCGAATCCTTAAGGCTCGGACGATAAACAAGGGAGAAACGAGGTGTCATTAGGAATTATGCGCGCGCTTGGAATCTCGATGGTAGCGGGCGCTGCTTTTTTCGTGCCGCAGAGCGCGAGCGCGGTCGATTGGGCGAAAGTGCCGGAGAAAAACATCACGTTGTTCTACCCTGCTCAGATTTCGTGGGACCGCTTGTTCACCCCCGGCCGTCACAGTGGGCAGCGCCGCTGGCCGGAGAAGACCTGCGTCGGTTGCCATGGCGATATCGATGAAGGTCCGCTCGGTGACAGCCTGGTGGACGGTGAAAAGGACAAGGAACCGGCGCCGATCGCCGGCAAGCCGCCGTTCGTGAAGACGAAGGTAAAAACCGCCCACGAGAACGATACCTTATTCGTGCGCATCGAATTCGATCCCGGCAAGCAGCCGAACGTCAACATGGACAAGGACTTCGAGACCAAGGTCACGATGATTCTGGATGATGGTGGCGTGAAGGATTCCAAGACCGCCGGTTGCTGGATCACCTGCCACAGCGACGTGGAGAGCATGCGTTGGAGCGTGAAGGGCACGACCAAGTATCTTACCGATACGCGTATCCCAAAGAGCGGTGGTGACGTCGTGAAGTCGGAAGAAGAGCTCGCGAAAATGCGCGCCGCCGGATACTTCCTCGAGTACTGGCAAGCGCGCATCAATCCGGGCAAGCCGGCGGTTGCCGTCGACGGCACGATCCTTGAAAAGCGCTCTACCCATGAAACGCCGGCGGTTAAGGCCACGGCCACCGTAAACAAGGGCGTCTACACCGTGATTCTGTCGCGTAAACTGGATGCGGGCCCGGGCTACAAGAAGATCGTCCCGGATAAAAAGTACACCGTCGGTTTCGCGATCCACGCGGGCCACACTTCGCAGCGGTTCCACTATGTCAGTTTCGAACGCTCGCTGATGCTCGATGGCATTGAAGGCGTGGCGGATCTGCTCGCCCCGGGTTCAGGCGGCGGTGCCGCGCGCTAGAGGAAGGATTCGCGTTATTCTCTCCCGCGTGTCCTCTTTCGTTTTTCGGGGACACGCGGTCAGAATGCGGCGCGGATATCGATAAAAGTCGCACCAGGCAGCGCGCGGAGGATCGATAGAAGGTCCTCTCGCGCCAGCGCGACGCAGCCGGCCGTCGGCGTCAAGTCCGGCGCGGTCACATGTATGAAAATGGCGCTTCCCGCGCCCGGCACCACGGGATCGTCGTTGTGCCCGAGCACCACCACGACATCATATAGCCCATCGTCACGCCACATATTCTCGGCACTGGCGTGATAAGGCAATTTGACAGGGCGATTGTAGTTCGGGTCTTCCGGCGCATCGCACCAGCCGTCGTCCTGCATGATGGGCGCGATAGGAAGGCGCGTCGTCGGCATCATCAGTTTATCGCTGCGATAAAAGACTTTCTTGAGCGCGTAGCGTCCTATGGGCGTCGCGCCGTCGCCTTCGTGTTTGTCGTCCCGCACGCCGCCGCGGCCAAGAACGCAAGGGAAGGCGAAGGTCTTGTACCGCAGCGTTCCGCGGGTTGCATCCGTGGCAATGGGTGCGACGACGATATCCATGAGAGCTTAGAACAGGTGGCCTGAACGTTTCGCCTTGGTCTGGAGATAGCTCCAGTTATGGGCGTTGGAGGGGAACGTATGCGCGACGCGCTCGACCACTTCAATCCCGTGACGCCCGAGTGCGCCGACTTTCGCCGGGTTGTTGGTCAGAAGACGCACGCGCGTGAAACCGAGCACGCGCAGCATACGCACCGCCGGCAAATAAACGCGCTCGTCGTCATCGAAGCCCAATTGCTCGTTGGCGTCGACCGTGTCGAAGCCGCGGTCCTGAAGCGTGTAGGCACGCAGTTTGTTGACGAGGCCGATGCCGCGCCCTTCCTGGGCAAGATAGAGCAGCACGCCGCCGCCCTCCTTGGCGATGGAAGCAATGGCACCGCGCAGCTGATCGCCACAATCGCAGCGCAACGACGCGAGAAGGTCGCCGGTGAAACATTCCGAATGCAAACGCGCGAGCACGGGCTTAGCCGGATCGGGCGCGCCGATGATGATCGCGAGATGTTCGGCGCCGCCGTCGCGCGGACGAAACGAGACGATGCGCGTGTCTTCGCTGTCGGCCAGCGGCACGCGTGCCTCGCTGATGGGACGTAGATCCCCAGCCGTATCCTGATCGTAGCGCAGGATCGCTGCGGCGGTGACAACGAGGCGTCCGTGACGGCGCGTCCACAGCTCGGAGTTGTCGATAAGCGGCGCGATCACGACCGCCGGAAGCAGGCGGGCAATTTTGGCGAGCACCACGGCGGCATGACCGGCGTCCGAAGCAGGGACGCCGCGAGCGGCGACGTCCGGCGGTGGCACCGGTTGCTCGACATCCGGATCGATCAATGCACGGATGCGCGCGGGGCTGAGATCGTTACATCCAAGTTGAATGGCTTGCGCTGAAGGGGCGGTCAGGCCAAGGACGGCCGCGCGACGCCCGGTGACGACAAGGCAGGCTGGGCCGATACCGGCTTCCGTGAAAAAAGGCGCTGGCCACAGATCGACGGTTTCGGCCGCGCGGACAAGCGCCGCGCCGGCGGGCCCGGTTCCCAAAATGACCACCGCGCTACCACGCCGCAGCTCAGCGATAGCCCGGTCCACGGTTTCCAAGTCCGGAAGGGACAAGGCGCCCATTTTTGGCTCTGATTTGTCGTCAGCCCTAGCGTTCATGCGTATGGGGGATATATAGCCTTGCACGGCCTGTCCAGCCATGTGTCCCAGCGGATCACAACCAATTGTGCATAACTGGTTTGAGGCCACATCGGGCGGGACGCCCATAGGACAACCGTCCTAAAGTAGGCACTATGATGTGCCACGTATTTTGAAGAACGGAGATTGGGCCCTCGTGTCATCCGCCCGGAGCATACTTATCGTCGACGATGACGACCTCTTGCGCACTTCATTGAAGGAGCAACTGGCCGCACAAGGAGATTTCAGCCGGATCGAGGAAGCCACGGATGGCGCTGGCGGTATCACGCAGGCGACCGGCAACGTCTTCGACATCATCCTGCTCGATCTCAATCTGCCGGACATGGACGGCCGTGATGTCTGCAAAACCTTACGTGAGCGCGGCGTGCGTTCGCCCATCATTATGTTGACCGCGCTCGATTCCGAGGACGATACCGTCACCGGCCTCAATGCCGGAGCCAACGACTACATCACAAAACCCTTTCGCCTCGCCGTACTGCTTGCGCGCGTGCGCGCCCACTTGCGCCAGCATGAACAGTCCGACGATGCGGTGTTCACGATTGGGCCGTACCAGTTCCATCCGGCTGCGAAGATGCTTTCGACCGGTGAGGGCAAGAAGAAGATACGCCTTACCGAAAAGGAGACCGCGATCCTCAAATACCTCTATCGAATCGGGAATAAGACGGTTTCGCGCGAGACGCTTTTGGGCGAAGTGTGGGGATATAACGCGGCCGTGACGACGCATACCCTTGAGACGCACATTTATCGCCTGCGCCAAAAGATCGAGGAAAATCCGGCCGATGTCAGGCTCTTGATCACCGAGCCCGGCGGCTATCGCCTGAACGCATAAGTTTCAAGCGCCCCGAAGGCGGCCGGCGCGGCTTTACGCGGCACCGGTATTGCCTTCGGTTGAAGCGCGAGAGCTACTCGCGCTTCGAGATGTTGCCAAGAAGCTCAAGCACGTTCTTGCGCAGATCCGCGTTGTGCAGGCGCCAGTAGGCACGCACAAGTTCCAGTGTTTCCGTCCGCTGCATCGGATCGCTGTCGGGCCCGCCGACGGCCTCCTCTGCGATTCCTTCCACGGCGCTGCGCGCTGTCGGGGTCGTACGGTCGCTGGTGGTGTCCGGTCCGATATCTTCGAAGAAGTAGGCAATCGGACAATTGAGGACCCGCGAAATATCGAAAAGGCGGCTTGCGCTGACTCGGTTATGGCCGCTTTCGTATTTCTGGACCTGTTGGAATGTAACGCCGATATCACCGGCGAGTTGTTCTTGGCTGATGTGCAGCAGCGTACGCCGAAGCTTGATCCGCTTACCGACGTGGATGTCGATCGGGTCGGGACCGCCGCCGCGCGTGCCGGGCTGCCGCCCTCTGCCGCGTGCTTTCATTGGTAAAACTGTCAACTCCGTTACCCATTCTGTTTATATGTTGAACAAAAGTCGCTTCCGACATTTGCTCCTTCTTTCATGAGCGGCTGACACTTGTTCATCAGCATCTTCGCCGCCGTACAAAGATGGATTGAAAAATGCACAGGCGCAAGCAGCGGGCGGTAGCCAGTCCGTGAGCGAGCGCAATCTACGGTGGCCGCAGAATTCGTTTCCGAAGAGAACTTTCAATAAATCGAGGGGTTAGAGTAGTTCTGGAGCGCCATTAAAAGCCGTTCATGCGCGGCAAAATGGAATTCAGTGGGCGAGCTACGCAACTTGAAGGACTTCATTACGCAAAATTTCTTGATCTACATCAAAGAATTACCCTGGTGCCGACCCACATCCGACGCGAATATATGCCTCTACCTTCGCGCATACGATGCACTAACATAGGTTAAATATGCAGAAGGACGAGCGAGTGTTATCCGAGATGCTGGAAGTGATTGAGCGCCGTAAGAGCGGCGATCAAACAACTTCATATACCGCGCGCCTTTATGCGAAGGGCGTTCATAAAATCGCGCAGAAGGTCGGCGAAGAAGCTGTCGAGACCACGGTCGCGGCCGTCGCGGAAAGCAACGAGCGTCTGGCGCGCGAAAGCGCCGATCTTCTCTATCATCTCCTTGTGCTGTGGTCCGCGAAAGGCCTCGCCATGACCGACGTTTGGGCCGAACTCGAGAATCGCTTCGGGCCGTCGGGCATCAAGGAATTCCGGAAGAAAGGCTGAGCATGTACGACGACAACAATATCTTCGCGCGGATTTTGCGCGGCGAGATTCCGTGCAAGAAAGTACACGAGGACGAACACACACTCGCCTTCGAGGATATCAATCCGCGTGCGCCAGTGCATACGCTCGTCATTCCCAAGGGCAAATACGTATCCATGAATGATTTTGTGGAAAAAGCCTCCGACACCGAGATCGCCGCGCTGATGCGCGCCGTGCGTACGGTCGCTGCGCGGAAGGGCGTCGACGCATCGGGCTTTCGCCTCATTGCTAACAACGGCGTGGATGGGGGGCAAGAAGTTCCCCACCTGCACTTCCATGTGCTCGGCGGTCGTGTGATCGGCGCCATGGTTGCTAGATAAGAATAGGTTTCCGGTCAAAAAGCGCGAGCGCGCCGTTTAAACAGGTAGAAGACGCGCTCATTCCACCAAAGTAGAGCGACCCGGTAACACGCGTCGATAGGAGAGCGCTTCGGCAATATGGCTGCGCTTGATGTTCTCCGTCTGCTCCAAGTCGGCGATTGTGCGGGCGACGCGTAAAATGCGGTGATACCCGCGTGCCGATAGTTTCATCTTCTCGGCCGCTTGCGTGAGAAGCGCGCGGCCATCTGTATCCGGGGCGGCAATGGTTTCAAGAAGGTCGCCATCCGCCTCTGCGTTGCAGGCTGGACGGCCGTTGTAGCGGGCGTCCTGTAACGCACGCGCCGCGGCAACGCGCCGTGCGACGCTTTCGCTGCGCTCGCCCGACGCTGGCGCAGAGAGATCCAAGGGATCGACCGCCGGCACGTCCACATGCAGGTCGATACGGTCGAACATCGGGCCGGAAATCCTGTTCTGGTAATCGGCCGCGCACTTGGGCGCTTTTCCACAAGCGAGTTGCGCATCGTCGAGATGACCGCACCGGCACGGGTTCATCGCGGCCACAAGTTGGAAGCGTGCCGGATAATTCACATGCGCGTTGGCGCGCGCGATCAACACGCGCCCGGTCTCGAGTGGTTGACGCATGGCTTCAAGGCTTTGGCGGGAGAATTCCGGAAGCTCGTCCAGGAACAGGACGCCGCGGTGCGCCAACGAGATCTCGCCCGGACGCGCCTTCAGGCCCCCGCCCACCAGCGATGGGGTCGAGGCAGAATGATGGGGATCGCGGAACGGACGGCGGCGCAGGATCGTACCGCCCTCGAGTTGACCGGCCACCGAATGGATCATGCTGACTTCGAGCGCCTCGGTGGCCGACAGAGGGGGGAGCAAGCCCGGCAGGCGGCTCGCCAGCAGCGATTTCCCCGAACCCGGAGGCCCAATCATCAGCAAGTTGTGCCCCCCCGCCGCTGCGATCTCCAGCGCGCGCTTGGCCGTCTCCTGACCTTTCACGTCCTTGAGGTCCAGAAAGGGCGTGTCGGCGCGTGGCGCAGCGGGCGCTGCGACACTCAACACAGAGACGCCCTTAAAGTGGTTGATCAGCTGCAACAGCGTTTGCGGGGCGAGCACATCGGCGCCGCCAGCCCAGGCCGCTTCGCCGCCTTGGGATCCGGGACAAATCAGTCCCCGTCCATTCGCGTTGGCGGCGATCGCAGCGGGCAGCACGCCCGCCACGGCGGCGATGGATCCGTCGAGGCCGAGTTCACCAAGGGCGGTATAGTTGCCCAACTCCTCGACGCCGACAACGCCCATAGCGACAAGCACGCCGAGCGCGATCGGCAGGTCGAAGTGGCTTCCCTCCTTCTGCACATCGGCGGGCGCGAGATTGACGGTGATGCGCTTGGCTGGCAGCGCGAGGCCGATGGCATTCAGTGCCGCGCGCACGCGTTCACGGGATTCGCCGACAGCCTTGTCGGGAAGTCCGACGACACTAAACGTGGGAAGACCGCTCGATATCGCAACCTGGACCTCGATGGGCAGCACATCGATCCCAGAAAAAGCCACTGTACTGATATGCGCAACCATCGGCCCCCCAGCGGGCACCGACTATAACCGCGATTATCGGGGGTTAGAATGTAAAAGCATAAGCGCGCGAACCTGCAAATGGCCCCTGGCGATCCACCGGCGAACCTGATTTTATCGGCCTCACTTCGAGTTTCCACGAGGACCGTTATGGCCAATTCGTATCCCTCAGAAGCGCATGAATTCGCGGACCTGCGCGCCACGATCGAAACGTACGTGTTGCCGAGCTTCGCGCCGCCGGCGCCGTTTTTGCCGAGAGACTCGAATGTTTTCACCATCGGCTCGTGCTTCGCGCAAACGATCCACGATGCGCTGAAGGTTGCGGGCATCAATAGCCGTCACCTGATGCTGGCCGAGGCCGTCAACACGCCGCCTTGCGCCCTCCTGCTGCTCGAGCGTCTGCGCGGCAAGGAAGCGAAAACGGTTGGGCACTTCATCGAGGACCGGATTATCAATCCCGCGAAGATGTTCGAGCTGCGCAGCTATTTGCCCACGGCGTCGGCATTCATCCTGACGTTAGGAGTCGCGTTGCAGCCGTTCCATGAGGATGGTTTGCCGATCATTCATGTCACGAAATCGACGGTAGGGCCGAAATGGCGCACCCTGGGCGACAGCTTCCATATGCTGACCGTCGATGAAATTCGTTCTTATATCGAGAAATCGATCGAATCCATTCGCGCGATCCGCCCCGATCTCCCGGTCATACTCACGCTTTCGCCGATCCCGCTGATGAGTTCCGTCAATCACCCCGCGCCGGTGGTCCAGGACTGCATTTCCAAAAGCAACATCCGGGCGGCCATCGCCATGACGATGGAGGAGCAGATTCCAGGTGTTTATTACTGGCCGTCCTTCGAGATCGTGAGATGGCTCGGAGGACATGTCGGCCCGTTCTTCGGGATCGAAGAGCAAGATCAGCGCCATGTGGCGCCCTCCTGCGTGAAGCTGATCACGGACCTGTTTATCGATCACTATTTCCTGCCGACGTAAGCGCGCGCGGGTCGCTTCGCGCGCGCCGCCGCCGGGTACGAATCCGCGAGCCGGCTTTGTTCTCGGGCGCTCAACCGCAGGTCAAGATCAGCAACGCCCCAGGCACGACGCCGCTCGCTAGACAACCGGCGGGGGCGGGATGTTCAGAAGCGCTTTGCGCTGCGCGAAAGACATGGTGATTCCCTTTTTATCGAAGGCGTCTTTCACGGCGCGGTTCAGGTCGAACTGTACGCTCTGCACGTTGGCGATGGCCGTCCAAACCTGCACGAGGATGGTGATCCCGGTGTCGGCGAACGAAGCAAGGCCGATTTGCGGCGGCGGGCTCTCGAGCACGCGCTCGTCGCGAGCGACGATCTCGTGAACGATCTTCAACGCAAGCGT
This sequence comes from Pseudomonadota bacterium, assembly GCA_020160875.1. Lineage (GTDB taxonomy): Bacteria > Pseudomonadota > Alphaproteobacteria > Rhodospirillales > Rhodospirillaceae > SHVO01. Next base: position 57,873 of record JAIUPE010000001.1, read on the forward strand.
GGCATCGTCCACATAGGACAGGAGCAGCTTGATCTCCACGCGCCGTGTCGCATTGCGGGTGAAGTTCTTCATCATGCCGCTCCAGATCAAACCATTTGGCACAACCACATGAACATTGTCTGCAGTATCAATCTCGGTCACGAACAAGGTGATGGAGCGAACCGTGCCGGTTACACCACCCGCCTCGATGGCATCGCCCACACGAAAGGGGCGGAAAAACACAAGCAGAAGACCCGAGGCCACATGACTGAGGGTGCCCTGTAGCGCAAGGCCAATCGCTAAACCGGCCGCGCCGAGAACGGCGACGAAGCTTGTGGTCTGGATGCCGAAGCTACCGAGCACCGAGATCAGCGTGAAGACGACGATGAGGTACTTGGCGCCGGAGGCTGCGAACATCGTGATGGTCGGATCGATGCGCATTGAACGCACGCCCGCCCGGTGAATGGCGCGGTGTACCGCGTTGGCGACCGCCCATCCGATGAACAGGGTGATGAACGCGCCGATGACACGCAGGCCATAGGTCGTGACCACGGCCAACATGTTATCGATGGAGTTAAGAAGGTGCCGCTCGATCTGATCGGGGTTTAGTTGGGTGACATTTTCCATGACTTAGCCTACAGCCGTGCTTCGATCGCGTCCCAAACATCCGCTTCCAATGATGCGCCATTGAAGCGGTTGATCTCTTGGATCCCCGTCGGAGACGTGACGTTGATCTCCGTCAGGTAATCACCAATGACGTCGATGCCGACAAAAATCAGGCCGCGCTCGCGCAAGGCCGGTCCGATGATCTCGCAAATTTCATGCTCACGTTTGGTCAGCTCGGTTTTTTCTGGCCGGCCGCCCACATGCATGTTCGAACGTGCTTCGCCCGCCGCCGGGACGCGGTTTATGGCGCCGGCGGCTTTCCCATCGATGAGGATGATGCGTTTGTCGCCCTTGCGTACTTCCGGCACGTAGCGCTGCACGATCACCGGCTCGCGCCAGGTGGTGGTAAACATCTCCAGAAGCGCGCCGAGGTTCTCGTCGTCCGGGCGGATGTGGAACACACCCGCGCCGCCGTTGCCGTACAGCGGTTTGATGATGATGTCCTTGTGGTCGCGGCGGAAGGCGCGGATTTCCTCGACATCGGCCGAGATCAGGGTCGGAGGCATCACGCCCTCGAAATGCGTGACGAACAATTTCTCCGGCGCGTTGCGCACATGCACGGGATCGTTCACCACCAGCGTCTTGGGGTGGATATGCTCCAAGACATGGGTCGCAGTGATATAGGCCATATCGAACGGCGGATCCTGGCGCATCAACACGACTTTCATGGTCCGCAGGTCCAGTTCCTGCTCGGGGCCCAGGTCGTAGTGTTTGCCGAGCTCACGGCGCACCGTGAGGGTCCGCGCGCGCGCGATCACACGGCCTTCGCGGAACGACAGCTTGCGGGGTAGATAGTGGTACAGCGTGTGGCCCCGCTTCTGCGCCTCGAGCGCCAGCACGAAAGTGGAGTCCGCGTTGATGTTGATGGACTCGATCGGGTCCATCTGGATGGCGACTTGAAGTGTCATTGTCCCTCGGGCTGCCGGTTTAGGCTCGGCGAATTGTGCAAGGACACTCTTTTAATGCAAGCGCTCGCGCAGTTCCTCAATAACTTGTGCGATCTTGCGGCGATCGGCGCCTTCTGGGGTCCGCGAAACGAAGCCTTCGAAGGCCTCGACGGCGTGTTTCAGGTGCCCCAGGCGCATATGCATGACCCCCGCCTCACGCCACAAGGACGCGTTCTCGGGGTCCAGCATCTGCATGGCTTCCACGGCTTCCAGGGCGCCCGCGATTTCGTTGAGCTCCATGCGCCGGGTCTTCACATTATTCTGCAGCCGGACCAGTACGTCGCGGTTCGAAACGGGCCGGTAATGGCTGGAATCGAGCTCCACCGCCGTGCCACGCACCAGCTTGAGGAGTTCTCGCAGCGCCCGGCTTTCCATGACGCGGCCATTGTAGAACGGATCGATGATGGCGCGCCGTCCGTCGCGGCTTTCAAGCCGGACCAGAAAATGACCTGGGAAGTTCAGGCCGGCCGCGACCCAGCCCTGGGCGCGCGCGGCGGCGAGATAAAGAATGCCGAGGGAGACGGGAAGCCCGCGGCGGCGCTCGATCACGCGCATCATATTGGCGTTGTCGAGATCGTTGTAATTCTCTTCATCGCCGACATAGTTGAAATCGCGCGCGATCACGTTCGACAGCACCTCGGCCATCTCCTCCGGGCCTGGGTTGTCGACATCGAATCCGGACTCGAGCATCGCAACATGCACCGCTTCGGCCAGCTCGCGCACATGATCGCGGTAGATCTTGAGGTCGGTGGAGGGATGATCGAACGACGCGAGCACGAGCGCGATATCGGCAATATCGATCGCCTCGTCCACCTGGGACGAGACGTGTCCGAGCGCCGCCTTGATGGTCGCCGTGCTAGCCATACACGAGACCTAACGCGATTCGGGATCGCTTTCTACTCGGGTTATTATGGACGCCAGGCGTCGATCAGATGAACAGGTAAAAAGCCACTGACCGTCATGACGTCAAACCGGACGTCACAGGCATCGCCGCCCGGAAACCGCGCGATGAAAATTTCGGCGGCGCGCGCGATGCGGGCGCGCTGGGCCACAGTGACCGCTTCCAACGCGGCCGTTTCGCTCGTGCGCGCTTTTACTTCGATAAAGGCGACGACTTTGCCGCGTTTGGCGACGATGTCGATTTCGCCCACCCCGAGCCCGCGTTTGCCCGCGAGCCGGCGTTCCAGGATACGCCAACCGCGGAGCCGCAAACTCCATACGCATAAACTTTCGGCGAACCGCCCGCGGCGCTCAGCCTCAAGGCGTGCGTTAAGAGCGGCCATCTTTACTGATCTCGAGCGCGCGCTGGTAGATCCGCCGGCGCGGCTCTTGAAACGCCTCGGCCACCACATCGGCGGCATCGCGCACGGTCATGGTCGCGAGCGCCGCGCGCAACGCGGCATCGAGATCCTCGGCGGAGGTCACCGTATCCGGAGCGCCGCCGATCACGAGCACGATTTCGCCTTTCGGCGGGCCTTCGGCCGCGTAGAATATTTCGAGTTCGGCGAGCGTGCCGCGGCGCACCTCTTCATACAGCTTGGTCATTTCGCGGCAGACCGCGGCCGGCCGTGGTCCTAGAACCGCGCTTAAATCCGCAAGAGCCTCGGGTAGGCGCTGCGCGGATTCATAAAAGACGAGCGTCGCCTTCAGGTCCTTGAGGTTCATGATCTCGCCGCGCCGCGCGCCGGATTTCTGCGGCAGGAAGCCGGCGAACATCACCCGGTCCGTGGGGAGGCCCGCGACGACCAGTCCGGCGAGCAGCGCCGAGGGGCCAGGAATTGGAATCACCGGGATTCCCGCATCCGCGCAGGCCCGCACCAGTTTGTAGCCGGGGTCCGAGATCAGTGGGGTGCCGGCGTCGCTGACGAGCGCGACGTGCTCGCCGGCCTGAAGCTGCGCCAGCAGTTTTGGCCGCGCCTGTTCGGCGTTGTGGTCGTGGTACGGGATCATGGACGTCGCGATCCCAAAGCGGTGAAGGAGCGCCCCGGTCACGCGGGTGTCCTCGCATGCGATCACATTGGCGCCCCGCAACACTGTAAGGGCGCGCGCCGTTATGTCATTTAGGTTCCCGATGGGTGTTGCGACCACATAAAGGCCTGGATTCAGGGTTACCCCAGCCGTAGGTTCGGCCCCGGACGATAGGGCCGGTTCACCCGCTTTCTGATGTGAGGACTCGTTTCGTGTCATTGAAGCCATTCTTCTTCGCCACCGTTCTTGCCGCAGGCCTTCTGGCCGGCTGCGCCGGTGGTGCGCCGACACCCTCGCAGACTCCGCCCGCCGCTGCCAGAGCTTCGGGTGCGCCGACCTCGACATTGAACGCGCCGGCCGATCGGCGCGGCGTGTTGCCGCGCAACCAGCTGATCCTGGGTCTTGGCGGCGATCTGAACCCCCAGCCGCCCGTCGCCGGTGGCCCGATGTCCCAGCGACCCGTGCCGGACGCCAATGGTCTGGTACGCGTGGCGTTGCTCGCGCCGCTGACGGGCCCGTCATCGCCCGTGGGCCAGGCCCTGCTCAATGCCGCCGAGATGGCGCTGTTCGATGTGGCCGATGAACGCTTTGTTCTGCAGGCTTACGACACCGGCGGTACGCCGGAAGGGGCGACCGAAGCCGCGCAGCGCGCCCTGTCACACGGTGCGCAACTCATCCTCGGTCCCCTCTTCTCGGCCGAAGCACACGCCATCGCGCCGACCGCCGATGCTGCCGGCGTCAACATCGTTGCCTTCTCCACCGATCCTACCATCGCGGGCGGGCGTGTGTTCGTGCTGGGGTTTCTTGTCCAGGAACAAGTCCGTCAGATGATCGCCTACGCGCGCGCGCAGGGCCTGACGCGCTTTGCCGTGCTCGCACCGGAGTCCGACTATGGCCGCGCGGTGGTCGAGGCGTTCAACCGCTATGTGCCTGCCGGCGGCGGCCAAGTGACGAATGTTGCCTACTATAATGCCGATGGCACCAATCTAAATGACGTGGTGCGCGATCTCGCCGCCTACGATCGGCGCAAACAAGCTTTGGAAGCGCAAAAGGCCGAACTCGCTGGCAAGGAAGACGAGATTTCGCAGCTCGCCCTCGAACGTCTCAGTCGCCTCGAGACCGTCGGTGAAGTCGACTTCGATGCGGTATTGCTGCCCGACCAAGGCGCGCGTCTCACACAAGCCGCGACGCTGCTGCCGTTTTACGACATCGATTCGGGCCGTGTGCAGCTGCTGGGTACGATGCTGTGGAATACGCCGGGGCTCGGACGTGAGCCGGTGATGGTGGGCGGCGTTTATCCCGCCCCGCCGCAGGAATCGAACCGCCAGTTCTTCGTGCGCTATCGCGAGTTGTTCGGCCGCGCGGCGCCCGGCATCGCCAGCCACGGTTATGACGCGGTCGCCCTCGCGGCCGTGCTCGCCCGCGGCGATTATCCGCAGCCGTTCTCGGCCGAAGCCATTACCAATCCGTCGGGTTTCGCTGGCGTCGACGGGATCTTCCGTTTCCTGCCGAACGGCCTCTCGCAGCGCGGCTTCGCGATCATGCAGGTGACGCGTGAAGGCGCCACCGAGATCGAGAAAGCGCCGGCGACCTTCGAGGCGCCGGCGTCTTAAGCAAATCTGCTTACGGCGTTCCGGCGACAGGAGCAGCCTGCGCCGGGTACGCGTTCTTGGACAGAATATCCTTCAGGTTCGTCGCAGCGCCCAGTTGATTGCGTTGTACGATCGCGGTGGGGTTGTCGTTGCCCACGCCGTACACGGCCGCGTTCCAATCCCGGCGCGGCTTGATGACGGCACCTTCGAACGCGCCGCCCGCGAACAATCCCTTGCTTTGTGAATAGGCGACGATGTCCTTGCCGACGTGCGTCGTGGTGGCCGCTTCCGCGCCGACGCCCAGGGTGCCAAGCGTCATGCCGACGTTGGCGCCGATCTTGAATTCATCGTCGAGCACGGCGCTGAGGCCCTTCTCGGTCAGGATCATGAACACGACCGAGGCCGAATTCATGCCAGCTTGCAGGCCCAATGAGCCGGCGGTCATACGATAGAAAGCCGGATCGCCGAAATCGCCTTCGGGCTGACGCTTCAGCAGAACGCCATCTCCGTAAGCGCCACCGACAATGAACCCGAGCTTGTAATAGGACGGGATGATGAGCACGCCTTTGCTCCGCTGCAAAAGGTCGTCCATGTCGCCGGAGTTCTTCAGCTCTTCGCGCACTCGCGTCAGCGTGATCGCGGCTTCGTCCAGAATGTGGCGTGCGTCGAGTACGTCGTCTGCTTTCGCGACGCCGCTCATGGCGGTGCTCGCGGCCAGGGTCGCCATCAGGAAACTTGCCTGCCGGCGGGAAATGGGTTTTGTCATCGTGGCCTCCGTTGATGGGGCGAGTGTTGCGGCGAAGTGCGCCTGAAGTAAGGCAGCGGTCGCAAAGCCGTTACAGACTTCGTAAAAGAATAAACGCGTTAACGAATGCCACGCGCGAGTGCGTCGATATAGCGGCCCTGGAACAACGTGATGCCGAGCTGCTGGCCGACCTTCACCGCCGCTTCGGAGTCGCAGCGCGCAAGAATGGTACGCCCCTTTTTGCGCTCGCGGATCATCTCCTTAAAGCGCTGACCCTGTTCAGTGCCGATGAAGGCCCCCATCTCCTGCGCCCAGCTGAGCTTGGCATAGGTCACGCCCAGGCGATTCGGATCGGCGAAGGGGAAGGTCTCGAGGCTGAGGCCGTCGATGCACACGCGGTAGCCGCGCTCGGTGACGAAGTCACGCGCGAAGGCGAAGCTGCCGGGGTCGGCGAACATGTCCTCGAGACGCATCTCAAGCACCACGTCCTGGCTGGATGGCGCAAAGTCGTCGTCGAAGGATAAGAACTCTTCCGACAGAACGGTCGAGACGTTCACGTTGATGCTGAAGCCATCGCGCACCAGTGTGCGGTCCTCGCGGCGCGCGATTTGTGCCATCACGCGGCGATCCAGAGTCTGCGTGAAGCGTTGGAACAGCCATGGATTGCTGGTGAGGTTCGTGCGCGGCATCAAGGTTTCGCGCAAGTCGGCGATAGACACAAAAACTTCCGTGAAAACGATTTCCGGCTTTCCGTCTTCAACGAACGCACACACCGGTTGACGGCGCGTGAAGCTCGAAAGATCGACGCGCGCGAGCGCATCTTCGGCCTTACCCAATTCTGTCGGTGTAAGGGGCGTGCCGCGTTCCGGGCTATTGCGAAGAAGTTCGCGCGCCGCGATCAACTCGGGCAGCGTTTTGCGCACGCTCTTTTCCGAGCTCGCCGCTTGACGCATGGCGAATGTGAGCAGCTTGTCATAGTCCGACTTCATGTCGAACCAATTCGACAAGCGGTTCTTGCGTGCGTCGCTTTTGAACTTGGCGATGAGAGGGTCGCGCTCCCACAATTTCAGGAGCTTGAGCATCGCGCGCTCGGCCGTGGCCGTTTCATGATTCTCGAAGACCACCATCAGGTCCGAGTTGCGCATGCGGTACAGCTGCGCGGTGCGGGTGCGCGTGAGGTCCTCGAACACCGTTTCGGCGTTGCGCAAACTGTCCTTGTCGCGGTTTTCGGGCAGGAGACGCGACAGATGCAGGCGGATAACGCCGCGATCGCGGCTCCCCGGATCCAACGACTTCAAGTCGTCCAGGAAGCGCGCCTCGTGGCTGGCACCCAGCGGATGTGCGGCCGTACCGATTTGCGGTTCCATGCTCATTGTTTCAACCGGTTCGCACGCGCCTGCGGCGCCGGCGCTTTCTTGCGGTACGCGTCCAGGAAGTGGCCCTGGAAAACGCTGATGCCGGTCTTAAGGCCCCACTGCAGCGCATTGGCGGAATCGCAGCGCGACAGAATGACTTTCTCCGCGCCGATATTATGCACGATAAAAGCCGCACTCTGGTTGGTCGCGGGATCCATCATGTCCAGAAGTTCGGGAGCCCAAATGATCTTGGCGTAGTCCGGCTTCATCAGCGCGACGTCGAGCATCGCCAAGGCGGATGTCGAAAGGCCGTCGATCAGCACCGCGTGGCCCATGCTGGAAAGCACGTTTCGCGCGTCGAGGTACATATTGAAGTTCGTCAGAAGGTCAACGGCCTGGACTTCGATGATGACTTTCTGGCCCTGCTCAAGACGCTCGAGGAAGCTCGCGAAGGCTGGTGTAAAGATCGTTTCCAAGTTGAGATTGAGGCTCAGTGTCGGCGCGCCGCGGGCATCCGGATGCCGCAGCACGATGTCGAGCATGCGCAGGTCCATCGTGCGGGACAGATCCTGGAATAGCGAGCGGTCGCCGAAAAGATTCCAATTGGGCGCAACGACGCGCTGCAGATCGCCGACGGACAGGAAGAATTCGTAGAACTCGATCGACGGCGCCTTGGTTTCCGCATCGAGGCGGATCGCCACCTGGTCGCGCACGAACGGCACGACATTCAGGAACGCGAGTTTCTTATGGATTTCATCGAGTGCCGCGGGCGTTACGGTCGGCAGTGGCGGCGCGGTTGCGTCGGGCTGCGTGCCTTGAGCTTCCTGGCGCAACTGTTGCGCAGCGTGGATGGCCATGGCGGCGTCGAGCTGTAGATCGTACCAAACGACGAAGCGGTCGTTGCCCTGATCGTCGTCGAGGGTGAGCGGGTCGCCCTCGAACAGCTTGCGGATCCGGTGAATGATGTTGTTGACGTCGCGCTGTGCGCCGCCGCCGACGATCATCGCAAGATCGTCGTTGGTCAGGCTGAAGATTTGCACCTGACGTCCGCTTTCCAAGGTGCGGAACATGCGCGTGACGATTTTGATGCGCACCGGCGTGCGATTGGCCGGCAGGAGTTTGGACAGGCGCAGATGCACGACCTTGCGCCCTTCCGGATTGCGGCGCATCCGGTCGAGCGTGTCGACGAGCAGAGTCTCTTGATAGCCTCTGGCGCCTTGGTTCATCGTTTCGTGTCGCTCAACCTTTACGAGTTTAACGCCATACCGCCCGTTTCCGGCGGTTCAAAAACCTGCGCGGCGGTCGTTCGTGGCGCGACTTTAAGCCCATTTGGTCCGATGGTGAACGGTAACCATTTGGAAAAGATTAACAAATATTCTTTTTCTCGCCGGGTGCCTTTGGCCTGGGTCCCCGGTATCGCCATCGTCTCCGATGGGGGCGTCCTTTATCATGAGCCCGAACCCGCGCGAAAGCTGTGGAACCCACCCTTTTTGACCCCCGGTTACGAACCGATATATGACCACTGCCTCCGACCCCGCCCTTGATGATTTGGTCGCCCTCGCGGCGGTCCTCGGTAAGTTTCCAAGCCGGCGCGTCCTATGCGTGGGGGACGTCATGGTCGACCACTCCACCTATGGCGAAGTGAAGAGGATCTCGCCGGAAGCCCCTGTGCCCGTGGTGCGGATCACCCGCGAAACCAGCGAGCTCGGCGGCGCGGGCAATGTCGTGCGCAATATCGCCTCTCTTGGTGCGTCCTGCGCCTTTGTCGCTGCGATTGGCGATGACCGCGCCGGCCAGGAGGTCAGCAATCTCCTCGCCCGTTTGCCAGTGGAGCCCTATCTGCGTGTTTCTCGGCAGCGCGAGACGACGATCAAGAACCGCTTTTTCAGCCTCGACGGTCATCACCTCCTGCGCGCGGATCGTGAAACCCGCCTCCCACTGGCGCCCAATGACGCCGCCGACGTGATGCGCGCGGTCACGTCCGAACTCCTGCGGGCCGAAGCCGTGATCCTGTCGGACTATGGCAAGGGCGTACTGTCCGGTGATATCGCTCAAGCCATCATCACGGCGGCCAAAGCCCAGCGTAAGCCGGTCATCGTCGATCCTAAAGGCACCGACTATGGCCGCTACATGGGTGCGGCCGTGCTCACGCCCAACCGCGCCGAACTTGCCGAGGCGACGGGTCTTCCCGTCGACACCACGGAAAACCTTGTCACCGCCGCGCGCGGGCTGTGCCGCGACGTCGGTGTCAGTGCCGTGCTGGTCACGCGCTCCGGTGAGGGCATGACCCTCGTGACCGCCGACGGCGCAGTGCATCATCAGCCCGCCGAAACGCGGGAAGTCGCCGACGTGACCGGCGCGGGCGATACCGTGATCGCGACGCTGTCTCTTGCTTTGGCGTGCAATGCGCCGCTCCCTGTCGCCATGCGTCTCGCCAATATTGCCGCCGGCGTCGTTGTTGGCCGTCACGGGACCGCGATCGTGAGTGTCCAGGACATCATGACCGCGATGCGTCAGGCGGGCCTCGCCAGCGTCGAACACAAAGTCGTCGACCGCGCCGCAGCCGTGGCGCGCGTCATGGCGTGGCGCAATGCCGGGCTGAAGGTCGGCTTCACCAACGGCTGTTTCGATCTCCTGCATCCGGGCCATGTCTCGCTGCTGCGCCAGGCGCGGGGCGCCTGCGACCGTCTGGTCGTCGCGCTCAATTCAGATGCATCGGTGAAACGTCTGAAGGGCGAAAGCCGCCCCGTACAAACCGAAGCGGCTCGCGCGGCTGTGATGGCCTCGCTCGCCTCGGCCGATCTCGTCACCGTCTTTGAGGAAGACACGCCTCTTGCCTTGATCGAAGCCTTACGGCCAGATGTACTGGTGAAGGGCGCGGACTATTCGCGGCAGGCCGTGGTCGGCGGGGATCTCGTGGAAAGTTATGGTGGACGCGTCGTGCTCGCCGATCTTGTCCCGTCATTTTCCACGACTGCCACCATCACCGCGCTCAAGGGCGCGCGTACTGTTTCATAGAGCGGGGGCTCATGTCGCAACACACACTTCGTCTTGCTTGCGCGACGCTTGCGACGTTCGTGCTGGCAAGCTGCGTGCAGGGGCCGAACGATCGTTTCCCGCGCTTCCGGCAAGACATAAACATCGTGCCGCCGGGCCCGCCGCCGGCCGTAATCCGCCAGCCCGTGGTGCCCGAGATGCTCGTGCCCTGCCGCGGGCATGTGCTTGTGCCTGCGCTCGGCATGACGTTTGTCTCGAAAGGCGCGAACGCGCCCGGCACCGGTCAGTACATGCGCGAGGAAAATCTCACGCCCCCGTACCGCATCCTGCCGCCGGGCGTCATCGTCACCAAGGAGCAGAACCCCGCGCGGGTGAACGTCGAACTCGATGCACAGAAGCGCATCATCGGCCTCTATTGCGGTTAACGAAAAATCGCCTTTGGGCGCACACTCTAATTCTACCGTGAACGCCGTCTGACCCTCGTCGGGCGGCGTTTTCTCTTTCTTCACATCGCCCGCGCCTCCGCAACCGTTGCGACATCTCGCATCGGAAGGCCGGCGCGCGCCTTCAGCTCATCCGCAAAGGTCTACGCATATGAAAAAGCTACCGAATTGGAATATCTCTCAAGACTCTGCCCGGCGTTTATCAAGCCTCTTGGACAAGGCCACCGAACTCGGAATCGACGCTGACGCCGTGACCGAAGCAGGCCTTCCCGCCTGGCGGACGCTGACGGCGCTCCAACTTGCCGCCGACTCGGCCGAAGGTCCGAAGCGAGACCGCTTCCTCGCCCGTGCCCAGGACGCGCTCCGTGCCCTCGACGCCAAAAGGCATGGCAAACTTCTCCAACAGTTCCAGGCACGGCTGCTCGCTCTGCAAGGCCGCGGCGGCGACGACGAGATCGCGCATGTCACGGACGGGGAATTGGTCATTCCGGAATCGCTGCAGACGCCGGCGGTGGTCAGCGCGCTAAGGGAAGCGGCAGCAAACGCGCAAGTGCCGCTCGATCGTTTGCGGGTGGGCTCAACGGCAAACGCCGTAAATCCCGCCACCAACGCTCCGCAGTTCGCTGACCCGCTCGCAAACCCCATGGAGGAGATTACCGTCACGGCGGACCGGTCCGGCTTCGCACCCCAGCCAGGCGATGAGGAAATGCTGGCGCGCCTGATATTTAGCGAAGGCGCCGACCACTACGCAAAGCATCCTGAAGCCTTCCCAGCCATCGGGTGGAGCGTCATCAATCGGATACGCGCACCTCGCTTTGTGGAGGCGAATGACCTTCAAACAGTCATCCAAGCAAAGGGTCAATTCAATGCGGTAGGCCAGAAACTTCCTGGCGGGAGGGCCAGTCGCTGGGATCTCTCTGCGCATCCCGAAGCACTCGTAGGATCAGATAAGTCGGCATATGCTACTGCGCGCGAAACTGCCCGACAGCTATTGAATGGTGAATTGAACGATGAAACGGGCGGCGCACAATATTTTCATAGCGCGCCGGAGACGCCGCCGAGTTTTCAGAACATGCTTGGTCGAAACGCGATAGAGCCGATAGGTCCAGAGATAGGCAAGTTCAAGTTCTTCAGGAACACAAGGAAATGAGAATTTCTCGACATCTCACCACAATGCTTGCGATCTGTATTCTGGGCGCTTGCGGGGAAAAGGGCGAAGAGCCTTATAGCTGTAAGAAAGATCCGAAGGTCGTTGAAAAATGTCGATGGTTTGCCGGTGCTATGAATCTTACAGCGAGCAACGGCATAATGTTGTTCTCCCGCGATGATGAAACGTTAAGTTATGTCGTCGCAAACAATTCGCCTCTTCCGTCGATCGATTTCAAACCAGGCTCCGCCTACATCGGCGAATTTGAGATTTGCCCGTACGCTCCGGTGTATAGTGAGCGCTACCAGTACGATGAAAAATGGACGTGCATAAATGACGCACGAAATGTCGAAGAATTGCCTTGGGATGGACCACCCGAGCGCTATTGCGAACTGATGCCAAATGGCCGCTGGTGTAAGAAAGCTACACCCTAGGGTCCACCACGCCCGCCAGTCGCTGGCCGGCGGACAGCGCAAACCTCAACGTCAGCGCCTTGCGCCGTGATGCATGCAGTGGATGTTGCTGCGCCGGGCGCATGATCGCGGCGGTGTGGGCGTCGGCCATCACCACGCCGACGTTCTCGGGCAGGATCTGCCAGGGGAAGTGCGGCGGAACGGCGAAGGAGAAGGCGTCGCAGTAGGGCACGTACTCCAACCACTTCGCGTCGCCCCGAAAATCCTCCGGCGTGCTTTTCACTTCCACCATCAGGATGGTGCCGGCTTCGTTGAGGCCGACCACGTCGGCGCGGCGGCCGTTACCGAGTTTGAATTCCACCAGGGTCGAGAAGCCGAGATCGCCCAGCCAGCGGCACACACCGCGCGTAACAGCAGCCGTGACCACCTGCGGCGGCGGCCGCACCCGCGAACGCACCGGGCCGGGCTTGCTGAGGTCGATTTCAGCGCCGCCCGTGACAGGTGTCCCAAGTAGGTCTGACAATTCTGGAATGTTCATCGAATGTTCCGTCGGCCATCCGACTTTACGAGGGCTGCTATGCCGAAGCAAGCAAGGCCCCGCCTTTACCCACGGGACAGAACGCGTATGGTGCCGCCCGCATTTTGCATCGCACATAAGAAAGCGGTTCCCGATGGTCAAAGTCATTCGCGCCAAACTCCACGGCATTCGTGTCACCGGCGCGGACCTCCATTATCACGGCTCGATCACCCTCGACCCGGAACAAGGCGCCCTTGCCGGCCTGTACCCATGCGAGTTCGTCGAGATCTGGAACAAGAACTCGGGTGCGCGTATCTCGACTTATGTGATTTATGGTGAACCCGGCTCGCGTTGTTGCATTCTCAACGGCGCTGCGGCGCGCACCTGCCAGGCGGGCGACGAGCTCATCATCGCAGCGGCCTGCGACGTACAGCCGCAGGAACTCTACAATCTGAAACCCACCATCCTCACTTTCACGCCGAATAACGAAGTGGATCAGGTGCTGCATTACGAGGTCTACAAAGGCCCGGTGCGCGACTTCGATTTTCGCATCGTCGATGCCTCGGACAAGATCCCGGCGGCGACGCATAACTACGCTAACGTCGACCTGCGCGGCATTCGCGCCGAATTGAAGGCGAAGGGCCTGTCGACCCCCGAGATCGAGGACTTCATCGGAAAATATCTGGCGCGATAACCTGGAAAGTCGCGTACGATTCGCGGGTTATGACAAACATCCCCGCGCTTTCCCTGCCGATCACAACGCGCCGCCTCCACATCCGCGAGTATGTGGTGGCCGACATCCCGACCGTTTTCCAGTACGTGAATGACGCGGCCTATTGGCAGTATCAGCGCAGCGAAGCGCCGACGGCGCAGCAGCTCGATACATTGCTGAAATGGGTCGTGAGCGAACAGGCCGCGAAGCCACGGCTGGCTTATTTCCTCGCTGCGACACGCAAAGACACGGGTGAAATCATCGGTGAGGCGGTTCTCAAGATCGTCAATCCCGCCGAACGCCAGGCCGAACTTGGTTTTGGGGTTGCGCCGCGCTTCTGGAAACAGGGCTTCGGCACCGAGATCGCGACTGCGCTCCTGGATGTAGCCTTCTCACAATTGAAGATGCACCGCGTCAGCGCTCAGTGCAGCCCGGAGAACAAGGGCTCCATCCGCGTCATGCAGAAAACCGGAATGGCGCGCGAAGGACTGCTGCGCGACGTCCATCAGGCGCGCGGCAAATGGTGGAGTACGGTGATCTATGGCGTCCTCGAACACGAGTACGCCAAGATCAAAACCGTTATGAAAGGTTGAAGCGCCGCGCCGAAAGGTGGAAGGCGGTTTTCGGTAACCGCGGCGCGGCGATGAAAAATCTAGCTTACCAGCCGGTCGAGATGCGCTCGACCAACTGCTTCACCGTCGGCACGAAGCCGTCGTTGTACCAGGGGTCCTGGCCGAAGCGGTAAGCATTGTGGCCCGCGAACATCAGTTCGCCGTCGACGTTCCCATCGTGTGCGATGTTCTGCAGCGTCTTCTGGATGCAGAAGCTGCGCGGGTCGGCCTTGCGGCCGGTCGAGCCTTCTTCGTTCTGCGACCAGTTGGAGAAGGAGCAGGCGGACAGGCAGCCCATGCAGGCGATTTGGTCGGCGCGGATTTCTTCGGCCTTTTCGGGGGTCACGAAAATCAGCGTCGAGTCTGGGGTCTTCATGGCTTCGGTGAAGCCGTGGTCGAGCCACGCTTGCGCGCGCATCTTGTCCGGGCCGGTCACGTAGACATCACGTTTTCTGACGCCCATGTTGAAGGCCGTGTCGTGCGCGCCCACGGGTTCCGGCGTGAACGGGATTTGGCGTTCGCTACGGTGTTCAAGTTCCGACAGGTAGCCATTGTGCACAGCCGATGAGTAGAAGCCCGTCGGGCTGAAGCGGTGCAGATGCACATCGCCGGGCTGCAGGGTGACGAGGCGGCGCTTCCATTCGTCGGAAATCGGGCTTTCCTTGGTCAGCAATGGACGCGTGCCGAACTGGAACGCGATCGGACCGATCTCGGGATTGTCGAGCCAGTGTTCCCACTCGGACAGCCACCACACGCCGCCGGCCATGATGATCGGCACGTTCTGCAGGCCGCATTCGTTCATAACGGTGCGCAGCGCGGCGACGCGCTGATAGGGCTCTTCCGGCTTCTTCGGATCTTCCGAATTCGAAAGGCCGTTGTGGCCGCCCGCGAGCCATGGGTCTTCATAAACCACGCCGCCGAGCAGCTCGGCGTACTTGTGATAGGCGCGCTTCCACAGGGCGCGGAACGCGCGGCCCGAGGAAATGATCGGGTAGTAGTAGATGCCATAGTGCGCGGCGAGTTCGGCCAAACGGTACGGCATGCCCGCACCGCAGGTGACGCCATGAATGAGGCCGCGGCATTTCTCCATCACACCGGACAGCACGCGTTCGGCGCCGCCCATCTCCCAAAGGATGTTGATGTGTAGCCGGCCCGCGTTGCCACGCACTTCGTGCGCGATGCGTGCTTGGGTGATGCCGCCTTCGATGGCGTATTTGATGAGTTCTTCGTGACGCTCTTTACGCGTACGGCCCTTGTAGGTTTGCGGAATCGCAAGGCCGCGCGCGTCGAACGAGTCGGCGTTCACGCCCGAGAAAGTCCCCACGCCGCCGGCTGCCGCCCATGCGCCGGACGACTGGCCGTTGGAGACGCTGACCCCTTTACCGCCTTCGATGATCGGCAGGACTTCCTGTCCGCCTAGAACAATCGGATTTAGTGCTTTCATTTTCCTACTGTACCAAACCGCACGCTCCCGGCGGAAATATAAGCCGCCCGTGCGAGTGAACCAAGGAGTGAAGCCGGGGTCGTCATGTAAAAGCCTTCAACATGGCGGCGGGAAGGTCCGTAAATATCCCGTCCACACCCCAGCTTTTCAGCGTTCTAGCCCGTTCGGTGTCATTCACCGTGTAGGCCATCACGCCATAACCGGCGTCGTGCATCGCGCCAACCGTCTCAGCGGTAAGGTGCTGATGGCTGGCGCCAAAAGAGATCACGTCGAGCTGCGCGCCCACGTCTTTCCAATCTTCGGTGACGCGGTCGAACAGAAGGTCGCGCGGCCAGCCCGGCTGCACTTCCTTCGCCGTCGCCACGGAGGCGCGTGAGAAACTCGAGATCAGCGGCAGGGGCGCGGTGGCCGGCCAGCATTCGCGCGCGATCGTGAGCGCGACTTCCGCCGTCTCCACTTCGCGGCCGCGGTCCGGCTTGATTTCCATATTGAAGGAAAGGCCGAGTTCGCCGAACAGCTCGAGCGCTTCTTCCAGCGTCGGCACCGGTTCGCCCGCGAAGGCGGGGCTGAACCAGCTGCCGGCGTCCAGATTCCGCAAGGCATCGAACGGCGTGGCGGCCAGAGGACCGGTGCCGTCCGACGTGCGGTCGAGATCGTCGTCGTGAAAAATCACCGCCCGCCCGTCCGATGTCAGCGAGACGTCGAATTCCACCCACGTCGCACCGTCGCGGGCCGCCTGACGGAACGACGCCAGAGTATTCTCCGGCGCCGTCCGCGGCGAGCCGCGATGGCCGATCACGAATGGAAAGGGAAGCGGTTTACGCACGCGCCTTATTCGGCAGGCGTTTCGCCGCCGTCCTTGCCGCCGGTGTCGATGTCGGCGCCGGTGGCCTGATCGACACGCTTCATGGACAGCTTCACCTTGCCGCGGTCGTCGATGGCAAGGCACTTCACCTTCACGACATCGCCTTCCTTCACGACGTCGGCGACTTGCTGCACGCGCTTCGGAGCCAGCTCCGAGATGTGCACCAGGCCGTCGCGCTTGCCGAGGAAGTTCACGAACGCGCCGAAGTCCATGATCTTCACGACAGTACCGGTATAGATCGCGCCCACTTCCGGCTCGGCAACGATTTCCCGAATGCGGCGGACCGCTTCGTTCATGTTGTCGGCGTCGGCCGAGGCGACGCGCACGGTGCCATCGTCTTCGATATCGATCTTGGTCTGGGTGGTTTCCTGCAGCTCGCGAATCACTTTGCCGCCGGTGCCGATGATCTCGCGGATCTTGTCCTTCGGCACGGTGAGGGTGGTGATGCGCGGCGCCGTCGCGGCGACTGTGTCGCGCGCGCCGGTGATGGCTTTGGCCATTTCGCCGAGGATGTGGATACGTCCGTCCTTCGCCTGACGGAGCGCGATCTCCATGATCTCACGGGTGATGGACGTGATCTTGATGTCCATCTGCAGCGCGGTGACGCCGCTTTCGGTGCCGGCGACCTTGAAGTCCATGTCGCCAAGGTGGTCTTCGTCGCCCAGGATGTCCGAAAGGACGGCGAAGTCGTTGCCTTCCTTGATCAGACCCATGGCGATGCCCGCCACCGGACGGGCCAGCGGCACGCCGCCATCCATCATGGCCAGCGAGCTGCCGCACACCGTCGCCATCGACGACGAGCCGTTGGACTCGGTGATTTCCGAGACCAGGCGCAGGGTGTACGGGAAGTTTTCTTTGCCCGGGAGCAACGGATTGATCGCACGCCACGCCAGCTTGCCGTGGCCGATTTCGCGGCGGCCCGGCGAGCCCATGCGGCCGGCTTCGCCGACTGAATAGGGCGGGAAGTTATAGTGGAGCATGAAGTTCTGGCGGTATTCGCCTTCCAGCGCGTCGATGATCTGTTCGTCCTGGCCGGTGCCGAGCGTGGCAACGACAAGGGCCTGGGTTTCACCGCGGGTGAACAGGGCCGAGCCGTGCGCGCGCGGCAGCACGCCGACGTCGATTTCAATCGGACGCACGGTCTTGGTGTCGCGGCCGTCGATACGCTTGCCGGTCTTGAGGATGTTGCCGCGCACGACGTCGGCTTCCATGTGCTTCAAGATCCCGCCCGCGACCGCGAGTTCGGCGGCGTTGTCGCCGAGGCTGGCGATCGCCTTTTTCTTCACGTCGCCGACCGCCGCATAACGTTCCTGTTTCACGGTCTTGGTGTAGGCCTGGCCGAGTTCGGACGAGAACGCAGACAGCTTGGACTTCACCACCGCGACTTCCGGCGCTTCGGCCGTCAGTTCGAACGGATCCTTAGCGCAGGCTTCGGCCAGGCTGATGATGAGGTTGATGACGGCCTGCATCTGGTCGTGGCCGAAATTCACCGCGCCGAGCATGACTTCTTCCGAAAGCTCTTTCGCTTCGGACTCCACCATCAGCACGCCTTCACGCGTACCGGCGACGACGAGGTCGAGCTGCGAGTTCGCAAGCTCGTCCATCTTCGGGTTGAGGACGTATTGGCCATCGATGTAACCGACGCGCGCGGCGCCGATCGGGCCCAGGAACGGGATGCCCGAGATCGTGAGGGCGGCCGAAGCGCCGATCATCGCGACGATGTCCGGATCGTTCTTCAGGTCGTGCGAGAGCACGGTGCAAACCACCTGCGTCTCGTTGCGGTACGAATCGTGGAACAGCGGACGGATCGGACGGTCGACGAGGCGCGAGGTCAGCACCTCCTTCTCGGTCGGACGGCCTTCACGCTTGAAGAAGCCGCCGGGAATCTTACCCGCGGCGAAAGCCTTTTCCTGGTAGTTGACGGTCAGCGGGAAAAAATCGACGCCGGGCTTGGGCGATTTCGCGCCAACGGCGGTGCACAGAACGGTGGTCTCACCGTAAGTGGCGAGGACCGCGCCATCGGCCTGACGCGCGATCTTTCCGGTTTCGAGGATCAGCTTGCGGCCGCCCCAGTCGAGCTCCTTACGCGTGACTTTGAACATAGACATAGTTTTTCTTCCTTCTTCCTCCTGGACCGGCACCGGATTGTGCGCTCGGCTCACCGTCAGGGGTCCACCCATGTGGACTTTCAAAACGGTCAGAGGGGAGTGAGCCGAGATTTCGATCCCGCGCGTTGCCGCGCGCCTTAAACGCACTCACACACCTTGCGATGTGCGGCAGCCATGCGTCACGCAGTCATAGATGCTGCTTAGGCAAAAACGGCGAGCGCCTCTTGCACATGCAAGGGCGCTCCGTCCGCATCCACCAGCTATGACTGGAACAAAAATTAGCGACGCAGTCCGAGACGGGTGATCAAGCTCTCATAACGATCGGGGCCCACGCCTTTGAGATAATCAAGCAAGCGGCGGCGCTGACCGACCATCACCAGGAGGCCACGACGCGAGTGGTTGTCCTTGTTGTGGTCCTTCAGGTGGTCGGTGAGGTTCTTGATGCGTTCGGACAGAACGGCCACCTGGACTTCGGGCGAACCCGTGTCGCCCTTCTTGGTGGCATACTCGGTGATGAGCGCTTGTTTGCGCTCCGCGGTAATCGACATCGGGTACTCCTTCTAGATCAGTGATTCAAAACACGGACGGGACGGACCATGCCGTTCCCGACCTCGGCCACCGCGATCAGCCTCTCACCGCACACCGCTTGCACGGTCTGGCCTTCTTCAAGGCCGGTGAGGGGCTTGCGCTTCACAACGGGCCAAAGGGCAATGGCTTGCCCCAGGCTCATGCGGCGGGCCTCTTCCTCCGTCAGGGCCAGTGCCGGGATGTCGTCCAGCACGGTCTTGACCGGGAGAAGGTACTCGGAAGCGGCGGCTTTATGCCCCAGCGCCTCCAGGTTTTCCAGGGAAATCGCCCCTTTTTCGTTGAAAGCGCCGCACCTTGTGCGTCTGAGCACCGAGATATGGCCCTCGGTCCCCAGGGCCTGGGCCAGGTCGCGAACCAGGGCCCGGATATAGGTGCCCTTGCCGCAATCGACCACGAAAGTCGCATGTTCGGGATCGGGCATGGACGTGAGGGCGAATCGGCGCACATCGACGGTCCGGGCGGCCAGATTCAGCTCTTCCTTGGCCCGAGCGAGGTCGTAGGCGCGCTGGCCGTTCACCTTGATGGCCGAGTAATCGGGGGGGACTTGCGCGATCAAGCCCGTAAACCGCGGCAACATGGCCTCGATGGCCGCCTGTTCGGGCCTTTTGTCCGAGGTCCGGATGACCGTGCCGTCGCTGTCGTCCGTATCTGTTGCCGTACCCCAGGTGACCTCGAATGTATAGGTTTTGCTGGAATCCATGGCGAAAGAGGCCGTTTTGGTGGCTTCCCCCAGGGCAATGGGCAGGATTCCGGTCGCCAGAGGGTCCAAAGTGCCCCCGTGACCGGCTTTTAGGGCGTTCAGAGCCCTTTTTACCCGGGAAACGACCTTTGCGGCGGTGATTCCGCCTGGTTTATCGATGGCCAGCCAGCCATGAACCGGCACGCCCGCGGACTTCTTGGCCACGCCTACTCTTCCTCGCCCAGGCGAGCCAAACCGTCTTCACCGAGCACGCCGTAGTCGTCGCTCAGGTCTCGGGCGACTTCCGGCTTATGCAAAAGGCGGCTGATGCGCTCGGCCTCGTCGAAGGTGGTGTCGGCGGAGAAGATGAGGTCCGGGATGAATTTCGTGGTCAGCCGACTCGCCAGTTCACGGCGCAGGAACGGCTTCACGCGCTTGAGGCCCGCGAGAATCGGTTTCGGATCGCCGCCGCCGAGCGGGACGATGTAGACGCGGGCGTGACGCAGATCCGGACTCGGCCGCACTTCGGTCACGGTGACGCGGACGTTGGCAAGGGCGGGATCGCGAAAGGTCTCGCGTTCCAGAATGAAGGCCAGCACATGGCGAATTTCCTCGCCAATACGCAATTGCCGCTGGCCCGGCGCTTTTGGCCGCTGTCGTGCCATGGGAAAAATCCTCGAGAGAAGCAAACGCTCGCCTCGGCGCGCGAATGGCGCGCGCGAGGCGAGTGAGGTCTTACAGAGTCGCGGCGACGCGCTCCATTTCGAAACATTCGATCATGTCGCCGACCTGAATGTCCTGATAGTTCGCAAGGCCCATGCCGCACTCGTAGCCTTCGCGGACTTCCTTGACGTCGTCCTTGAAGCGCTTGAGCTGCGACAGATCGCCTTCATGGATGACCACGTTGTCGCGCAGCAG
This sequence comes from Pseudomonadota bacterium, assembly GCA_020160875.1. GTDB lineage: Bacteria > Pseudomonadota > Alphaproteobacteria > Rhodospirillales > Rhodospirillaceae > SHVO01. The sequence continues at coordinate 78,567 of JAIUPE010000001.1, forward strand.
GCGGACTTTGCAGCCGCGTTTGATGACGCCCTGCGTCACGCGGCAGCCGGCCACCTTGCCGACCTTGGTGATGTTGAACACTTCGCGCACTTCGGCGTAACCGATGAACGCTTCCTTGAAGGTCGGCGCCAGCATGCCCGTCAGCACCGCCTTCATGTCGTCCGACACTTCGTAAATGATCGAGTAGTAGCGGATGTCGACGTTGTCGCGTTTGGCGACTTCGCGGGCCTGGGCGTTCGCACGCACGTTGAAGCCGATGATCACGGCGCCGTTCGTCTTGGCGAGGGTGACGTCGGACTCGTTGATCGGACCGACGGCGCTGTGAAGCACTTTCACCTTCACTTTTTCCGTGCCGATCTTCGCAAGCGTGCCGTTCAGCGCTTCGGCCGAACCCTGCACGTCCGCTTTCACGATCACGGCGAGCTCGGTGGTTTCGCCGGCTTTGATCTTGGCGAACATCTGTTCCATGGTCGAACCGCCGACCGAGGCGACGTGTTCCTTCTCGCGAATCTTGCGGCGGCGGTATTCGGAGACTTCGCGCGCCTTGGCTTCATCGTCGACGACCACGAAGTCGTCGCCGGCCGCGGGCGTGCCGCCGAAACCGACGACTTCCACCGGCGCGGACGGCATCGCGGACTTCACCTGCTTGCCGTGTTCGTTGATCAGCACGCGCACGCGGCCCCACTCGGCGCCGGCGACGAAGATGTCGCCCACATGCAAGGTGCCGCGCTGGACGAGAACGGTGGCCACGGAGCCGACGCCCTTTTCCATCTTGGCTTCGACGATGCTGCCTTCGGCCGTACGGCTCGGATTGGCCTTCAGGTCCAGAAGCTCGGCCTGGAGCATGATGGCTTCCTCGAGCTTATCGAGGTTGATCTTCTGCGTCGCCGACACTTCCACCGCCAGCGTTTCGCCGCCCATGTCTTCCACGACGACTTCGTGCGTCAGGAGGTCGGTCTTCACGCGGTTCGGGTTGGCGCCGGGTTTGTCCATCTTGTTGATGGCCACGATGATCGGCACTTCGGCGGCTCTGGCGTGCTTAATGGCTTCGACCGTCTGCGGCATGATGCCGTCATCGGCCGCCACCACGAGCACGACGATATCCGTCACCTTGGCGCCGCGGGCGCGCATGGCGGTGAAGGCTTCGTGGCCTGGCGTGTCGATGAAGGTGATTTTCTGGTTTTTGGCGGTACGCACTTGGTACGCACCGATGTGCTGCGTGATACCGCCCGCTTCGCCGGCGACGACATTGGCCGAACGCAAAGCATCGAGCAGCGAAGTCTTGCCGTGGTCGACGTGCCCCATGACGGTCACGACGGGCGGGCGCGTCTTCATTGCCGCGGCGTCGTCTTCGCCGCTCTTCAGCGAGTCCTCGACGGCGTCTTCGGTGATGCGCTTGACCTTGTGGCCGAATTCCTGCGCGACGATCTCGGCCGTGTCGGCATCGATCACTTCGTTGATCGTCGCCATGATGCCGAGTTTCATCAGTGACTTGATCACGTTGACCGAACGCTCGGCCATGCGGCTCGACAGTTCTTGGACAGTAATCGTTTCCGGCAACACAACTTCGCGCACGACCTTGTCCGTATTCATCGGTTGTTTGAGCTGCGCCTTGCGGCGTTCTTTGTCGACCGCGCGGCGCATGGAGGCGATGGAGCGCGAGCGTTCCACGGCATCGTCGCCTTCGAGCGCCGAGCTGATCGAAAGCTTGCCCGAACGGCGGCGTGGTTCGGTGCGCTTGTTGACCGTCGGCGGCTTGTGGCCGGTCTTCGGCTTGCGGCGCGGGGCCTCTTCTTCTTCTTCCTCTTCCACAGCTTCACGGCGCGGCGCGGTAGCATCGGCCGCAGCGGTGGTGGCGGTAGCAGGGGTGATCTTGGCCTCCGGCGCAGGTGCGCGCCCTTCAGGCGCCGCCGGTGCAGCGGGCGCGGCCACCGGTTCCGGCTCTTGTTCCTTGCGCAGCTTTTCCTCGGCGGCGCGACGCGCGCTTTCCTCGGCTTCGCGCTTGGCGTTTTCTTCGGCGATGCGGGCGTTTTCCTCGTCGGCCTTCAGGGCGTCCTGAAGCGCCTTCAGACGGTGCGCCTTCTCATCATCGGTAAGGGTGCCGTGCTGAACTTCCTTCAGCAGGGCTTCTTCAGCCTTTGCCTTGATCGAAGCCGGCGGCGCCTTGACTTCCTGCACTTTACCGTCGGCGCCGATCTCGAACTGGCGCTTACGCTTACGTTCGACCTGAACGACTTTGGAGCGGCCGTGCGAGAAGCTCTGCCGGACCTGGCCGGTCTCGACGGTCTTCTTCAGCTCGAGTTTGCCTTTACCGCCGAGGGTCAAGGGCGTCTTGGTCTTGGTATCGCTCACTCAGTGCACCTTAATCAAAAAATCAGACTGGCCGTTCGTCACTTAAATGAAGCCGCGAAGCTTGCTCGCGTCTTCCAAAATCATTTCCGTCAGGCGGCCGGGCAGAAGCGCCACATGCACAACCATATCCCGACCGATCGCGCCCCCGAGCTCCGGGCTCGTGAACACATCCACCACCGGTACGCCCGGGACGAGGGCACCCATTTTTTGCCGCTCGGCCTCCGATCCGTCGGCGGCCTCGATCAAGGCAGCCGTACGTCCGGTCGCGATCTGCGCGCGCACTTTTTCTGCGCCCGAGGCGACAAGTCCGGCGCGCTGCGCCAGGCCAAGATGATTAAGACAACGGCGACGTAGCAGTTCGGCGACGGTATCGGCCAAATCCGGGGACACATTCACGTTGCCCCGCGCGGCTTTGGCGAATAGCCGTTTTTGCGCCGCTGTTTCTAGCATATCGCGGCGTGCCCTCAACCACAAACCCCGGCCCGGAAGGCGGCCGGCGATGTCTGGAACGATTGAATTGTCGGGCCCGACCACAAATCGGATCAACTCGGCCGTTGGCCGCGACTCGCCACTCGCGATGCAGCGCCGGGTCGGACCCGTTTCCAGGTCCTCGCCGTCGTTGCCCGGGGCGTCTCCGCCCGCGGGCGCCTGCCCGTTCATAGATTCGCGTCCGGGCGCCGGGCCGCCCGAAGAATGTGTCTCACTGGTCATCGCGTTTGCCCGGACCGCCACAAGGGGTAAAGAGGGTTACACGGTCTTGGTCTCGGCGGCGGCATCGCCTTGCGGCGCGCTGCCTTCCGGGAACCAATGGGCGCGTGCCGCCATGATGATCGCGTTGGCCGGGCCTTCCTTGATCACGTCGGCGCCGAGGATCTCGACCAGCTCGTCGCCGGCGAGGTCCGCGAGGTCGTCCAGGGTCTTCACGCCCTTTTCGGCCAGCACGATGATCTTCTTCGGGTCCAGCCCCTCGATTTCCGCCTCGATCAGGTCTTCCGACACGCCGAGTTCTTCCATCCGGGCCGCGATCTTCTTGTTTTCTTCCTCGATGAAGGCGGTCGCGCGGGCCTTCAGCTCGTTCGCGACGTCTTCGTCGAAACCTTCGATATCGGTCAGTTCTTCAATGGGTACGAAGGCCACTTCTTCAACGGACGTGAAACCTTCGGTCACCAGCAGATGGGCAAGGACGTCATCGACATCAAGGGCGTCGATGAACATCTTCGAGCGGGAGTGGAACTCCTGCTGGCGGCGCTCGGATTCTTCGCCTTCGGTGAGAATGTCGATGGTCCAACCAGTGAGCTGCGAGGCCAGGCGTACATTCTGGCCGCGGCGGCCGATGGCCAGCGAAAGCTGATCGTCGGGCACAACAACCTCAATGCGGCCCGAGTCTTCATCGAGCACGACCTTGGTCACTTCGGCCGGCGCCAGCGCATTCACGACGAAGGTCGCCGGATCCTGGTTCCACTGAATGATGTCGATCTTCTCGCCCTGCAGTTCGGCGACGACCGCCTGCACGCGCGATCCGCGCATACCGACGCACGCGCCAACCGGATCAATGGAGGAGTCGTTCGAGATGACGGCGATCTTGGCGCGGCTGCCCGGGTCGCGGGCCACGGCCTTGATTTCGATGATGCCGTCGTAAATTTCCGGCACTTCCTGGCTGAACAGCGCGCCCATGAAATCGCCGGAGGTGCGCGACAGGAAGATCTGCGGACCACGCGGCTCTTCGCGCACGTCCACGATGAAGGCGCGCACGCGGTCGCCGTTCTTGAAATGCTCGCGCGGGATCAATTCGTCGCGGCGGAGTAGGCCTTCCGCGCGTCCCAGGTCGACGATCACGTTGCCGAATTCGACGCGCTTGACCAAGCCGTTGACGATCTCGCCGGTGCGATCCTTGTATTCGGTGAATTGGCGCGCGCGCTCAGCGTCGCGCACCTTCTGCACGATCACCTGCTTGGCGGTCTGCGCGGCGATGCGGCCGAAGTCGATCGGCGGAAGCGGATCGACGATCACGCCGCCGAGTTCGATGGTTGCGTCCTTGCGCTTGGCTTTCGCCAGCGGGATCTGCGTGTTTTCGTCTTCAACGACTTCAACCACGGTCATGTAGCGCGCGAGGCGGATTTCGCCGTTCTTGCGGTCGATGGCGGCGCGGATGTCGTTCTCATGGCCGTACTTGGAGCGGCCGGCTTTCTGGATCGCCTGTTCCATCGCCTGGAACACTTCCTCGCGGTCGATGCCCTTGTCGCGGGCGACCGTGTCGGCCACCTGCACCAGTTCGGGGCGCGCCATGCCAATGCTTTCTCGTGCCATCGTCGTTCTCCGGCTCTGCTCTAATTGCGTTGTTTCAGTTCCGCGCGCTTCGCGGAGGCTTCAATCAGTTCGTCCGTCATGACCAGCTTCGCGGTGCTGATCGCGCTCAAGGGGATCTCGAATTTTGCTTCGTCGACCGTGATCGTCACGTTCTCGCCGGCAAGGCCGCCAAGTTCGCCGCGGAAGCGCCGGCGTCCACCGACAGGAAGGCGCGTCTCGATCTTCGCCTCGAAGCCCGCGTAAGCGGCAAAATCCTTCGCCCGGGTGAGAGGCCGATCAATTCCGGCAGAACTCACTTCCAGGTCGTAGGCGCCCGGCACCGGGTCCTCCACATCGAAGATGGCCGACAGGGTCTGGCTGATCTGGGCGCAGTCATCGACCGAGATCTGGCTGCCGTCTTTACGGTCAGCCATGACTTGCAGGGTCTTGCGGCCCACGGAGCCCGTCAGGGCAATCCGGACCACCTCGAAGCCCATGGCTTCAAGGGTCGGCGCAACGCGTTCTTCCAGGGTCAGTAGACGTTCCAAGCAAGGCTCCGGCGTTCCGGGCGGCCTGAAATAGGCAATAAAAAAAGTGGCCAAGTGGGCCACTTCCTAGGTCGTCCAGGAATGTCAAAAGATGCCGTCGATATACGGCGCTTCCTCCCCGATTTCAAGAGGGTTTGCGCTGTTTTGGGGACTTTCGGCCTAGGCTGAAACGCGGCGGAAATTCATGAAAACGGGTGTCCGGCCCTGCTTTTTGGCCTTTTCTTCGTATCGAGTCGGCGTCGAATCGGCAGGTCTCGTCCGCCAGTCGTCCGGTCCTTTGGCCGTCCAGGCGAAGCCGGGATGCGCCACGAGGTGCAAAAGTGCCCAGTCGATATAGACCGGATGGTCGCTCGCGACCCGGAACTCGCCGCCGGCGGGGATCAGGCGCTGCATTTCCTTGAGGTTCTCCGGCCCGACGAACCGCCTTTTCGCGTGGCGCGCCTTGGGCCACGGGTCGGGGAACAGCAGCGAGATGCGCTCGAAGCAGCCGTCCGGAAGATGCGGCAGGAGAAAGCGGACATCCTGATTGAACACGCGCACGTTCTTGAGCCCCAGCTCATGCACATGCCGCAGCAAGGACGCGACGCCGTTCAGGAACACTTCGGCGCCGATGAAGCCGATATCGGGATTGTCCGCGGCCATGCGCGCGAGATGCTCGCCGCCGCCGAAACCGATCTCGAGACGGATACCTTTGACGGGACGGGAGAACAGCGTGCGCGGATCGAGCGGCGCTTCCGGAACCGCGATGCGCAGTTCCGGAAGAAGCTCTTCAATCAATCCTTGACGGGCAGCCTTGAGCGGTTTGCCTTTGCGGCGCCCGTAGAAACGCAGGTCGGCTGTATCGCCTTTAGATTCCGAAGGCGGATTCAAGTTGGTCGACCAGATCAAGGCGCTCCCAGCTGAAGCCGCCCGAGCCGTCCGGATCGCGGCCGAAGTGACCGTAAGCGGAGGTGCGCTCATAGATCGGACGATTGAGCTTCAGGTGCTCGCGGATGCCGCGCGGCGAAAGGTCCATCAGTTCCTGGAGCACTTTCGAGAGTTTGTCTTCATCGACATTTCCGGTGCCGTAGGTATCGACATAGACCGACAGCGGCTTCGAGACGCCGATCGCATAAGAAAGCTGGATCACGCAGCGGTCCGCGAGGCCCGCGCCAACGACGTTCTTCGCGAGATAACGCGCGGCGTAAGCGGCCGAACGATCGACCTTCGTGGGATCCTTACCCGAAAAAGCGCCGCCACCATGCGGCGCAGCCCCGCCGTAGGTGTCGACGATGATCTTGCGGCCGGTGAGGCCCGTGTCGCCGTCCGGTCCGCCGATGACGAAGCGGCCCGTCGGGTTCACGTAAAATTCCGGCTCGGGGCACATCCAGCCTTTCGGGATCGCATCGAGCACATGTTTGCGCACGTATTCACGAATGGTTTCCTGATCGGCCTTCTCGGCGTGCTGGGTCGAGACGACGATGGAGGTCGCACCGACCGGCTTGCCGCCTGCATAACGCAGCGAGATCTGGCTCTTCGCGTCGGGGCCGAGGAAGTCGACGTCCTTGTCGTGACGCGCTTCGGCCAGCGACTTCAGGATAGCGTGCGAGTAGTAGAGCGGCGCCGGCATGAGGCTCGGCGTTTCGTTGACGGCGTAGCCGAACATGATGCCCTGGTCGCCTGCGCCTTCGTCCTTGTTGCCGGCGCTGTCGACGCCGACGGCGATGTCGGCGGACTGCGCATGCACATGGCACTCGACCTTCGCATTCTTCCAGTGGAAGCCGTCCTGCTCGTAACCGATCGCCTTCACGGCCTGACGCGCGCTCTCGATCATCGCGTCGTGCGTGACCGAGGATGGGCCGCGCACTTCGCCGGCCAGGACAATCAGGTTCGTGGTGCAGAGCGTTTCGACGGCCACGCGCGAATATGGATCGGCCTTCAGGAACAGATCGACGATGGAATCAGAGATGCGGTCGCTGACTTTATCGGGATGGCCTTCGGAGACGGATTCACTCGTGAACACATAGTCAGTCTTAGACAAGGTCGTCTCCTGGAGAGGGTTGGCTTCGGTTTGAAGGAAGGGGGGAATAGCCGGACCCCCTTGAAAAAAGCTTAAGGGGGGTACCGGAACGCCCCGGACTTTTCAAGGGCGAGTCGCCGCTCGGGGGCTGCCGCAACGAAAAACGCCGCCGCGGGAGGCCCGCGGCGGCGTTCAGCGCGAAACAAGTATCTAAGGTCAGCTCTCGACCGGTTCTTCGGTGGAGGCCAGCGACTTCGCCAGTTCGTAAATACGGCGGCGGACGTGGTAGTCATTGATCCGGTAGTAGGCGCGTACCAGCTCGAGGGTTTCGCGCTTGGTCATCGGATCGTTGTCGCGCGGTTCCAGGTCGCGGCTGTCGCCGGACAGGTTCCGCGGACTGGACGAGGCGGTTTGGTCGTCCATTTCCTCGAAGAAGAAGGACATCGGGCAATCGAGCACGCGTGAGAGGTCCCAGAGACGGGACGCGCCGATACGGTTGGCGCCGCGTTCGTACTTTTGCACCTGCTGGAAGGTCAGGCCGATGGCTTCGCCCAGCTTTTCCTGGCTCATGCCCAGAAGCGTACGGCGCAAGCGCACCCGTGCGCCAACGTGGACGTCGACCGGATTCGGTTTGCCCGAAGGCATCCGTCCGCGCGTCGAACGCATTGGCGTCGTGTCATCTTTGATCTGCTCTTGCGGTAAACCCATGTGAAACCTGCCCGTTGTAAAACTGACTGCGCAACTCAACGTTTACACGGCGCGCCATCTACCGACCGTTGAACGGATGGTAGGCCAACACCACTCTTGGCACAAGCTTGGCCCGGATTCTGGTTCCTCGCCGTGTGCTCAATGGGTGCGGGTGCCCCTTTGGGCGAGTGAGCGCCATAGACGCAGCGGCGTATCGCCGCGCCTGAAGAACAACGCCCAGGCACCCCCGCAAGTTGCGAGCAGAATTGAGATCAAATTTCCCAATAATGAGAATGGGGTAGCGGTCGATACAGGCTCGGGTAGAGGCGCATCCAGAACGCCGCGCGCACCAAGGGGAAGCTCACTTTTGACCCGGCCATAACCGTCGACGACGGCTGAGATTCCCGTATTGGCGGTACGGACCAGGGGCAATCCCTCCTCCACCGCCCGCATGCGGGCTTGGGCGAAGTGCTGGTGTGGGCCGAGGCTCATGCCGAACCAGGCGTCGTTGGTGAGATTGAGCAGGAATCGGGGCCGGGGGGTGCCCCCAGCCGTGACCGCGCCCGAGAAAATCACTTCGTAACAAATGAGCGGGCTGAAGGGCGGCAGCCCAGGGACCGACAGCGTGGCAAGACCCTGTCCTGTCGCGAACCCGCCCGTCATGCCGGTCAACTCGTCGAAGGGCACCAGGCCGCGCAGTGGGGTGTATTCGCCGAAAGGGACAAGGTGGGTCTTGTCGTAGACCGCCGCGATACTGGCGTCGGGCTTCAAGACATAAAGCGAGTTGTAGACGGTCTGCGTGCCGTCCGCGTTGCGCAGGCCCCGGTCCGCGCCGGTGATCAGCATCCCATTTGAAGGCGCCGCCATCGCCGCCACGCGCCGTGCCGGCTCGTCGATGTTCAGGAAAAATGCGATCGCGGCCTCGCCCCAGACGACGTGCGTCACATCCGCAGGGCGGTTTTCGGTGCTCATGCGCACATGGTCTTCGAGCATCGTCACCCACAGGCTCGGCCGGCTGCGGTCGGCTTGTGAGAAGTTCGCCTGCACGAGGCGAAACTTCACGCCGGGCACGAGGGTGTCGTGTGCGAGAGAAAGACGCAATGCGCCGCCGGCGGCGATGACGATCATCAGCGCGAGCGGCGCAAGCGCGCGCATGCGGGCCTTGGTGAGCGACGGTCTATAGCCGAGCAAGGCGAAAGCGCCGAACAGCAAAACGGTGAGGAAGCTGAGGCCGTAGGTTCCGATCAAGGCGGTGACTTGCAGTACCGCGATTCCCACCGGAGAGTGGGTCTCGGCCCACACCAGGCTGATGGGATTCCACGGCAGGCCCGTGAAGATCCAGCTGCGCACCCATTCGACCAGAGTCCAGATCGCGGCGAACAGCAGCACGCGCCGCGCAGCGATGCTCGCGCGGTCATAGGACATCTCGTCGACATGCGCAGGCGGGATAGCGTGCGTAAGCGCGCATACGATCGCGATGAACAACCCCATCGCGATGGACAAAGAGCCGACGGCGGGGATTGCGAACGCACCGAACGCATCCGCGTCGACGTAAAATGCGTTCGCCATCCAATAAAGACCGGTGATGAAATAGCCCGCGCCAAAGGCCCAGCCGGTGAAGAACGCGGCTTTCCATGTGCGGCATCCGTCGAGCATCCACAGCAAGACCGGGAAAGCGACCCATAAAGCAGGGATGATCGAAAGCGGCGGAAACGCAAGAATTGTCAGCGCGCCCGTGAGAAGCGCCACGGCAAAGCGCTTCCATCCGCTGAGCGCGGCAAGCCGGTCGGCAAGCGCGGGTTTCATTAGTCCTCGGGTTTCGGCGGCGGCAGATTACGCACGCGCAAGCGCCGCACCAGACGCGGATCGCTGTCGGTGATCTCGAATTCGATCCCAGAGGGATGTTTCACCAACTCACCGCGCGACGGCATGCGGCCTGCGAGGCTCGCGACCAATCCACCCAAGGTGTCGGACGCTTCGCGCTCTTCGTCGCTGAAAACGTTCCCGACGCGCTCCTCGAAATCCGAGAGCGCAACGCGCCCGTCGGCGATCAACGAGCCGTCGGTCTGCGCGATGAGTTCCGGCGCTTGGTCGGCGTCGTGTTCGTCTTCGATCTCGCCGACGATCTGTTCGACGACATCTTCAATCGTGACGAGGCCATCGATGCCACCATACTCGTCCACCACCATGGCCATATGCGCGCGTTTGAGGCGCATCTCGAGGAGAAGGTCGAGGACGCGCACGGCCGGCGAGACGAAGAGCACGGGGCGTAAGAGATCGATCAGCACATGCGAGCTGACCCGCACGCCGTTCTCCCCGGCAATTTGATCGGCGGCAAGGATTGCGAGGTCCTTGATGTGGATGAGCCCCGCCACGTCGTCGAGGGTCTCATGGTACACCGGCAGGCGCGAGTGACCTTCCTTCACGACCAAGGTCAGCGCCTCGGCGACCGGCGTCGCGGATTCAATGGCGATGATATCGGCGCGGGGCACCATGATGTCCGCGGCCGTCACGCCGCGTAGCTTGAGCACGTTGGCGAGCAGCAAGCGTTCGTTGGGGTCGATGGCCGGTTCGCCGTCGTGCCGGTCTTCGATCCGCTCTTCGATCAACTCCTCGATGACGTCGCGGACGGCTTCGGCGTCTGCGATCTCGGGGGCGAGCCAGCGCTTGAGCTTTGTGAAAAGACCAGGCCGGTCGTCCGTATCCGGCGCAAGGGACCTTGCGGGCTCGCTCATGTCCGGCGGCGCGCTCCCCGCGATGTCTTCTTGGGGGCGGGCTCGGGGATGGTGTCACGGTAGGGATCTTGGATCCCTAGGCCGGCGAGGATCTTGGTTTCCAGGCGTTCCATGGTCTTGGCGTCGGAGGAGACGTCGTGATCATAGCCCAAAAGGTGCAGAACGCCATGCACCACCATATGAGAAAGGTGATCTTTCAATGACTTGCCGGCTTCCTTGGCTTCCTTGACCACGGTGCCGTAGGCGATGACCACATCACCTAGTAGGACGCCGCCGTCCGAGGGGCCATCCGCGCCGGCGGGGAAGGAAAGGACGTTGGTCGCCTTGTCCTTGCCCCGGTAAAGGGCATTGAGCTTACGGATCGCGGCGTCGCCCGTCAGCAGCACGGACAATTCGGTGGTTTTGGCCCGGCGTTTCTGTGCGGCCGAGGCGCCGGCGTCCCAACCGGCTTTCGCCGCGCGCCGGACGATGGCGGCGGCCGTCGGCAGACTGCGCGTCCAGCCGGCGGCAGGTGAGAGGACGTCGATGGTGGGATAAGCCGCGCGTTTCATTCCGATCGTCCCTCTTGTGCGCGTTCCTTGCGCTTGGCATCGCGGCGGTCGTAGGCTTCGACGATGCGTGTGACGAGGTCATGGCGCACAACATCGCGCGCCGAGAACCGCACAAGGCTGACGCCCTTCACATCGTCGAGGGTTTCGAGCGCATCTTCCAATCCCGACTTCACGCCGCGCGGCAAATCGATCTGACTAAGATCGCCCGTGACCACCATGCGTGAGTTCTCGCCGATACGGGTGAGCGCCATCTTCATTTGTACCGGTGTGGTGTTCTGCGCCTCGTCCAGAATAATGAACGAATTGGCCAGGGTACGCCCGCGCATGAACGCGAGCGGCGCGATCTCGATCTCGCCGGACACCAAAAGTTTGGCCACTTGATCGCCCGGCAGCATGTCGTACAGCGCGTCATACAATGGGCGAAGATAAGGATCGACCTTCTCGCGCATGTCGCCCGGCAGGAAGCCGAGACGTTCACCGGCTTCCACGGCCGGGCGCGACAAGATGATGCGGTCGATGACGCCGGCCATCTTGAGCGATACGGCTTTTGCCACCGCGATGTAGGTCTTGCCCGTGCCGGCAGGGCCGAGCGCGAAGACCAGTTCGTGCTCGTTCAGTGCTTTGAGATACGTTCCCTGACCGAGCGAGCGCGCCCCGATCTGTTTTTTGCGCGTGCGGATCGCAAGTTCACTGACGTTGTCGCCGTCGGGTTCCGCGGTGCGGACGGCGCCGTCGATATCGCCGATTTCCAGTTCGTGTCCTTTCGCGAGATGATCGTAGAGACGATACAAGGTGCGCTCGGCCATTTGCGAGCGGTCTGGCGCGCCTTCAATCGTAATCGTATTGCCGCGATGGTTCAGCACAACGTTCAGGCGCTGCTCGAGGCGATGGAGGTTACTGTTCTGAGGCCCCACCAGCTCCTGCAGGAGCCCGTTGTCGGAGAACTCACATCTGACGTGCGTGGACTCGCTCATGCCGTCTTGATCGTGCTCTTGGAAGCGTCGGCCCATACGGCGCCGAGGCTGTTGGGTTCAAGCGATACGACTTTTAAACGCGCGACAGTGCCGATGTATTTCGGATCGGCCATGACATGAACAGCCTGTAAATATGGGCTTTTGCCCACAAGCTGGCCGGGATGGCGGCCCGCGTGGGTGAGAAGAACGTCGAAGGTGCGTCCGACACTGGCCTGATTGAAAGCGCGCTGCTGTTCGAGCAGCAAATCCTGAAGCGCATAAAGGCGCGCGTCTTTCACGTCCTCGGGGATCTGCGTTTTCAACACAGCGGCCGGTGTGCCGGCGCGCGCGCTGTATTTGAAAGAGAACGCCTGAGCAAAAGTCACCTCGCGCACCAGGTCCATGGTTGCCTCGAAGTCCTTATCGCTCTCGCCCGGATAACCGACGATGAAGTCCGACGACAGCGCCATATCGGGACGATACTCGCGTAAGGTCGCGATGATGCGGCGATAGTCGTCGGCGGTATGGCCCCGGTTCATGGCCTCGAGGATCTTGTCCGAACCCGACTGAACGGGAAGATGCAGGAACGGCATCAGCGCGGGCACGTCGCGGTGCGCGGCCATCAGATCATCATCCATGTCGCGCGGATGCGAGGTGGTGTAGCGGATGCGTGAAAGGCCTTCGATGCCGGCCAGCGCGCGGGCGAGACGTCCGAGGCCCCACACTTCGCCGGCCGGGCCGGCGCCGTGATAGGCATTTACGTTCTGGCCGAGCAGCGTGATCTCGCGCGCGCCGCTCTCAACGAGGCTCTTTGCTTCGCGCAGGATGTCGGCGACGGGACGCGAGTATTCCGCGCCGCGCGTGTAAGGAACCACGCAGAAGGTGCAGAATTTGTCGCAGCCTTCCTGGATCGACAGGAACGCCGCCGGGCCTTCGGCGCGCGGCGCCGGCAAGTGATCGAACTTCGGCTCGACTGGAAACTCGGTATCAAGGATGCCGGCAGACTTCGCGCCCGCCTTGCCGTCGCCCTTTTTTTCATCACGGGCGCGGGCGGCGCGGGCGACCATCTCGGGCAGGCGGTGATAGGTCTGCGGACCGAGCACGATGTCGACGAAGGGCGCGCGGGCCATGATCTCGGCGCCTTCGGCCTGGGCGACGCAACCTGCCACGGCGATGATCATGTCCTTGCCTGCGGCGGCGCGTTCACTGCGGTACGCGCGCACGCGCCCCAGGTCCGAGAACACCTTCTCGGCCGCTTTCTCGCGGATATGGCAGGTGTTCAGGATCACCATGTCGGCATCGGCCGGGCTTTCGGCGGGCGCATAGCCGAGCGGCGCCAGCACGTCCGCCATGCGGGCGGAATCGTAGACGTTCATTTGGCAGCCGTAGGTCTTGATGAACAGCCGTTTGGCCGGGGTGTCGGACATCGTTTTTGTAAAAAGAGCCTGTGGATAAGACGGGGTGGAGAGGCGGTTTCTAGCGCCTAACCGGGCTAAAAGCAAAACAGGGTTTTTATTTGTGACGATAAGGGTTTAGGACCCTTCGCGTCCCGCGAGCAGGCGGGCGAATCCGGCCCGGGTGACCCCGTCGCAATGGGCGGCCAGCTCCTTGCGGCTGGTAAACTGCGCCAGAGTGACCGGCGCGTGGAAGGTCACCTCGGCCGTGAGTTTGCCAAGCCGCATGATCTGCCACATGTGCGACAGCATCTCCATGTCGCCGTACCAGGCGACGAAGGGACGCCAACCGACGCCCAGCGGCATGCCATTCAGACGCGTGTAAGCCATCGAGACGGGCTGCACCGTGACCGGACGTTCGGTGCCGTCGGCCGCTACGGCATGGCGCTCGGCGACCGTGAACAGCGCGCTCTTGAACGGCTTCATGGTATTGCCGTCGCCCGAGGTGGCTTCGGGGAACATGATGAGGGTGTCGCCGGCGTCGAGGCGCTCCTGAAGCTGATCCCGCGCTTCTTTCGTCGCAGTGCGGCGGCGATCGATGAAAATGGTTTGTCCTGCCTTGGCCATCCAGCCGAAGCCGGGCCAATTGGCGATGTCGGCTTTGGCGACAAAATCGCCGGGCACGACCGCGCCCAAGACCACGATATCGAAATACGAGATGTGATTGGCGACCACGAGACGCGGCGCGGCGGCGCTTTGTTTGCCGCGCGTGATTACATCAAGGCCTACGAGTTTGCAGAGGAAACGGTAGTAGCGGCCCCGGAAGGCGACGGAATCGCCTGTCAGAATGTTCAGTGTCGCGGCGGTCAGGCTGGCGATGATGGCCGAGACGACAAAAAGCGCGATGCGCACAATGGCAATGAAAGCCCCGCGCATGGGCAGCGCCGGCTCAAGGTGCGCCTCATCGAGATCTGGCGCGGCGACTACGAGGCTTTTTTGAATGATGCTGACTCGGTGCCGATGTCGTAGTGACGGGTGTAGCGCTCTTCGATCAGGTCGGTCTTCACGATGATGCAAACGTCAGTGGTGTTGAACTGATGATCGACGACGGCGCCGTCGCCGATGAAACCGCCGACACGCAAATAACCCTTTAGAAGCGGCGGCAAACTAGCCAGGGCGCGCTTCGGGTCGATGGCTTCCTTCGGGAGAAGGTTCATCTCCGCCTTACGATGAGGCAGCGCGGCCGCGCGCAGCGCTTCGGGCGCGAGATGATAGTGATAAAGATACGAGAGTTGCACGGCGAGTTGCTGCGGATCGGTCCCAGGAAGGCTCGCGCAGCCGAACATCAGATCGATGCCGTAGGCGTTCACATATTCCGACACGCCGCGCCACAGGAGCTGCATGGTCGCACGGTTGCGATATCCCGCGTCCACGCAAGAACGGCCAAGTTCGAGCACGGTGCCGGGGAAGCTCGCGAGCTTCGTGATGTCGTACTCCGAGGCCGAATAGAAGCTGCCGGCCGTGCGTGCATGTTCGCGGCGGATAAAGCGGTATGTGCCGACGACGGGGTCGTCCTTCCGTTCCGCGTCGACCACGAGCAGGTGATCGCAGATTGTGTCGAACTTGTCGAAGTCGCGGCGCGCGGCTTGCATCTGCGCATCGGGCTTCGCGCCCATCTCGTCGTAGAACACCCGATAGCGCAGCGCCTGCGCGGCGTCGAGTTCATCGGGCGAGTTGGCGAGCCGGATGACCTGACTGCCCGCGGTCACCGGCACGAAGGCGCGCACGCCCACGGGTGGCGCGGCAGGTGCGGCGAGGCCGGCGGACGCAAGCGCACCCGAAGGCGTATTGGTGGAGGGTGGTAACAAAAGTGTCATCGGTCTGTATCCCAACCGCGCGTTCAGGCCATGACGCTGCGTGAGAAATTGCAGCGTGAGGCGGAGCGTCGACTGAAAGGCCGCGCCGGGCTTGCGGCTCAACGAAACTGTCTTGGATTTCAACGATTCCGTCGCCCGGCCGAGCAAGGCCAGGGGTTTCCGAAACGCACCGTCCATGCCGGCATACTCTTAACAGTTAGGGGGACTGGCTGACAGCCAAATTCCCCCAAAACTACGCCCGGGCGGTACCAGATGTCGTGTTATTCTTCTGTTGCTTTATCTGCATCTAGCGGCAGGACGTACAACTCCAGGCGGTGCCCCACCAGTTTGTACCCGTGTTTGCTGGCAATCTCCTGCTGGAGCTGCTCGATTTCCTCGTTATGGAACTCGATCACCTTGCCCGAGCGAACGTCGATCAGATGGTCGTGATGGGTCGCCGGGGTTTCCTCGTAGCGGGCGCGTCCGTCGCCGAACTCATGGCGTTTCACGATCCCGGCTTCCTCGAACAGACGCATGGTCCGGTAGACCGTGGCGATGGAGATACGCGGGTCCTCGGCCGCCGAGCGGCGGTGAACCTCTTCCACGTCGGGATGGTCCTGCGCTTCCGAGAGCACATGCGCGATGATGCGCCGCTGCTCGGTCATCTTCATGCCCTTCTCGGCGCAAACTTGTTCGATGTGAGACATGGGCCGCGTCGGCATAGCTAAATTCCTTGCTGTCGGCCGGAGGAGCGCGAAGGCCTCCGTTGAAGGGAGGCCTATCATAGTGCGGGCCCTCGGGCCGTAAAGAGATCAAAGACCGGCCCTGCGAGCTCTCGCGCAGGTTGGTCCGGTGGCCAGTGGCCGAGGCCACGCGGAGTGGATATATGTCAGCCATGACCGCAGCGCCATTCTTCATTGATATCACGGGGGACGTCTGCCCCCTCACCTTCGTGAAAACGAAGTTGTTGCTGGAGAAGATACCTGTAGGGGCGACAGCGACCGTGCGGCTCAAGGGCGCGCAGCCGCTCGACAACGTGCCGCGCGCGGTGAAAGCCCATGGGCATGAGGTTGTGTCTCTCGCACGGGAGGACCAAGTGGCCGAACCTGACCCCCGGGTTCCGCACATTCTAGTGGTGCGGCGCTGCTAGCATTGGCGGCTGAAGCGCGAGCGCCATGATCACGGCATCCACGCGTCCCGCCGGGCCTCTCCCGTAATACTTCGCGCGCCGTCCCGTGGCGGCGAAGCCGTGCTTTTCGTACAGCGCGCGCGCAGGCGCATTGTCGTCTGCCACTTCCAGGAACAGGCGGTGTGTTCCACCGGCGCGCAGCATGCGCACGGCTTCCTCGAGCAGACTTTCCGCGATGCCCCGGCGCCGGAAGTCCGGCGCTACAGCCAAGGTAAGGATCTCGGCTTCGTCGGCGACCGCGCGGATCAAGATGAAGCCTTGCGGCGCGGCGCCTGTCCACATTAGACCCGCGACGCCGGGTTGCTCGAGAAGCTGGGCGAACTCCTCGTCGCGCCAGGCGATCTCGAAGCTGGCGCGATGCAGCGCGCCGGCAATCAAAGCGTGCGCCGGCTCCAGGCGGATGATCCCGCTCATATGATCTGGCTCACATGATCTCTCTCATGGCCTCAGTTGTCCGTTTTCTTTGTCGGATCGGGGCGTAAACGCCCGCCATGAGGCGCGAGGGTGATCTTCGGTGGCAATACGTAAAGCGGCAGCGGACCCGCGGGATCGGGCGCGCGGTTCGCGGCAAGGCGCGCCAGGATCACGGCATCGGGCAAAGGATCGGCCGCGGACGGCGTCGCACCCTGCATGTGCGCGAGCACGGCCGCCGCGCCGTCGCCGGTGACGACGACATCCTTTTCGCCCAGCCAACGCTCGATGTCAGTCGGCGGAAGGGCGGCAGGTTCGGCGCACGGCGCCAGATCGCGTGTGAAGACCTGCACATATAAGTCGCCGCGTTTGGTGTCGACGGCCGTCAAGATATGCGCATGACGCCGACGTTCGACGTCAGGCACAGCGGCCGCGATCGTTTCCAAGGAATTGATGCCGATGACCGGTTTTCCGGCCGCGAGGCCAAGGGCGCGCGCGGTGGACAGGCCGACGCGAACGCCGGTGAATGATCCCGGTCCGATGGTGACGGCAATGCGGTCCAAAGCATCGTACGCAAAGCCGGCCTTTTCCATCACCTCCTCGATCTGCGGCATCAGGATTTCCGCCTGGCCCTGGTCCATCAGTTCACGGATATGCGTGAGCGCAGCGCCGTCCTTCACGAGGGCGACGGAGCAGGCGGCGGCCGTGGTGTCGAAGGCAAGAATAAGCATCGCGTTTCAGACAGAAGGGCTGAGGGCAGGGACAATATTCTGTATCATCGGCTCAAGTATCACCTTCGACATAGCACCTTGAGCCGGCATGAGCCTCATTGAAATAGCGCCTCCCGCCTTCGATGTCGTCATCGACATCGCGTACGCGACCTCCAACAACTTCACCGGTAAGCCGGTCTACGGCCGCCCCGCCTGTTATTTGAACGAAGACGCCGCGGTCTGCCTGAAGACGGCCCTCGATCTTGCCCGCCCGCTCGGTTTTCGTTTCAAGGTGTTCGATGCGTTCCGTCCGTCCGAGGCGCAGTGGGTGTTATGGAACCACACACCGGATCCCGATTTCCTCGCCGATCCGAATCGCGGCTCGCCCCACTCCATGGGTGCGGCGGTTGATTTGACGCTCATCGATGAGGCGGGCCGCGAGCTCGACATGGGCACGCCCTTCGATGCCTTCACGCCGTTGTCGCATCACGGTCGCACGGACATCTCCGCCGAAGCGCAGCGCAACCGCGCGATCCTGCTCGGGATCATGACCGCCGCGGGTTGGGATTTTTACCGTAACGAGTGGTGGCACTACCAGCTGTTCAATGCACGGGCAAAGTATCCCGTGCTGAGCGATGCCGCGCTGCCTGTCCCGATGATGCCGAAGGCTTAAATTTTAGGCCTTCGCGAGTTCCGAAACGGTGCGGGGTCCGCGTTTGCCATCGGGCTCGCGCCGCGCCTCCAACGCCATCTGGAGCCATTCCGCGGCCTTCTCCGAATCTCCATGCTCGCGTGTTTCCACGTCGGCCATGAGACACGCCGCCCGCGCCCGGACATCGGGCTCCACATTCTCCGCGGTCAACGGGACAAGGCGATTGCGCGCTTGTCCCCACAGTTCGGCGTCGAGCGAGGCGCGTGCGACGGCCAATCGTGTTTCGGGATGGTCGGGGTCGATGCGCGTGAGATTGTCAACCCGCCGCGCGTAGTCGAGCGCCGTTTCACCGGGGATCAGCACGCGGTAAGCCGCCGCAAGATCGGCGTGCGGATAAGTCTCCCACATCTTCTCGACGAGATGTGCGGCCTTGCGGCCTTTGCCTTGGGCCGCCATCGCGCGTGCATAGGTCGCGGTCGCGGCCACGGGCGCTCCACCAAGATCGATAGCTTGGCGTGCAAGCGAAGCAGCGCTTTGTGAGTCGCCGCTTTTCATTTCCATCTGCGCCTGCTGCAAGAGGAGGCGCGTCTTGATGCGTTGGAGGTCCTCGTTCGAAAAATTGTCGCGCGCGATCTTGGTCTCCGCAAAGGCGAGCGCTTCATGCCATTGGCTGGAGGCGATCGTGAGATCGAGCGCCATCTCGATCGCCCAGGCTGGCGGGTCCTTGCGCGCCATGGCGCGCTTGGCGAGATTGAGTGCGCCGACTGTATCGCCTTCGCTGGCGGCCTTGACCGCCAGCGAGCGCAATCCGGCCAGCTCGGTCTGTGGGCGTTCAAGAAGGGCCGTGGCCGCTTCCTTCATTTCTTTCATGTCGCCGACGAGTTCCGCCGCTTCCTTGCGCAACATCAGGACGGCGGGATTGCTCTGTAGCAGCGACGCGGCTTCTTTTGCGAACCGGCGCGCCGCCGAAGTCTGGCCCGACTGCACGGCGGCGAACCCGTCGGCGAGGCTCGCGAGGCCGCGGTTCAACCGCCGCTGCTGGCGCGCGGCCGACACCGCGCTGATGACGCCGCTGACGATGGCTAGCGCGCGCAACAGGAATGCGACGAGCAGCACGGCTGCGATGAACAGCGCGACAAGCGCGCTTGCCGAGGTGTCGACGCGCCAGCCGCGCCACTCCAGGACGACGGTGCCCGGTTCGTCGGCGAGCCACACGGATGCGCTGACCAGAAGGGCGAGGCCGGCGATGTAAAAGATGAGGCGCAGCATGTGCGGTTACTCCGCCTTTGCGGCCGAGGCGGCAGCGGCCGGCGTGGCGCTTGGCTGCGCCAGCGTCGTCGCCCCGGCGATTACCGATTCCTGCGCGGCCTCTTCCGCCGCGACGCGCGCTTCGGCGAGCTCGATCCACGGCGTGACGGCGGCGAGCGGCGCGCCCGTCAGCTTTTTCATCTCGGCGACCGCCGCCGCGAGATTGCCACCCTCGGCGGCGCGTTCGGCGCGCACGAAAATCGCGTCCACGCCGTCACCGGTATCGACGTCGGTGCGGCGGACCGAGATGACCGAGAATACGCGGTCCAAGGTTCGGCGCAGCCAGCTCGCTGTATCATTCGGCAGATAACTCGCGCGGACCGCCGCCGCGGCGGCGACGTCGAGGCGGCGCTGCATCTCGGCCAACGTCGGCAAGCCGGTGCCGGCGTATTTCGCGAAAACCGTATCGGTCTGGCTTTGGCCGCTCAGTGCTTTGACGGTGTCCCATTCTTTCAAGAAGGGCCGCCCCGTGACCACCGCGTCGCGCCACTGCGTGGCGGCGATGGTCAGCGCGACCGCGACCGCGCGTTGATCGGCGGCGCTGCGGCCGGCCTGTTCGAGGGCCGTGACGCGGTCGGCGAGCGCGAGCACGCTGTTTGCATCGGCGCTGCGGCCCGCGAGGGATTCGACGCGGCGATTGATTTCATCGAGGCGCGCGGTGTTGCCGAGCGCGGCTTCCAGTGTCGCCACGCGGGCCATGAGCGCCGCGATGGTCTGGTTGGACGTATCGCCGAGCGACGGTGCGGCGGGCTGTGCCGCCGGCGCAACCGGCGCGCTTGGGGCCGGCGCCACGGCGGGCGGCGCCGGTTTGACCTGGGGCGGCGTGGGCGCCGGTGCATTTGGCGCGGGCGCGCTCGCGACCGGCGCGGGCGGCTCTTTCACCAGGAGCGGCAGCCAGCGGTGCGAGGTCATCATCGCGGCGGTGGCGATCGTGGCGAGCACAAAGAACAGCGCGATGGATCGGCCGGCCCCGCGGCGTCTGACGGGCGGCGGCGCGACGGCGGCCTCCGGGACCGGATCGGCTTGTTCGCCGTCATGTGGCTGCGGCGTCTCGGGCTCCCCGCGCCCCCAACTCGCGAGGCGGTCGCGCATGCGTTCGTCGGCCGCATCTTCCGCCTGCATCTGCGCCGAGCGGCCGCCGCCGCTGCGTGCGGCGGGCTTCGCGTCGGCGAGGGACTCAGCAGCACTTTCTTTGCCGTGGCTCTCGCGGGCGACGAGTTCGTCCAACTCCTGCAGTGCGGATGGCACAGGAACCGGTGGGTTATCCTTGGTTTCGCGCACGGGATCGGTCATCGGCGTATCATTCCATGAGGGCGCGGCGGAGGCTATGGCCGCGGGTGGGTCTGTCGGGGATGGTGGATCATGGCTGACCACCATGTTCCACCGGGGATCGGGCGCTGGATCAGCCGGCGCGGCCGGTTTTCCAAAGAGGCTGGAGAACCAGCCGCCGGAAGGCTTGCGTTCGGCCGCCATGCGAGCTTTCTCGGCCTTTGCTTGTGCCTTTTGTTCGTTGGCCAGACGTTTGCGTTCGGCTTGCGCGCGGCCGGCTTCTTCTTTTTCCGCGCGGCGGCGTTCGGCCAGTTCCTGAGCCAGGCGTTCCTGCGCGGCGCGCGCCGCGGCCGCTTCTTCGCGCCGGGCTTGTTCATCTCGCGCTTTTTGCGCGGCAGCTTCTTCCTTAAGGATGCGTTTGCGCTCGGCCTCTTGCGCGGCCTGTTCGGTCTTCAGGCGCTCGCGTTCGGTTTTTTCACGCGCGAGGCGTTCGTTCTCCAGGCGTGCAGTCTCGGCGCGTTTCTCGCGCTCGATCCGCTCTTCCTCCTCGCGTTTTTGCCGTGCGATGCGGTCCGCTTCCGCGCGCGCGTTGGCGAGCCGTTCCTTCTCCGCACGGGCGCGATCCGCCTCTTCACGAGCGGTTCGCATGCGTTCAAGGCGTTCTTCCTCCCGCGCGGCGGCGAGGCGTGCCGCCTCGGCCCGCGCGCGTTCAGCCTCCTCGCGCGCGCCGCGTTCCTTCTCGAGGCGCTCCTTTTCGCGCTCGGCGGCGATGCGTACCTTTTCGGCACGCACGCGTTCGGCCTCTTCGCGGGCGAGGCGCTCTTTCTCGGCACGCTCTTTCTCCCGCGCCTCGCGTGCGATTCGTTCGCGTTCGTGACGCTCGGCATCCAAGCGCTCGCGTTCGGCCTTCTCGGCCGCGCGTTGCACACGTTCGGCTTCTTCCCAGGCCGCCCTTTCGGCAGCGAGACGCTGGTGCTCGGCTTCATCACGCGCTGCCTTCTCGCGAGCGCGCTGCTCGCGTTCCGCTTTCTCGTGCGCAGCCTGTTCAGCGGCGATACGGTCCCGCTCGGCGCGTTCGCGCGCCTCCTGCTCCTTGCGCAAGCGCTCCTGCTCTGCGCGTTCGGCCCGTTCACGGTCTTCGCGTTCCTTGCGCAGGCGCTCCTGCTCCGCGCGTTCGGCGGCGAGGCGTTCTTTCTCCAAGCGCTGCCGCGCTTCTTCCTCGGCACGCAGACGCTCGCGTTCCTCTTTCTCTTTGCGCAAGCGTTCGCGTTCCGCGTCTTCGCGCGCCGCGCGCTCAGCGGCGAGCCGGTCCTTCTCCGCTTTCGCGCGCGCCGCTTCTTCGGCTTTCAAGCGCTCGCGTTCGGCCCGTTCAGCGGCGAGCCGCGCGCGCCCGGCTTGCTCCTGCGCCGCCTTCTCCGCGGCAAGTCGTTCCCGTTCGGCCTTTGCGCGCGTTTCTTCTTCCGCGCGCAAGCGGTCACGTTCTTCCTTCTCCGCTTTCGCGCGCGCCGCTTCTTCGGCTTTCAGACGCTCGCGTTCGGCCCGTTCAGCGGCGAGCCGCGCGCGCCCGGCCTGCTCCTGCGCTGCTTTCTCCGCGGCAAGTCGTTCCCGTTCGGCCTTTGCGCGCGCTTTTTCTTCCGCGCGCAGGCGGTCACGTTCTTCCTTCTCCGCCTTCTCACGCGCGAGCTTTTCAGCGCGTACGCGCTCGGCCTCTTCTTTGCGTCGGCGCTCGTCCTCGGCGCGGACGCGGCGTTCCTCCTCGCGCGCCAGGCGCTCAAGTTCGACGCGTTCGGCTTCTTCTTTCGCGATGCGTTGACGCTCCACCTCGAGTCGCTCGCGTTCGATATGTTCCGCTGCGGCTTTCTCGCGGGCGATTCGTTCGCGCTCTTCTTCCGCTCGCCGCCGCGCCTCTTCCTCCTTGATCTTGCGTTCGCGTTCGCGGCGCTCCTCCTCGACCTTGTCGATCAGTTCGCCGTCGAGCGTGGCCCACACGCTGTCCGGATCGCTGGCGGACGCCACCGTGACGCTCGCGCCCTTCAAGGCGCGCAGCGGCGCGGCGATAGCCGGTGTCGCGGTCACGGTCTTGAGGCCGGTGATCGGCGGCGCGGTTTCATCGCGCTGGATCAAGGTCACGAACGCGCGCGCTTCATCCGGGGACATGAACAGCGCGACATCGATGCCTTTGCTCTCCAGCTTCGCGCGCAGTTCTTGCGGAATTTCGGCGACACGTTTGATGCTGTAGAGCGGCAGAGGCCGCACCGCGAAGCCCATGTTGCCCAACATCGCGCCAAGGTTCACGGGCGCGGCGGTATTGCAGGCATAGACCAGCGCGCCGTTGGCGGGCTTGAGCGCGCGTTCCACCAGGCGCGCGAGGTCTTGCGAGTCGTCCTTGGCCGCCTGCACGTCCTTGAAACCGAGGCGCCGGGCTTCGGCGGCGGTCAGATCGCTGTCGACGAAAATGGGGAAGGTGCGCACGCCTACATGGTCGGCGAGGGCGCGTACGCCCTCGGGGCTCGTGGCGAGAAAGCCTTGAGCACTGGCGAGGTTGATGGCCGGCGCACTTTCGCGCTCGACGGTAACCAGGGGGATGATGATGGGCTCGTGGCCGCGGGCAGCCAGCGCCCTCGCCGAGATCGCAGCTTCCTGCGCCGGCTGCGTAATTAGAACCCGCATGGCCGCTTCCTGGCGTTCATTTCACAAACGTTGTAGAGCCTACCTATCTAAGTGGAAAGCCATGATTGTCCTTGGACTAGAAACCAGTTGCGATGAGACCGCCGCCGCCGTCGTGGACGGGGACGGGGCCGTGCTCGCCCATGCCGTTCTTTCACAAATGGAAGAGCATGCGGTCTTCGGCGGTATCGTTCCGGAGGTCGCCGCGCGCGCGCACCTCGCCCATCTCGATCGTTTGATCGCGAAGGCCATGAGCGAAGCGCAGGTCGATTTCGCCGATCTCGACGCCGTGGGTGCGACGGCGGGCCCGGGCCTTATTGGCGGCGTATTGGTGGGCGTGATGTCCGCCAAGGCCATCGCCGCCGTGCACAAAATCCCCTTCGTCGCGGTCAACCATTTGGAGGGTCATGCCCTCACGGCGCGCCTTTCGGACAAAGTGGAGTTTCCATTCCTTCTCCTCCTCGTCTCCGGCGGGCATTGTCAGCTGCTCGCGGTCGAAGGGGTCGGAAAATATCGCCGGCTCGGCACCACCGTGGATGACGCCGCCGGTGAAGCCTTCGACAAGGTCGCGAAGATGATCGGACTCGGCTATCCCGGTGGGCCCGCCATTGAGCGCGCCGCGAAGTTGGGGGACGCCACGCGCTTTGCGTTCGCGCGTCCGATGAAGGGGAAGCCGGGATGCGATTTCTCTTTCTCCGGATTGAAGACCGCCGTACGCGTCGCGGTCGAGAATCTTCCGCCCGGACCCTTGAGCGAAAAAGACGTGAACGACCTCGCCGCTTCGTTCCAGGCCGCTGTTGTCGAATCCGTCGGCGACCGCGTGCGCCGCGCGCTTGAAACTTTCAGCGGTGCTTATGAAGGCCGTTCGCTGGTCGTCGCTGGCGGCGTAGCGGCGAATACGGCGCTGCGTGCCGAACTCGAAAAGCGCGCCCACGCGGCCGGTTTTTCGTTCGTCGCGCCGCCGCTCGCGCTTTGCACCGACAACGCCGTGATGATCGCCTGGGCGGCGCTTGAGCGCTTCAAGCTGGGGCTGACGGATGGATTGGATTTCCAGGCAAGGCCGCGCTGGCCCCTCGATCCCACCGCCCCGCCCGCCAGAGGCGCGGGCGTGAAAGCCTAGACCTTATAATAATCGCGAAACCAGGCGACGGTTTTATCCAAGCCTTCATCGAGCGACACGCGCGGCTGATAATCGACGGCACGGCCCAGCGCGCTCACATCGCACCATGTGCCTTCGACATCGCCCGGCTGCATCGGCATCATGTTGAGGACGGCCCTCTTGCCGATATGCTTTTCCAGGGTCGCGATGAAATCCATGAGATCGACTGGCGCGCCGCGGCCGATGTTGAACACGCGGTAAGGCGCGACACCTGAGCCGTCCGTCGTCGGGTTCATCGGGTCCCAGCCATCGTCGGCGACCGGGATGTGATCGGTCACGCGCACGACACCCTCAACGATATCCTCGATGAAGGTGAAGTCGCGCATCATCTTGCCGCCGTTGTACACGTCGATGGGATCGCCTGCGAAAATGCGCGCGGTGAATTTATGCGGCGCCATGTCGGGGCGGCCCCAGGGTCCGTATACCGTGAAGAAGCGCAGACCTGTCACCGGAATCTTGAACAGATGCGCATAAGAATGGGCCATCAGCTCGTTCGCACGCTTGGTCGCTGCGTACAGACTCACCGGATGCGAAGCGCTGTGATGTTCGGCGAAAGGCATGGCTCGGTTGGCGCCGTAGACTGAGCTGGTTGAAGCGTAGACCAGATGGATGACTTTCAGGGCTCGCGCTGCTTCCAGCACATTTAAAAAGCCGGTGAGGTTGGCGTCGGCATAGGCGGTCGGGTTCTCGAGGCCGTAACGCACGCCGGCCTGGGCGGCGAGATGAACGATATATGTCGGCTGGATTTTGTCGCAAAAGTCCAGAAGCGCGTCCTTGTGCGCGATGTCCAGCCGGCGGCCAATGAAGCCTTGCTGTTGTTCCAGCTGCGCCCAGCGCGCCTCTTTCAGGCGCACATCATAATAAGAATTGAAATTATCGATGCCGACGACGCTGCGCCCGGCCTCCAGAAGGCGCCGGGCCACATGATAGCCGATGAACCCGGCGGCGCCTGTGAGAAGAATGGTCATGAAGTCATCTAAACGCGAAAAGGCCGGCAAGCAACGGCCGATCGGGCGCTTTCGTTCCGTCCTTGATCCACCGCTTATCCAGCCATGGACAGATGCGATACCCTCGTGCGAAGACCGTGACAAAACAATAGAATAAGAACCGCATGCATAAGCTTGGAGTCATCGGCGCCGGCGCCTGGGGAACCGCTCTCGCGGTGGTGGGCCGCCGTGCGGGACGCGATGTGCGCCTGTGGGCCCTGGAGCCCGAGGTCGCCGCCGAAATCAATCAGCACCAGCGCAATACGCCTTATATTCCGGGTGTCGCCCTTGAACCTGGTATCGCCGCCACGACCGATCTCGCCGTCGCGGCCGATGTGGATATCGTGCTTCTCGTCACGCCGGCGCAGCATTTGCGCGCCACTTGTGAAAAGTTGAAGCGTCTTCTCAAGCCGAAGGTGCCCGTGGTCATTTGCGCCAAGGGCATCGAACGCGGCACTTCGGCTCTGATGACCGATGTCGTGGCCGAATGCCTGCCGGGTGCGCCGCTCATGATCCTGTCGGGTCCGACGTTCGCCAAAGAAGTCGCGACCGGCCTGCCCACAGCCATCACGTTGGGCGCCACCGATCCCGAACTCGCGCGGAAAGTCGCCGCGGCGATCGGATCTCCGGCGTTCCGGCCTTATGTATCCACCGATATCGTTGGTGCGGAAGTCGGCGGCGCCGTGAAAAACGTGCTCGCCATCGGCTGCGGTATTGTCGAAGGCAAGGGGCTGGGCGCCAACGGCCGCGCCGCCCTACTCGCGCGCGGACTTGCGGAAATCGTACGTCTCGCGGTCGCGCGCGGCGGCAAGCCGGAGACCCTGATGGGGCTCTCGGGGCTCGGTGATCTCGTCCTGACCGCCACTTCCACCCAGTCCCGCAACTATTCCTTGGGCGTTGCGTTGGGCAAGGGGCAAACGTTGGAGGAGGTTCTGGGGGCTCGCCGGTCCGTGACCGAAGGCGTCACGACCGCCGAGGCCGTCGTGACCCTCGCCGCCAAACTCCATGTCGATATGCCCATCTGCAGCGCCATCGATCAGGTTCTCAATCACGGCGCCGCCATCGATGCCATGTTGAAAAGCCTGCTTGAAAGGCCGCTTCGCGATGAAGTGGATACTGGCTCAAAAGGCAAATAAGCTGACGTGAGATAGAGGAGCTTCCGTGACCAAACCGGTGCGTCTTTTTCCTGTGATTCTGTCGGGTGGCTCTGGCTCGCGCCTGTGGCCGCTCTCGCGCGAGGAATTCCCAAAGCAGCTTCAGCCGCTGACCTCGGACAAGAGCCTCCTTCAGGAAACGGCACAGCGGCTCGGTGCGGCGCCCTCGGGTGCGGCGTTCGAAGTTCAGCCTCCGCTGGTCGTGTGCAACGAAGTGCACCGTTTCATCGTTGCCGAGCAGCTTCGCGCCATCGGCGTGGAACCGAAAGCGGTCATCATCGAGCCGCAGGGGCGCAACACGGCCCCAGCCGCTGCCGTCGCCGCGCTGCTTCTGGAAGAGGCGCCGGGCGACCTGATGCTGATTATGCCGTCCGATCATTCCGTGCGCGATCCCGATGCGTTCCGTAACGCGGTCGCGGCCGCGGTGGATGTCGCGCGCGCGGGCCATCTTGTCACTTTCGGGATCAAGCCCGACGCGCCCGCGACCGCTTATGGTTACATCAAGCGCGGCGGTGCGCTCGGAAAACATGCCTTCAAGGTCGAAACGTTCGTCGAGAAACCAGATGTGGCGACCGCGACGCGGTTCCTGCAGGAAGGTGGCTACGACTGGAACGGCGGCATCTTCCTGTGCCCGGTCGGCCTCTACCTGTCCGAACTCGAACGCGGCGAGCCCGAGATCGTGCCGGCCTGCCGCCGTGCGCTTAAAGAGGGAAAGAACGATCTCTTTTTCTTCCGGCTTGATGCGAAGACCTTCGCTGAAGTGCCCAGCCAGTCCATCGACTACGGCGTGATGGAAAAGACCGACAAGGCGGCCGTCGTTCCCGTCGACATGGGCTGGTCCGACGTCGGCTCCTGGAGCGCGTTGCATCAGGAAACAGCGCACGATGCGTTGGGCAACACGACCCTCGGCGACGTGATCGCGCTTGAGACCCAGAACACCTATATCCGCAGCGAAAAACAGCTCACGGCGGTGATCGGTCTTAAAGACGCCATCGTGGTGGTCACGCCCGATGCCGTGCTTGTCGCCGACAAGGCGCACGACCAGGCCGTAAAAAAAGTCGTCGAGCAGTTGAAGGCCAAGGGCCGCACCGAGGCGACGGCGCAAAACCGCACCTACCGTCCCTGGGGCTGGTTCCAGAATATCGACGAAGGCCACCGCTTCAAGGTGAAGCGCATCTGCGTGAAGCCCGGCGCGCAGCTCTCGTTGCAAAAGCACTGGCACCGTAGCGAGCATTGGGTAGTCGTCACCGGAATCGCGATCGTCACGCGCAATGATGAAGAGTTCCAGCTGCGCGAAAACGAGTCGACCTTCCTGCCGGCGGGCGCCATCCACCGCCTCAGCAATCCGGGCCAGGTGGAGCTGCATATGATCGAAGTGCAGTCCGGTGAGTATGTGGGCGAGGACGACATCGTGCGCATCGCCGACAACTACGGCCGCGAAGGTCAGGGTGACGTCCAGCCGCGCAAGATCGCAAAACCCGTGAAGGCCGCCGCGAAGATCGCCGCGAAAGTCGCCAAGAAGGCCCGCCGCAAGATGCGCCGCAAGGCCAATCCGTCGCCCGCGGCTCGCCGCCGCGTGCGCCGCCGCGTCGTGCGTCCACGCGCGCCGCTGATCAGCACGCGTAAGGTCGCCCAGAAAGTCGCGTCCAAGACTCCCGCCAAGAGTCAGCCCAAGGCCGCGCCGAAACCGCCTCTACCGAAACCAGCCAGGCCCGCCAAACCGGCAAAATCGCGCAAGGCGCCGGCAAAGCCCAGCCGCAAGCCGCCGCGCAAGCCCGCGAAGCCGCGTAAGCGCAAGTAAGATGACGGTCCTTTGCCGCCTTGCCGATCTCGCGGCTACGGGTGCAAAGGAAATCATTGTCGAGGACGCCGGAATCCGCCGCGCGATCTTCGTGGTCAGGCATGCGGGCGGCATCAACGCATACTTCAACGCCTGTCCGCACGCGCGCTTGCCGCTCAACAGCGTGCCCGACGTTTTCCTCGATTTTTCCGCATCGTTCGTGTTTTGCGCCAATCACGGCGCGCATTTCGAACCGGGCAGCGGGAAATGTCTTCGTGGCCCGTGCAAGGGCGAAAGTCTCAAATCTTTTCCCAT
The DNA here is from genome assembly GCA_020160875.1 of Pseudomonadota bacterium. Lineage (GTDB taxonomy): Bacteria > Pseudomonadota > Alphaproteobacteria > Rhodospirillales > Rhodospirillaceae > SHVO01. The sequence continues at coordinate 107,528 of JAIUPE010000001.1, forward strand.
CCGGGTCGAGGACGGCAAAATTTTCTGCGCCGATTCCGATTACACGCTCGGGGCGTGACTTCGCCTGCGCGCGCCCGTTATCATCCCAGACACGCTGCCCGGAGGGATGAGATGTCAGACGAAATCGTGATCGATGTGCCGCCCGCGTTCGCGAAGAACGCAATCATCGACGAGCGTCGCTATAAGGAGCTGCGCGCTGAATCGACGAATGATCCGCTCACCTTCTGGCGCGAAGCCGGACGCCGGCTCGACTGGATCACGCCCTATTCCAAGCTGAAGGATGTGTCCTTCGACGAGAAGGACCTGCACATCCGCTGGTATTATGACGGCACGTTGAACGCGAGCTACAATTGCCTCGACCGGCACCTCGCGCAGCGTGGTAACCAGATCGCGATCATCTGGGAAGGCGACGATCCGAAAGAGTCCAAGAACATCACCTATAACGAGCTGCACGAGGCGGTCTGCCGCCTCGCGAACGTTCTGAAGGCGCATAATGTCGCCAAAGGCGACCGTGTGTGCATCTACATGCCGATGATCATCGAAGCGACGGTCGCGATGTTGGCCTGCGCACGCATCGGCGCAATTCACTCTGTGGTATTCGGCGGCTTCTCGCCGAAATCTCTGTCCGAGCGTATCAACGACTGCGGCGCGAAACTGGTCATCACCGCCGACGAAGGCCGCCGCGGCGGTAAAATCGTTCCGCTGAAACTGAATGTCGACGAGGCGCTGAAGACCGCGCCGTCGGTGCGCAATGTGATCGTGGTGAAGCACACGGGCAACCAGGTGCCCATGAGCACGCCGCGCGATGTCTGGTACCACACGGCCACCGAGAAGGCGCGGCCGCGCTGCGACGTGGCTGAGATGAACGCCGAAGACCCGCTGTTCATCCTCTACACCTCGGGTTCGACCGGAAAGCCCAAAGGTGTTTTGCACACCACGGGCGGTTATCTCGTCTATGTGTCGATGACGTTTGAATACATTTTCGACTACAAGCCGGGCGAAGTTTACTGGTGTACCGCCGACGTGGGTTGGGTCACTGGCCACAGCTATATCGTCTATGGCCCGCTCGCCAACGGCGCGACCACACTCATGTTCGAAGGTGTCCCGAACTATCCCGACACCTCGCGCTTCTGGCAGGTCATCGACAAACACGGCGTGAATATCTTCTACACCGCGCCGACGGCCTTGCGCGCTCTGATGAAGGACGGCGAGGCGCCGGTGAAGCGCGCGTCGCGCGCGACCCTGCGCCTGCTCGGTTCCGTGGGTGAGCCGATCAATCCCGAAGCCTGGCTTTGGTATCACCGCGTGGTCGGCGATGGCCGCTGTCCGATCATCGATACGTGGTGGCAGACGGAAACCGGCGGGATCCTCATTTCGCCGTTCCCCGGCGCGACGAAACTCAAACCTGGGTCCGGCACCGTGCCGTTCTTCGGCATCGAGCCGTGCCTCATGGACGCCAACGGTCAGGAGATCGAAGGCGCGGGCGTCGGCAATCTGTGTCTCAAGACATCCTGGCCCGGCCAGATGCGGACGGTTTACGGCGACCACCAGCGCTTCATCGAGACCTACTTCAAGACTTATCCCGGAAAATATTTCACCGGTGACGGTTGCCGCCGTGACAAGGACGGCTACTACTGGATCACGGGCCGTGTCGACGACGTCATCAACGTCTCCGGTCATCGCCTCGGTACCGCGGAAGTGGAAAGCGCCCTCGTCGGTCATACGTCCGTCGCGGAAGCCGCTGTGGTCGGCTATCCGCACGATATCAAGGGCCAGGGGATCTACGCCTACGTCACGCTGAAAGCCGGCGTGGAACCGACCGACGAATTGAAGAAAGAACTCGCGGCCTGGGTCTCGAAGGAGATCAGCCCGATCGCGCGGCCCGACGCCCTGCAATGGGCGCCGGGCCTGCCGAAGACACGCTCGGGCAAGATCATGCGCCGTATCCTGCGCAAGATCGCCGAGAATGAAACGGGCAATCTCGGCGATACCTCCACCCTCGCCGATCCGGCGGTGGTGGACGATCTGGTCAGGAACCGCGTTTCGACTTAGCGCGCTTCGGGGCGGCGGCTTTGCCACTGAATCTTTCGGGGCAGGCCGCTAAGCGCGGCCTGATGTCGTCCAGCAGCCAACGCCCGGCGCGCCCAGGCGGATGCTTCGTGCTGTACACCACCGCGATGGGCAGATCCAAAGTCTGATCGTCGGCGAGCGGAAGGTGCACGAGGCGGCCCGCCGCGATGTGCTCCTCCACCATGTGCAGCGGCATGTTGCACCAGCCGAATCCCGCCAGCAGATAATCGAGACGCGTCGCGAGATCGGCGAAGCGCCAGACCCGGTGACTGATCACGCCACCTGAGAAGCCGGCCGTGATCTGTGTGCGGTCGGTAAGCACGAGCTGCACTTGTGCTTCCAACATCTCCTTGGAGATGGGACCCTTCTCTCTCGCCAGCGCATGATCGGGCGCGGCAACAGGCACCAGCGTGATGGGTGGAAGTTCATCCACGGTCAGGCCCTGCAGCGCGCGGCCCACGGTCGTGAAGATGCCAAGCCGCGCGGTGCCGTCCCGCAGGCGCTGTTCGGCGCCGCCCAGCGCTTCGGTGAATAGGGTCACCGGGAGGCAGGGGAAGCGGGCCGCGAGGGCTTTCAGGCTTTCGCGCACCAGGGCGCCGGGGAACATAGGGTCCACCGCGAGCGTGAGTTCAGGCTCGACGTCCGAGGCGATCTGTTCGGCCCGCGCCCGTAAAGCTTCAGCGCCGTCCACTAGCCGCCGCGCGTCATTGAGGATCACTTTGCCCGCGTCGGTCAGGACCGGCGTTTTTCCTTCGCGCGCGAACAGCGCGATGCCGAGGGTGCTTTCCAGGGACTGAATGGTTTGACTGACGCCCGACTGGACACGGGTCAGCCGCCGTCCGGCGGCGGAAAAGCTGCCGGTTTCGGCGACCGCGATCAGGGTGCGGAGCTGGTCGAGGGTGAGACGGTCCAACATTTATATATCATAAAATATGATGAATTTTATCACAAGTTGGCCGATTTTAATGATGGATACGAAAGCGCATGTTTTCCCCCGACGCGCAAAGGCGCGAATTCAAATTCAGGAGGGGTCACATGATCACCGCACACACCGCCAACCTTCTCTTTGTCAGTTCCAGCCTATTCAACGGCCAGTCCAAATCCCGCGAAATCGCCGGCGAATTCGTTGCCGGCTGGATGCGCAGCAATCCAGGTGGCCGGGTGATCGAGCGCGCCCTGGCGCCTTCGAATATTCCGCATCTCTCCAGCGAGACTCTCGCAGCTCTTGGCAAGACGCCGGAGGCGCGCACGCGCGATGAACAAGCCGCCGTCGCTTTCGCCGACTCTCTGATCGCCGAAGCGGAAGCCGCTGATACGATCGTCATTGCCGCGCCCATGTACAACTTCACCATCCCGACCACGCTCAAGGCCTGGATCGATCATATCGCCCGCGCGGGCCGTACCTTCCGCTACACCGCGCAAGGCCCCGAAGGTCTTTTGAAGAACAAGACGGTCGTGGTGGTGGTCAGCCGCGGCGGGTTCTACACCGGGAACGCGGCGACGTCCGCGATGAACCATCAAGAGCCTTATCTGCGCACTGTTCTCGGGTTCCTCGGCCTAACCGACGTGACCTTCATCGAAGTCGAAGGCCAAGCCATGGGTCCCGATGTTGCCGCGAAGGGTTTGGAAGCGGCGCGTGCCGCGGCCGCCTCGCTCACCCGTCTCCCGCTCGCGGCTTAACGGTCATTTCGCGGCCGGCGGAAATTCCGCGAGAAGGGATTTCCGCCGCGCCTCAAAAGCGGGGTAGTTGGGGTCATCGGGAGCACCCTTGCCCACCCAAACAATCGCCTCGGGCGCATAGGCGCCTTCGTAGACCCATGCCGGAACGCCGGTGACGCGCGGTGCGCCGCCGCGATACGTCATGTCCTCAAGGACCGCGAACATCGCGGTCTGATCCATGCCCCATAGCAACAGGCCGCGTGCGCGCACCAGTGCAAGGTAACCCGCCGTCAGGCGTAGATAGTCCCGCCCCCGAGGCGTGGACGCGATCCCCAGCACATTGGCGCAGATTTGATTCGACGGCTCGACGCGCCCCGTCAGCAGCGCGACGCCGACATCGGCGTCCTTGAACCAATCGAACAACAGATCCGGCGAGCGATTGAAGATCATGTCGGCATCGAAGGCGCATAGCGGATAGGTCCAAGCGTCGGCGAGCACGGCGAGCCTGATGAAGCGTACGGCATGGTAATAGCAGGCCGCATCCGCGTGCCCGGCGAGGCCGCTTGTTTCCGTACTAACACTGTAGCTTGCGCCGCCCATCGCCTGGACGAGACGCGTGCGGAAAGAATCGCGGCCCTCCGCGCCAAGGTCGAAGATGTGCAGATGTAAATGCGCCGTCGGTTCATGCAGCGCGAACGAGCGCGCGAAAGCCCGGCCGAATTTTTCGAAGTAAACCGAGTCACAGGCCATGAAAACCCATGGGCCCTTCGGCGCTTGGTCTACAAGCATCTCCACCGGGGGAAGATTCTCGCCTAAACGGTGCGATGCGGAAGCGGCGGCGGCGAGGAACGCCTCGCCGAAATGCGCACAGGACGCGAGACTCATGCGTTGGGCGCGCAGGCGTTCAAGATAAGGCTCCGCGTCGCGCGCGCGCCCCTCTGCGATGCGCACCATGGCCATCATCTGGATGGCGTCGGGCGACGACGGCGCTGCCGTAAGCCATAGATCGGCGGCCGCCCGCCAGGCCTGGAAGTCCGTTTGCGACAGCTGGAAGTGAAGCTCGCTGGGATCGCGTCCGTCCGGGGGAAGCCCGCTATTCGCGCGCAACGCCTTTTCCTGGTACGGCAGCAGCAGATAAAGCGCGAGGCACGCGAGATGCGGCGTGGCGCGGTGGCGCTCGGCGAAGGCGCGCAGCACGCGGACGGCCTTGGCGCGATCGTGGAACGCTTCGCAATAACATTGGCGCCGCAGCAGTTCGAGATCGTCCGGCGCCAGGGACGCGGCGATTTCGAAACAGCGCGCGGCCGCGCGGTAGAGATTCGCGTTTGTGAATATTTCACCCGCACGGATCACGCGCGGAAGATGCTTGGCCTTGACGTGTTGAAGACGGTCCGCCCACATCAGAGCCTCGGCGCCGTCGAGACGCGTGGCGGCGATCTCTCCTCCAAGATAGGCGGTCTCGATCAAGGGCGCGATCTCGAAGGACCGACGCGCGATCTCCGCCGCCTCGTCGTGGCGGTGCTGCCCGCGCAGCACCGCGGCGAGATAAAAGCTCGCTTCTGCGGCGGGTTCACCCGCCTTCAAAGCCTCGCGCAGCGCGGTCTCGGCGCTCGGCAAATCCTTGGCGTTGAGCGCGGCGATGCCGCGGTCGAGCGCGGCGCGGGTGGGTGAAGCGGTCATGACTGACCGCTAGCTTTAGATTCAAGCTCGGTGGGTGGCAAGCAGCGACAGCACATGGTTGCGCTGCATCTCGACCACCTTGGCGCTGCTTTCGAGGTCGAGTTCGGCGAAGACTTGCAAAGCTTGGTCGAAGGCTTCCAAGGCTTGCTGCAGATAAGCCGCATCCTTAGCCGCCGCGCCCTTCTCCTTCAGCGCCGCGCCGATATTGGCCAGAGTCGCGGCCCACACCGCCGGCGCCTGGGCGCGGCTGCGGGTCTGGGCAATCTTGGTGAATACCGCGACCGCTTTGTCGAACAATGACGGCTGTTGGGTCAGGCGGCCCATGGTGACGAGCAGGCTGCCGAGAGAGTTCTGGATATCGGCCCAGCGCTCGGGCGCTTCGGTGATGGTCCAGATGCTGGTCGCGGCGGTGAAGGCGTCCGCTGCCTCTTTCAGGTGGATCGCTTCGCCCGATGCCCGCGCGAGGTCATGCAAGGCAAGGCCAAGGCGCGTATGCAGTGCGGCGTATTCGTCCGCGAACACTTCCTTGCGCACCATGCCGAGGGCGGCGCGGTAGTATTCGATGGTTTTGTTCGAGAAGCGCGATTGCGCCGTGAGTTCGGCGACCAGCGAAAGCGCGTCGGCGATATGACTGCCGATCATCGCTTGTTCATGCAGCGGGAAGGCGTCTTCCCCGAGGATGAGCGCGCCCTGATATACGGCCACGGCGCGCTGAAGCATTTTGTCGTTGCCTGTACGGGCGCCTTCCAGCAGCAGGAGCGCGGCGTAACAGGCTTGCGCGGTCGCACACTCGGCAACAGTACCTGCCATGTCGCCCTCGGCGAAGCGCGTGGCGGCGCGCAAAACCGGGCGGAATAGAGCGGCGCGGGCGCGAAGGCCATCGGCACTTTCGACGCTGACGGCGGCGAGCGCCGCCCCGAACACGAGATTGCCCGTCGCGTCGTCGAACAGCGCTGGCACTTCAAGACGCTCGAGTGCCGAAAAGCTCGCGCTTTGCGGATGGATGGGCGTGGAGAGGGATAGGAATCGCAGCCGCCACGACGCGCGTTGCGGCCCATTGGAGAGTTTCGCCGGAACGCTTTCGCCCCAGATCAGAAGATCGGCACGCTCGCGCTTCAGCCAGCGCCGGCCAAGGTCCACGGCCATGGAGACGAACAGCGGCGCGCCGTGATCCGCGCCGGGTGCCGTGAGCGCCCGGTCGGCCACCTGAATGACAACACCCGTATGTCCGGAGAGACGGTCGCGGATATGACGCGCGGCCAGGCCTTGAAGATCGCCGGCAAGCGGGCTGATGAGAATGCGAAGAGGCTCGATCCCCAGCGCGTCTTCACCTTCTTCGCGCGTGAAACCCTCACGCTCCGCTGGCAGCTCTCGCCGGCGCCGAAACAGATTCAGAAACTCACCTAACGGCACACCAAGCTCCCATCGCCCCGGTCTGATCCTATACGGGCAAAAAGACCCAAGCCGGAATCAACCAGTTAGCAGTGCGAACTTAAAAATATATTGAGGGACTCGGGACGCGCGCCGGGTGCGATCAAATGTAACGGACTTTGTTCAGAAATCAGAACAGCGGCCCTTCTTTTCCCAATCGCCGTAGCGCGTGGGTTCAAGACCTTTCGGACCGCCCTTCTCCGGCGGGAAGGTGAGCGCCGGGTTTGCGCCGGGCTTCTCGGCCTGTTTCGGCTTGAGGGCGGCGGCCTCCGGCGAAAGCCCGAGCGGAGGGGGGCTTGCTGGATCGGATGTTACCGAATTGTCCTTTTGAGCGGTCATGGCCGCACCCTATAGAAAATCGTCGCCCTTGCCACCACTTGAACGCGGCGATCCGCGTACATACGTCAGATCGACGTCTTTTTAGGAGAATACATACGATGAACACGATGCGGGCCGGGCTTCTTCTCGCCGCCCTCACCGGTCTTTTTCTCGCCGCCGGTTATCTGATCGGCGCCGAGCAGGGCATGATCATCGCTTTCGTGATCGCGCTGGGCATGAACGCCTTCGCCTACTGGAATTCCGACAAGATGGTCTTGCGTATGTACGGCGCCAAGCAGGTGGACCGTGCCAGCGCGCCGCGCTTTTACGCCATGATCGAGGATCTCGCGCGCAGGGCGAACATGCCCATGCCGAAAGTCTACATCATGGAGAACCCGCAGCCGAACGCGTTCGCGACCGGCCGTAACCCCGAGAACGCCGCCGTCGCGGCGACCACGGGCTTGCTCGATATGCTCGACGAGCGCGAGATTCGCGGAGTCATGGCGCATGAACTTGCGCACGTCCTCAACCGCGACACCTTGGTGATGACCATCACGGCCACCCTTGCCGGCGCGATCGGCATGCTCGCCAACTTTGCGTTCTTCTTCCGTGGCGGCAGCGACAACCGTAATCCCATGGGCGCGATTGGCACTATCGCCGTCATGATTCTCGCCCCGCTCACCGCGATGCTGGTGCAGTTCGCGATCTCGCGCACGCGTGAATATGGCGCCGACGCGGGCGGTGCGGCCCTCAGTGGCGATCCGCTCGCGCTTGCTTCGGCCTTGTCCAAGCTCGAGCGCGGCGCGCGCCACATCCCGAACAACGACGCCGAGCGCAATCCTGCGACCGCGCATTTGTTCATCATCAATCCCCTGAGCGGCCGTGGCGCGGACAACCTGTTTTCCACGCACCCGTCCACCGCCAACCGCGTCAAGAAACTGCAGGAAATCGCGGGGTCCTCGGGTCGTGATCCGGCCTCTATGAATGCTGGCCCCGGCGCGTGGGACCCGGCCGCGCAGGTGAAAGCTTCGGGACCTGCGCCGCGCCGCCCGGGCCCTTGGGGTTAGATCGCCGCATTGACTTTGCGGGCCCAATGTTCTCCATGGGCGCATGAATCAACTCCCCGCTGACATCGGCGCTCGTAAAGCGGCGCTGGCGCTGCTCGACAGCGCTTTACGCAAACACCGCAGCATCGACGATGGCTTCGACGCGCACACCGCCCGGCTCGAGCCGCGGGACCGCGCTTTTGCGCGTCTCCTCGTCGCCACCACCCTGCGCCGTTTGGGCCAGATCGACGCCGTGCTGAAGGAGTTCATCGGCAAGAAGCCGTCCGATCCGGTGATGGACATCATGCGCCTGGGTGCGGCGCAGCTTTTGTTCCTCGGCACGCCGCCGCATGCGGCGGTGGCGACGAGTGTCGCCTTGGCCAAACAAGGCTACGGGCCGGCGTCGGGCTTTGTGAACGCAGTGCTCCGGCGCGTGTCCGAGAAAGGCGCGGCGCTTGTGGCGGCGCAGGACGCGGCGCGTCTCGATACGCCGGCGTTTCTTTGGAACAGCTGGGAAGGCGCTTATGGCGCCGCGTCGGCGCGCGCGATCGCGGAGGCGCACCTCAAGGAACCGCCGCTTGATCTGTCGCTGAAGGATGCCGGCGATCTGCGGCAGTGGGCTGCGGACCTCGGCGCGGAAATACTGCCGACAGGGAGTCTGCGCCTGACCGATGCGGGGCGTGTGCAGGATCTAAAGGGTTTCGCGGATGGCGCCTGGTGGGTGCAGGACGCGGCGGCGGCGTTGCCGGCCAAAGCGCTTATGCATGTGTTGGGCGCCGGCGCGCATGACGTCATCGATCTTTGCGCGGCGCCGGGCGGCAAGACCGCGCAGTTCGCCGCCGCCGGCCATAAGGTCACCGCCGTCGATATCGCCGGCGTCCGCCTTTCCCTGCTGCGCGAGAATCTCACGCGCCTCAAACTTACCGCCGAGGTCGTGGAAGCCGACGCGCTGACGTGGCGTCCAGCTAAACCAGCCGATGCGGTACTGCTCGACGCGCCCTGTACGGCGACGGGCACGATCCGTCGTCACCCCGATCTTCCCGTGCTGAAAACCGCGCTCGATCCCAAGAGCCTCGCGGCGACGCAGACGAATTTGTTGCGTGCTGCGGCGGCCATGGTCCGGCCGGGCGGCTATATCCTCTATAGTGTCTGCTCGCTGCAGCCCGAGGAGCGGCGCGCGGTGGTCGCGGCGGTGTGCGCCGCCGATGCGACGCTGACCCACGTCGCCCTTCCCAAGGATGCCGTCGGCGATGCCCAGTTCATCGACGGGGCCGGCGACCTCGGGACACTCCCCGCGCACTGGCCGGAATGGGGCGGGTTGGACGGGTTCTATGGGGCATTGCTCCAAAAGAACCGATAAATGCGATCTAAAAATTATCTCTGATATAATTTTAGATCGCTGAGGCGCGCACAAAGAGCACTTGCAAATCACTCGCAATGACAATAGATTGATCCCTGCGACTGATTCGCAATGCTATTTGGGAGCGCCGAGCCGGCATGTACGTCTGCATCTGTAACGCCCTCACGGACCAACAGATCATCAGTGCGACCGAACAGGGCGCCCGCACCGTCGCGGACGCCTATCGGATTTTCGGCATGGAAATTAACTGCGGCCACTGCACCTGCATGGCCCAGGATCTGATCGACGACGTCGCCCGCCCGGCCCTGCTTCAGGCCGCCGAGTAAGGCGCGTTTTTCGCCGAGGTGGAAAACGGCTCGGCGAGAAAAACGCGGCCAAACAAAAGCTCTCGTCTCTTCTAATCCTTATCTTCCGGCGAACACTGGAGCTGCACGTAGTTCTGCAGGCCCATGCGTTCGATCATATCGAGCTGTGTCTCCAGCCAATCGATATGCTCCTCCTCTGACTCGAGGATGTGCTCGAATAATTCACGGCTGATGTAGTCGGCCACCTTCTCGCAGTGCGCGATGGCGTCCTTCAGTACAGGCACCCCCGCGTTCTCAAGGCCGAGATCCGACTTGATGATTTCCATCACGTCCTGGCCGATCATCAGCTTGCCAAGGTCCTGCAGGTTCGGAAGACCTTCGAGAAACAAGATGCGTTGCGTCAGCTTGTCCGCATGCTTCATTTCATCGATGGACTCTTCGTACTCCTTCGCCGCAAGGCGGTTCATGCCCCACTGCTTCAGGATGCGCGAATGCAGGAAATATTGATTGATCGCCGTCAGCTCGTTCTTCAGCACGGCGTTCAAGAACGCGATGACTTGTTTGTCGCCCTTCATGTGACTTCTCCTTGCAGACCGCCGCGCTTGTTATCGGCGAAACATCACGCCGCGGTCAACGCCGCGCTGGCATTTTTGTGTGAATTCGGAACGCTTCGCATTCCTAAAGCGAATGCGTCTTAACCGCCCAAATCCTGGCCGTACAGATGCAGCGGCTTTCCGCCGCGCATCCACTGGCCGACGCGCTTTGAGCCGATCCGTTCGGCCACGGCGATCGAGCGCCAATTGTCCGGGTGGATGACGTGTATGACTTTTGTCCATTCCAACGTATCGCGCGCATATTCCAGCGCGATGCGCGCGGCTTCGGTCGCGAAGCCGCGGCCCCAGAATTCCCTGGCGATGGTCCAGCCGATCTCCTTGTCAGGCCATGTTTCGGGGAAATACGGGCCGACGTAACCGGCGAAGCGGTTGCTGGCCTTCTCCTCCACCGCCCACATGCCGTAACCGCGCAAGGCCCAATGGCCCATGAGATTGGTCATGGTGCGCCAGGCGTGTTCGCGGTCTTTCGGGAGTCCGTCGTTGGTGATGAAGCGCGAGGTCTCGGGGTCTTCGGCGATTTTCACCATGGTTTCGATATCGCCTTCCACGAATTCGCGAAGACGTAACCGGGACGTCTCGATCCGAGGAATGCGCAAGGTGATCACGGTTTGCGCGCCCGCACGAACAGATAGTCACCGCGCGTATGACGATTGAGAAGGAACAGCGTATAGAGCCCATGGCAGATCAGCCGCCGCACGAGTCCAAATTTTCCGGTCGTGCCTTTGCTGTCCACCATGTCGAGGACGTCGCGATAGAGCGGCGAGTAGAATGGAAAGCCCCAGGCGATCACACGATCGACGACCAGACCGGCGCGTCGCATCTTTTCTTCGAGTTCCCCTGGGATGTAGTTGCGCACATGGCCCACGTCTTTCTCGAAATCGCGCATACGCCCTTGCAAAGTCGCGACAACGACATGTCCGCCGGCATTGGTCATCGCCGCCATATTGTCCAGTGCGCTTTGATCGTCGTCGATATGCTCGACCACGTCGGCGCAGACGATGAGATCGAAGCTGCGCGGCAGGCGGTCTTTCACCACGTCCAGCACGGCGAATTCCGCCTGCGGCATTTGTTTACGCGCGAGATCGACGGCCGTCGCCGCAAGATCTGTGCCCATCATCTTCGCGTGCGGATGCGCCGCGCCGAGGACTTGAAGTAGGGAGCCCTCGCCGCCGCCGATGTCGAGAATCGAGGCTGGATTCAAGTCGTCCGTCATGCGCCGCATCAGGCGGCGCGAATGACGCGCCATGGGCCCGTAGCGGCGCATGTCGTCCCATGCGCCAGTCCAGACGGCGTTGTAGTCCACATCAGGTGCCCGTGTACTCATGCGCCCTGTTTTTGGATGATGCGCTCGACAATGTCGAGCCACTGATCGGTTATCACCGGCCAACTATAGGTCTGCTCGACACGCGCGCGCGCCGCCCGGCCCATGCGCTCGCGCGCCGCCGGATCGCGGATCAGCGCTTCGAGCGCCCGGGCGAGGGCAGGGGCGTCCTCCGAGGGAACGAGCAACCCTGTTTCGCTGTCGATCACGGCTTCGCTACTGCCGGCGATGCGCGTTGCGATGCTGGGCAGCCCCGCGCACATCGCCTCCATCAGTACGTTCGCCATTCCTTCCTCGCGCGAGGGCAGTAGGAACAGGTCGGTGTCGCGATAGATCGCGGGCAGGGCGTCGCGCTTCGCCCACCCCTTGAACGTCACGCGCGCCGTCAACCCCAGGCGCGAGACCTGTGCGTTGAGTGCCGCCCGTTCCGGTCCGTCGCCGACAATGGACAGTCGCCAAGACAGATCGGGCGCCAATTGGGCGAGGGCGGTGAGCAGCACGTCGAGCCCCTTGTGGACAGCAAGGCGGCCGACGGTGAGCAGCTCCACGATTTCACGCACCGGGTAAGTCGTCTTCGCCGCGATCCCGGCGGTGTCGGCGCCCTGCGAGATGACGCCGACCTGTTGCTTGGGATCATGTGCCCGCGCCATGTCCGCGAGACCTTCCGAGTTGGCGATCACCGCGTCCGCGTCATGCCATAACCACTTGATTAGGCCACCCGTGAGCGCGTGGTAGGTCTTCATGGTGAGGGGGTCGAAGCCCGGCACATCACCGCCGCGCAGTGCGACGATGGTGGGAAGGCCGTTCGTGCGTTTGAGCAGTGAAGCGGTCGGGCCGCAGGGTAGGGTGAAGAACGCGATTGCCGCGTCGGCGCGCCACTGGCGCGCGTAACCCGGCGCGGCGAGCATCGAGGACACCATGAATGCGAGCATCTCCGGGATCGCGCTGCGTTCCACACGGCGCCGGAATGCGGGGATACGCCGTACGGTCACCCCGTCCGTCACGTCGATGGGCGGCAGGCGTCCTTGGGCGGCGGTCAGCACGAAAGGCGCGTGTCCACGCCGGGCCATCTCGCGCGCGATATGGCGCATGGCATTGCCACCGCCGCCACCCACGGGCGGGTATTCATAGTTGATGAACAGGATGCGGCGCGGGGTCACGGGAGATCGGATGAGGGGTAGTAGTTTGAATCTGCTCAGCCTAATACACTGAAGCTTGGGATTCACCCACGAGAACTCCTTATGCGCCCCGCTCTTCTTTTTGCACTGAAGGCCGTCATCGGCGCCGGGCTCTTGTGGTTCGTCATCGCGCGTATTCCGCTGGGCGAAGCGTTAACGGCTGCGATGACGTTGGACCCCGGCGCCATCGCCCTTGCCGTTTTGCTCTATTTCCTCGCCCATGCCGTCAATGCGGTGAAGCTGCAAGTCTTCCTCCCGGATCTCTCCCTCTGGCAGTCCTGGCGCTTTACCATGATCGGCGTGCTCTATGGCGTCGCGTTGCCAGGGCAGCTGGCGGGGGATGCGGTGAAAGCGGTCCGTCTCGCACGGATGCAGAAGGGCGGCGATATCAGCGCGATTCTGGCCGCTGTCGCGGTGGACAAGATCGTCGGCATCTTCGCGCTTCTGGTCCTTGTCGCCCTCGCTATCGGGATCGACGCCACGACCTTCGACCAGCCGGTCATCGCAGCGACGGTCCTCGCGCTCGGGGGCGCCATCGCCATCCTCGCCGGCGCCATTCTGCTTCCGGTCCCGGCGTGGCTCGGACGTTTCGGGCCGTCACTCGCGGCCTGGCGCCGCGCTTCGATGCAGCCGGGGCGCCTATCCTATGCGCTGCTCCTGGGACTCATGTTCCAGGCCCTGTGTGTCGCGATCACGGCGCTTGTCGGCATGCGGCTTGGCATAGACCTTCCCATCGCCGGCTGGACGGTGGTGGTCGGCTTCAGTTCCATCGTCCTGCTGGTGCCGATCTCAATCGCCGGCATCGGCGTGCGCGAAGCCTCGCTAGTAGGCGCGATCGGTTATCTCGGCGGACCCGAAGCGGGCGCCTTCGCGTTGTCTCTAGTCCTGCTGGGGCTTACGGTGATCGGCGCCGTAGCGGGACTGATCATTGATCTCGCGGGCCGCGATCGGCTCAATTGAGCCCGTACGCCAAAGCCAGCCAACACCACAGCGCGCGGCGATCATCGCGCGTGCGGTTCTTGTGCATCTCCCAGCGTGCGCGCAGGGCCATGTCACTCACAAAGGGCACATGTTTCTCCGGCGGCGACCATCCGCGCAGCCAGGACGTCAGCGGAATCCCGAAACCCTGCTTCTTGCGCGACAAAATCTCCGCCGGCAGGCGGTGGGCCAGGGTCCGCTTCAGGATCCATTTGGTCGTATAGCCGCTTGCGACATTGCCGCGCAGTTTAACCTGCCAGGGCAGGCGCCGCACGTAATCGACCAGTTCATTCTCCAGGAACGGCGCGCGTGCTTCCAGGGAGACGCGCATGCTCGCGCGGTCGGTTTTCACCAGGATGTCGTCGGTGAGATAAAAGCGTGTGTAGAACTCCATGGCGCGGTCCACGGCGTTGGCCGCGCGCGAGGCGTCCCAGGCCGCGATCACCTCGCTGTAGAGCTCTTCCTCGCTCACGGGCGTCTGGAACAGGTCTTCGATCTCGTCGCCCTGCAGCGGGGCCAGCCACACGGGATTGCGCAGCGCCGGGCGGCGCTTGAGGCCCATCAGCCCGCGGTTCAGCACGAAGTCGAGGCTCATGTTCGTATCGGACAGCGGCAGCCGCGCCGCCATCATGCGCACAGCCTGATGGATCGGGCGCGGCATCAGGCTGTCATAAATCTCGGCGCGCTGGATCATCTTGAATGGATCGTAGCCCGCGAACAGTTCGTCGCCGCCATCGCCCGACAAGGCCACCGTCACATGCTTGCGTGCGAACGCGCACAGCAGCGACGTGGGCAGAAGCGAAGGATCGCCGAGCGGCTCGTCCATGCGCGAGAGCAGGGTGGGCAACATATTTTGCGCGCCGGTCAGGTCACAGACCTCGCGACGATGCGTGCTGCCGATGTGCCTGGCGACATGGGCCGCGTAAGCGGACTCGTCGTAGCTCTTTTCCTTGAAGCCGATCGAGAAGGTTTCGATGCTCGCGGCTGGGCGCGCGTCGGCCGCGAAGCTCAAGACCGCGCTGGAATCCACGCCGCCCGACAGGAAGATCCCAAGCGGCACATCGCTTTCCATGCGCGAGATCACGGCCCTGCGCAGTTTGGACTCCAGCTCGGCCGCCCAGTCGTCGGGGGATCCCGACGGCGTGTTGGGATCAATGCCGAAGGTCCAATAACATTTGATCTCGCGCGCGCCGGTGGCGGCGTTCACGATCATCATATGTCCGGCCGGAAGCTTTTTGATCGCTTCGTATGGCGTGTGTTCGCCCGGGAAGAAACCGTGGGCGAAGAGTTTCATCAGGCTCAGTTTCGAGGGCACGGCGTCACGATAGGTCGGATGCTTGCGCAGCGCCGTGATCTCGGAAGCGAACGCCAGCGCGCCGGTCTTGGTGCCGTAGAACAACGGCTTCTCGCCGAAGCGATCCCGCGCGATCACCACTGTCTTGCGGTGGCGATCGTAAATCGCAAGGCCGAACATTCCATTCAGGCGGACGAACAGGTCCAGGCCCCAGGCCTTGAAGCCGTACAGGAGGACTTCGGTATCGGAGTGATCGGTGAGGAACTTGTGACCGAGGGTTTCAAGCTCCGTGCGCAGGGCGCGGTGATTGTAGATCTCCCCGTTGAAGACCACGCAGATATCGCCCGTGCTGTCCCACATGGGCTGCGCGCCGCCGGGAAGGTCCACTACCGCGAGGCGCCGGCTCGCCAGGAACACCGGCACATGCTGATCGGCGAAGTAACCTTCGCCGTCGGGTCCGCGGTGGATGATGGCGTCGGCCATCGCCTTCAGATCGGCCGCCGTCCCTTCGCCGACGAACCCTGCGATGCCGCACATAATTTAGGAAACGCGCCGCGCGTCGCCCGGCGGCGGCGCGAAACCGAAGGAGGCGCCGCCCACATTGGTGCGGTCCTTCACGGTGTAAGGCGTCTTGTTCTGCGCTTCGTAATAGATGCGCACGAGGACCTCGGCGAGCAGGCCCATGAGGATGCACATGGTGCCGGTGATGAACCCGAGGGTGAAGAGGAGCGGCAGTGGCGTCGAGATGAAGGCCGTCGCCTCGACGAATTTCAGGTAAAGCGCGTAGGTGCCCGCGAAAAACGAGACAAAGAAGAAGAACAGGCCGACCGTGCCGAAGATATAGATCGGCTTGGTTTCGTACTGGGTCAGGAACTTCACCACGAGCAGATCGAGCATCACCTTGAAGATGCGCGCGAGCCCGTACTTCGATTTGCCCTTGGTGCGCGGGTGATGCTTGACCGGCAGTTCGGTGATCCGCGCGCCCTGCCATTTTGCGTAGATCGGCACGAAGCGGTGCATCTCGCCATAGAGGCGAAAGCCTTCCAGCACCTCGCGGCGGTAGGCCTTCAAGGTGCAGCCGTAGTCCTTCAGCTTCACGCCCGAAACCCAGCTGATCAGGCCGTTCGCCAGCTTGCTGGGCAAGATGCGGGTCAGGTACGTGTCCTTGCGGTCGCGGCGCCAGCCGGAGACAACGCCGTAGCCTTCGTCGAGTTTGGCGAGCAACGGACCAATGTCGGCGGGATCGTTCTGCAGATCGCCGTCCATGGGTACGATCACCGCGCCCTTGGCATGATCGATGCCGGCCATCATGGCGGCGGTTTGGCCGAAATTACGCTTGAAGGTAATGACCCGGATGTTCGCGTTGTCAGACGCGGCCTTGGCGAGGGCATCAGCGGTCCCGTCCTGCGAACCATCGTCGATGAAGATCACTTCGTAGGGACGCGCAAGCGCGTCCAACGCCGGGATCAACGCGGCGACCAGCGGGCCGACATTCTCGGCCTCGTCGAAGATGGGAATGACGACGGAAACCAGATCCCGCTCGCTCACGCGCTTGTCCTAACGGCTTGTGTGGGTCTGTTGTACAGGGGATATTGTAGCTCGCTCAAGGGCATAGAGCGCGTATGCATGGCTCGCCCGCGTGAATAGCGGGGCCGGGGCAGCTTTGAAATCGGATAACGTTGCGCGCCATGAACCCGTCCCAATCCCAGACCTCCTGGCATCTCGCCGCCGGCGCCGCCGCGGCCATGCTGCTCGTGACCATCGGTATTCGTCAGACCACCGGTCTTTTTGTCGCGCCGATCGACAAGAGCACCGGGCTCGGCATCGCGTCCATCAGCTTGGCGCTCGCCATCGGTCAGTTCAGCTGGGGCGCGATCCAGCCTGTCGCGGGCGCAATGGCGGACCGTTATGGGCCGGGCCGCGTCATGGCCGCCGGTCTCATCGCGCTGTCGATCGGATCCGCGCTAACCTCGTTCACGGACTCTACCTTGGGGCTCATCCTCACCATTGGGATATTGTCCGCCGCGGGTGCGGGGGCCGCGAGCCTGTCGGTCATCATGGGGGCACTCTCTCACCGTGTACCGGCCGCCAAGCGCGGCCTGGCCGCGGGGATCTCCAACGCCGGCGGGTCGTTCGGTCAGTTCGTGTTCGCGCCGATCCTGCAAACCATTATCGCCGGCGCGGGGTGGGCGAGCGCGATGTGGCTTTCCGCCGTTGCCGCCCTCGCGGCGGTACCGTTAGCGTGGATGTTGCGTAAACCAGCGGCAATGGTCGCGCAGGCCGTTACGCAGGGGCCGTCGAACCTCAGCGCCGCCATCAAAGAAGCCTTCGGCGACCGGAACTACATTCTCGTTCATGCGGGCTTCTTCACCTGCGGCTTCCACATCGCCTTTCTCGTCACGCATCTTCCGGGCGAAATCGCTCTGTGCGGCATGACGCCCTCGGTGGCGAGCTGGTCGCTGGCGATCATCGGTCTTGCGAATGTCGCCGGCAGCCTCGTCGCCGGCTGGGCGACCGGCCACTACCGCAGCAAGCATGTGCTGTTCGTGATGTACGCCTCGCGCACGGCGCTGATTCTCGCCTATCTGCTTGCGCCAAAAACGGCACTGACCTTCTACATCTTCGCGGCAGGTCTCGGCGCGACGTGGCTCGCCACCGTTGCGCCCACCGCGACGATCGTCGGCAAGCTGTTCGGCACGCGTTATCTCGCGACGCTGTTTGGGATGACTTTGCTTTCGCACCAGGTTGGCGGCTTCTTCGGCGCTTGGCTCGGCGGCCTGACCTTCGCCTCCACCGGCAATTACCAGTGGATGTGGTATGTCGATGCGATCCTCGCCGCGGCAGCGGCCCTTACCAATCTGCCGATCCGTGAACCCGTGCCGCTGAAAACACAGGCGGCGTAAGTCAGCGGCCTTTCACCGCCGCCAGCGGCGGCGCGATCGCATACCACTCCGTCGCTGACGCGCCGGCATCTGTGGCTTCGATGATGATTTCATCTGTGCCGGATGGAAGGGCCACACGCCGATAGCTCCATCTCGCCGATGCGGGAAGCGGCGCGAGTTTCAGGATCTCCGCGCCGGTCGTCCGCTCCGTGATTCGCACGGACTGCGCGTGCGCATCGGCGCCCGTCAGATAAGGCAACAACACCTCTGTCTGTCCACTCACGTCGGCTGTAATGCGTAGCGTTCCCGTGGGCGGGCCGCCGACCCACGACCATGTGCCATAATAAATCTCAGGAGCGAAACCGACGTAGGTCGGATAGGCGCCGCCCTTGGTCCAGGCTGGCTCCGCGTCGACGTTCCGCAGCGGAAGCGCCGCGCCCGCACTGCGCGGGTCGGCCACATCTGTCTGCGGTTCGCATGCATCGGCCTCGTTGTCCCGGAAAAGATAGACCCGCGTCGGCATGACGTAAGTGTGCAAGCTGCTGGTCGGCACATAGGCGAAGTGCGACGTAAAGCGCCCCACCTCCTTGAATCCCGTCGCGGCGGCAACCTGGGTCAACGCGGCGTCGCTACGTATGCCGTGATAGTGCGGCATCTCGATCAGCCAGCGGCCGCACAGGCGAAAGTTCCCATCTTCAAGATTTTTATAGTCCTCGCGCGCGTCGAGGATTGTGAGTTCCGCGTCATAGGTTGTTGTCAGCGCATGGCGCAACGCACCGAGATCCCGCCAGCTTTGGCCGCTGACTTCTTCCGCGAGCAGCAGATAGGTCATGCGCGCCGCCGGATAAGCCGCGATCACAAAAACAGTGAGGACGGCGGCGATCCGTAGTGCCGCGCGCGGAAGGCGCGCGGCCAGGCAAACAATGTCGTACGCCGCGAAGATCAAGGCGACGGGAACGATGTGACTGAAGTTGCGCTCGAAGAACGTGGGATAGGTCGCGAACCAGACCGCGAAAGCGAAACAGCATAGGAAAACGCCGAGCGCGCGGAAATTTCGCGCGGCCGCCGTCCAGGCGGCGCCGGCAACGGCCATGATCAATGTGAGCGCCCCCGCGGTCGCGCCGAAGTAGGACACAACGTAAGCAAGACGCGCCGGTGTGGACGCCTCGCCCAAGCCATAGGGCCATTGCGGCGCGTTATATTGCCGCAGCAGGAACGCGAGGCCTTCCATATAGTCCGCCTGGTTCAATATCGCGAAGGGCGCCGTGGCCATGAAACCCGCCGTGCCACCCGCAAGCACCGCTACCGCACGGATGGGGGCTTCCTTAAGCGCGCATCGGACATACGCGCCGTACGGCGCATCCTCGCGTTCGGGCAGGAACAGCAGGGGCAGCAGTGCGATGAGGGAGATTTTCGTCGCGATCAGCACTCCTGCGATCACGGCCGCCGCGAACACGCGCCAGAACAGGGGCGCCCGGCGCGGTCCGCCCAGAATCACTATCAAGGTGAGCGCCGTGACGAAGGGTTCGGGCCGGGCGTAGAATCCGTCCTGCACCAGCAGCGGATTGACCGCGACCAGGGCGGTTGCAACAAGGGCTGTCGGAACGCCGAAGAACCTGCGCGCGGCCATGAACGTCAACGCGGCGACGCCAAGCGCGAGCATCGCGCTCCACAACCGCAGCGCCCAAAGCGTATTTCGCGTCTCGCGCCCGGTGACGGTTTTCAACACGCCGTCAACGGCGCCGGCGCTCAGCATGTAGCCGGAAAAGTTATACTGCGGCAGCTTGAAGTCGGGCGGAAGGTCGGCGTTCTTCCAATTGGTATCGAGCGTTCCGCGCTCGACCAGATGGTGCGCCACACCGACCGCGATCGTTTCATCCGGATGAAAGTAATCGAATTGCAGCGGCCAGAAGCGGAGCGCCGCGCAAGCCAGCAAAATCGCCGCGAGCAATAGCTTTTCAGCACGCCGCACAACCACGCTCCCAGCCACACCATCACTTCATGAATGATGTAACTGGCGCGATAGATCCCCACCGCGCGCCGAAGCTGAGCGGGCCCTGCGCGCGAAGTGGGCAGACAGAATGAATCGATCCCGCAAA
>JAIUPE010000002.1 GCA_020160875.1 Pseudomonadota bacterium
GAAAGACCCGCCGCCAAACCGCCGGCCGCCACGCGTCCGCGGCCTTTCACCGGGGGAACGCGGTTGGAGATGATGACGAGGCGTTTCATACGGTGTCCCGCCACGACCGCGAGAGGCGCATCGCTCCGTTGATGATCCCGACCAGCGAGTAGGTCTGCGGGTAGTTTCCCCACAGTTCACCCGTACTCGGGTCGATATCTTCCGACAAAAGACCGACATGATTGCGGTGATCGAGCATGCTCATGAACACCTCGCGCGCGTCGTCGTCGCGTCCGCTGCGTTTCAGCGCGTCGATGTACCAGAAGGTGCAAATGTTGAAGGCCGTTGTCGGCACGCCGAAATCGTCTTGACCGACGTAACGGAAAACATGGTTTCCGCGGCGCAGTTTCTCGCCGACACTGTCCAAGGTCATCTGGAAACGCGGATCTTCGGCGGTGATGAGGCCGACCTCAGCCATTTGCATGAGGCTGGCGTCGAGCTCTTTGCCCCCGAAGCTGGCGGCGAAAGCGCGGGTCTCATTGCTCCACGCCTTGGAAAGGATATTCTCCTTCAGCGCGCGCGCGCGGTCGTTCCAGAATGCCGCGCGGTCGGCTTGGTTTAAATGCGCGGCGATGCCCGCCAGCCGGTGACACCCGGCCCAACACATCAGGCTGGAGTAGGTGTGTACGTTGGCGATGGTGCGCAGCTCCCACAGGCCGGCATCCGGGACTTCAGCCAAGCGGTAGGCGCGGTCACCGATGATCTCCAGCGCGCGGAAGTCCTGTAGTGTCATGGGCCGCAAGAGGCGTCGATCAAAGAAAGCTTGCGTCGACGACAGTATGACCTGCCCATACACATCGTGCTGCTTGTGCTCAAAGGCTTGGTTGCCCACGCGTACCGGACCCATCCCGCGATAGCCGGGCAGCGAGGTGATCTCGGTTTCAGTCAGGTCCTGCTCCAGGCCGAGGCCGTACACCGGCTGCATATCCCGATCTTCGGTCAGTTCCGGCAAATTACGGAGGTAAGTGAGGTAGCTTTCCATAATGTCGACCGCGCCGAGGCGGTTCAGCGCGCGCACCACGTAATAAGCGTCCCGCAGCCAGCAGTACCTATAGTCCCAGCAGCGCCCGGTATTCGCCGCTTCGGGAATCGAGGTCGTCATGGCGGCGAGGATGCCGCCGGTCTCCTCGTGCCAGCACATCTTCAAGGTGATCGCGGCGCGGATCACCGCATCCTGCCATTCGACCGGCACCGCCAGCGTACGCACCCAGTCGCGCCAATAGCTGTCGGTGGCCGTCAGGAATTCCTCGCACATGGTGGCGACGGATCCAGTGACTGTCTCATCGGGTCCAAGGAACAGGTACATGGGCCGCTCCAGACGGAACCATGTTTCATGCATGACGTAGGTAACCGGCGCGTCTGTGGTCAGGCGCAGAGTCAGCTGATCGCCGACAAAACGTACGTGGTTGGAGCCGCGTGTGATCGTCGGTTCCGCCGCGCCGTAGTTATAGGTGGGACGCAAGCGGATGCGGATGCGCGGGCGGCCTGTGACGGGCCGAATGATCCGAAGGATCGCCACCGGGCGGTGGCGGCGTCCGAAGCGATTGAAACGCGGCGCGAAATCGATGACATCCACGGCTTGACCCGCGGCGTCATGCAGGCGCGTCACAAGGACCGGCGTATTGGTGAAATATTGCTGATGCGATGATGTGAAGTTCTCGATGTCGACGGCGTAAACGCCGCGGGCGCGGTCATCCTGCGGGCTGATGCCGCCAAGAAGCGCATTGAAGATAGGATCGCCGTCCGGGCGCGGCATGCAGCTCCACACCACACACGCTCTTTGATCGATAAGCGCGTTGAAAGAGCAATTGCCGATGACGCCGAGGTTCAGGTCGGACTGAGGCAGGGCATGATTGGGGTTAGATTGCGCGGCGGCCATCGTTCTGTTCGTTCAAGGTCATGAGCCAGGCGTGGAGAGCGGCGACCGAGGCGAGCCGGCTGCTCGCGGCGGTGGGTGTGCGGGGGCCAACGATGACGCCGTAGCCGTTCGTCTGTGAAACGGCGATGAAGGCGGATTCGTCGGTCAAATCGTCGCCCACGAACACCGGACGGCGGCCAGCGAAGGGCGGCTCGTTCATATAGGCCGACATGGCGACGGCCTTGCGCACGGCGGCGGGCTTCAACTCCACGACCATGTTGCCGTCCAGACGTTCGAGCAGGCTGTGCGAAGCGGCGGCACATTCGTCGATGATGGCGCGGGACTTGGCGCCCAGAGACGGCGCGTTGCGGTAGTGCAGCGCGATGCTGATGCCTTTGTCTTCGGCCATGACACCAGGGTGCGTGCGGCAGAACTCCGATAAGGCTTCGCGCGCAGGGTCGAGCATCTGCGCGGGGATCTCGGTTTGGATAATGTGACCTAAGGCGGTGCGCCGCTCGGCGCCGTGAATCCCGGCGACGGCGCGCACGCTTCCATTCAGATGTTTGTCGATGGCCTCGATCGGCCGGCCGGTGATCACGGCCAGCGCGCCGTTCAGGCGCCATGCGACCTGCGAAAGCAGTTCATTCAACCCCGACGCGACTTTCACCGTGTTGGGCGACGACGCGATTTCGACGAGTGTGCCGTCGAAATCGAGGAATAGCGCTACGTCGGGCGTGAGCGGAGGCGGCTGAACGTCCATGCGACTCGTATGTTGATGAAGGTGTGTTGGGGGATAACGCACCACAGGGGCGAATAGGTTCGCCCGTACCCGCAAGAAAGAGCCAGTAGGGATTCCCGTATTAGGGCGTGCGGGGTGTGTTCCGGACCGGCGCCACGCGCGAAGGCGCGTAGTCCTAAGATCACAAGCGAAGGCGCGTAGTCCTAAGATCACAAGCGAAGGCGCGTCTTCTTAAGAATGCCAGCCCTCGCCAGCGGATAAGAACACGCCGAAATTTACGGAGATGCGCGCATCAGGCGCGGCAGATCGCCGGTGGTGCCCATCGCGTGACGCATGAACGCGCGTTTCAGGGGCGGGACGCGGTTGACCAGCGCGAGCCCTACATCGCGCGCCGCCTTGATCGGGGCGACGTCGTTGGAGAACAGGCGATTCAAGACGTCCGTTACGCCGGCCATCATGAGGTTGTCGGCGCGCCGCCAGCGCTCGTAACGCCCCAGGGCGTCCGGATTGGCGATATCGAGCCCTAACTTGCGCGCATCCACGATCACTTCGGTCAGCGCCGCCACGTCGCGATATCCCAAATTCAGGCCCTGCCCCGCGATCGGATGAATGCCGTGCGCGGCGTCGCCCACGAGCACAAGGCGACCCTTGGTGTAGGTTTGGGCGAATTGTAAACCGAGAGGGTAGCTGAAGCGCGGGCCGATCAGCGACAGCCGACCCAGGAATCCGCCCACACGCTCGTCGATTTCGGACAGGAATTGCGCGTCGTTCAGCGCAAGGTACGCTGCTGCGGCATCGGCGCGTTCGGTCCACACGAGCGAGGCGCGGTGGACGCCCGCGTCGTCGGGCAGCGGCAGGATCGCGAAGGGACCCGCCGGCAGGAAGCATTCATGCGCGATGCCGTTATGCGGCTTTTCGTGGCCGATGGTCGCGACGATGGCGATTTGCGGATAACGCCAGCCCGTCACGGGGATTTTAGCGGCGGCGCGCAGCTTAGACACGCGGCCCTCGGCGGTGACGATGAGCGATGCCTTGATCGCGCGGCCGCCGTCCAAATGCAGTGTTGCCGCGTCCGCGGTCTCGCTCATGTGTGAGACGGTTGCTGGCGCGATCAGCCGCAGGTTGCCTTCCAGCTCCTTCATGCGCGTGAAGGTGGCTTCGTGCAGGTGACGGTTCTCGGCCATGTTGCCCAGGAACTCATCGCCGACGTCGGAATAGGCGTAGTGCAGAAACAGGGGTGCGTTGTCGTCCGAGACGCGGATTTCGCGGATCGGTTCACTCCGTCCCGCCACATGCGGCCAGATCCCGATCGCGGACAACAGTCGCTGGCCGCTGGCCGCGACCGCCGAGGCGCGGCCGTCGAATCGGCGGTGGGTCATGGTGCCGGGATCGAGCTGGTCGACAACGGCGGTTTTCACCCCATGGGCTGCCAGGGCGACCGCGAGCGTTCCGCCTACAAGGCCGGCTCCCACGATCGCAACGTCAACGCGCTCCCCGCCGGACTCGGTCATCGGAACCCTTGGGTTTCTACCAATATGTCCTGTTCATACGCCTTTAACGGGACCGCGCGCAGCAAAAAGTAGACCCCGGTTTTTGGGCCTGCGCGCGAGTTATTAAAAAAGGCCTGATTCGAGCAAGTTGCTCGAATCAGATGGGTTTTCAAAGCGTTCACCTGTGTTTGGAACGCTTGCGTCCGGGGGGCGAAACACATATTGTCCCGCCGCCCTGACCGGGTGGCTTCATCCGGTCCCGTGCCGACGTAGCTCAGGGGTAGAGCAACTGATTCGTAATCAGTAGGCCCGCGGTTCAATTCCGCGCGTCGGCACCATTTTCCGCTCCGCGGAAAATGCCCCGGAGGAGGAGAGGGGAAGGCCCAAATCATTTTGCCAAGTCATTTGGTGGACCTAACGAAGCGACTCCTTCCGAGACATTCTCCCGACCTTAAAGCGAACGGCTTTCACTGAGCCGCGTTGCGTTTTCAAGAACAGGTACCATGGACATTTCAAAGATATCGGCAGGGCCGAATCCTCCCGACGACATCCACGTTCTTATCGAGATCCCGCAGGGCGGTTATCCGGTGAAGTACGAACTGGATAAGGATTCGGGCGCGCTCTTCGTTGACCGTTTCCTGCACACGGCCATGCAATATCCGGCCAACTACGGTTTCATCCCGCACACATTGTCCGGCGACGGCGATCCGTGCGACGTGCTCGTCGTCAGCCACACGCCCGTGGTCCCCGGCGCGGTCATCCGCTGCCGTCCTATCGGCGCGCTGCTCATGAAGGACGAAGCGGGCCCCGACGAGAAGCTCATCGCGGTCCCGGTCGACCGCCTGCATCCGTTCTACACCGGCGTGGAAACCTACGCCGACTTGCCGCCGATCCTCACGGAACAGATCGCACACTTCTTCCAGCACTATAAGGATCTGGAAAAAGGGAAGTGGGTGACCATCGTTGAATGGGTTGGCCCAGATGCTGCGCGCAAGCTTATCCGCGACGGCCTCGCCCTTGCGCAGGAAAAGAAAAAGCAGGCCGCCGCAAAGTAAGCGGCGACGAAGATAGATATCATGAGCCCGCCAGGCTTCGGGGCTTGGCGGGCTCATTGCGTTTCATGCGCCAGCTTCTCCCAAGGGAATTACGTTCTCATAGCTGCGCGAAGCCCCCTGAGGACGGTCTGTGCTTGTTTCGCGCGGCGGGACGGGAACGCACATGGACAATGGTATTTAGCGAGTGAAAGAGCGTATCGAGACCATGGCGAATTATCCGCGCGAGTTGGACGGGGGCCGGGTCGGCCTGTGTCGTCACACACAAAAAAGCCCGGGTTTTCACCCGGGCTTTCTGCGTTGGATCGAAGATCCTATTAGTCTCTGCGCTGTCCAAGGAACTGCAGCAGGAACTGGAACAGGTTCACGAAGTCCAGGTACAGCGTCACGGCGCCCATGATGGCCGACTTCTGCGCCAGCTCGTAACTGCCGAAGCCCTGAAGATACATGCTCTTGATCTTCTGCGTGTCGAAGGCGGTCATGCCCGCGAACACCAGCACGCCGACAGCCGAGATGATGAAGTGCATCATCGTGCTCTGCATGAAGATGTTCACGATGCTCGCGATCATCAGGCCGACAAGGCCCATGATCAGGAACGTGCCGAACGCCGACAGGTCGCGCTTGGTGGTGTAGCCGTACAGTGACAGGCTGGCGAACGCGATGGCGGTGATGAAGAACACGCGCAGCACGGACACGCCGGTGTACAGCATCAGCGCCGACGAGAGGCCGACGCCCATTGTGCCGACGAAGGCCCAGTAAAGAACCTGCAGCGTGCCGGCGCTCATGCGGTTCGCGCCGAAGCTCATGGCGAGAATCAGACCGATCGGCGTGAACGCCGCGATCAATCCCAAGCCCGTGTAGCCCATGCGGCCGGCTTCATTGACCTGGAAGAACAGCTGGCCGAGGCTCGAGTTCGCTACGAGCGCCGCGACGATGCCCGACAGCAAAAGGCCGGAGGCCATGTAGTTGTAGACGCGCAGCATGTACTGGCGCAGACCGACGTCGATCTGGGCGGCTTCCGCCGTCCCGATGCCGGCGCCATAAACCCTGCGATCAGCTTCAGTAGCCATTTTTCGTCCTCACGAATAAATCCTTGCCCCCACAACGGCTGGGAGCCGGCTCTATATTGGGGGAGATAGGCCCCCCTGCAACTGAAATCGGTCGATGCCGACGAAACTTTAATGCTGGAAAGGACCGAAAAAGCCCTTTTGTTACAGTACGTTACTATTCATTACGTAACAGGGGCGCGGCTTTGATGCCCATCGCCCGCCAGGTGCCGGTGAAACCGGCAAAAAGCGTGACCGCAATACAGGCGGCGATCACACTCACGATGACCGTCAGATCAAGCGACCATGGGATCTCCATGAGTTCGCTAACCACGCCAAAGGCGGCCAGCCCACCAACCACCGCCGCGATCAAGCCGGTGGCCAGACCCAGCAAGAGATATTCGAACACGAAGGCCTTCAGGACGTCGGCCCGCGTGGCGCCAAGCACCTTCAGCACCACCGACTCATAGATGCGCCGGGAATGCCCCGCAGCGATCGCGCCCGCGAGCACCAGTGCGCCGGCCACCAGCGCAACGCCGGCCGTGAGACGCACCGCGATACTCAGGGTTCCGAGCACACTCTTCAGGGTCTCGAGCGCCGAACGCACCTGGACGACAGTGACATTGGGGATCGCGTTGAGCACCGCCGTCTCGATCTTCTCCTCCACGCCCGCCTCGGTGTTGGCCGTCGCAAGGAACATCGCCGGCGCGCCGCGCAGGGCATTCGGAGAAAAGATGATGCCGAAATTCATGGCGCCCGATTGCCAGCGTACGTCGCGGAAGCTCGCGATCTTGCCGGTGACGTCGCGCCCCAGCACCTGCACGGTGATGGAATCGCCCAGCTTCAAATCCGCGGCGGCCGCGCCGGCGGACTCCAGCGACACCAGGAATTCACCCTCGTAATCGGCGGGCCACCATTCTCCGGCGGACAGCCGCGCGTTCTCCGGCATCGCGGCGGCATAGGTGATGCCGCGGTCGCCGCGCAGAAGCCAGCTTTCGCCGTGCGTCTTCATATGCTCTTCGGAAGGGATGCCGTTCACCTGCGTCACGCGCGCGCGGATCATCGCGGCCGTCTGGACCTTGTTGACGCCGGGCATGCCGGTGACGATCTTGCGGAACTCTTCTTCCTGATGCGGCTGGATGTCGACGAAGAACATGCTTGGCGCATCGCTTGGCAAGCCATCGGCGAGCTGTTTGTTGAGATTGGATTCCAGAAGCGCGATGGCCACCAGCACCGATAGGCCGAGCCCGAGCGACAGCACGACGGACATCGTCGGCGAACCGGGCCGATAGAGGTTGGCGAAGGCGAGGCGCAAGGACGGGCGTCCGGCGGTAGGGCTGTTGCGCCCCTGCGTCATACGCGCCGCGAAGCGCATCACGCCACGCGCGGCGAAGCTGAACAGCACCATGGCGGCGGCGGAGCCGCCGACAAAGGCTGCCGCGTACATCTTGCGTTCGGCGGTGGCGATGGTGAAGGCCGCGAGCGCGAGCCCCACCAGCACGATGGCCGCCATGTACTTACCGCGCGGCCAGCGGCCTTCGTCCGCCAGCACGTTGCGGAATAAGGCGACGGGCGGAATGTCGCGCGCGCGCGCGAGCGGCCACAGGGCGAACAGCGCGGCGGTCAGGATGCCGAACACGCCAGCTTGCAGCAGCGCCGTCGGATAAAGGCCGAACTTCGCCGCGACAGGTAGCGTGTCGCCCAGGGCCTGCGCCGCGCCAAATGGAATGGCCGCGCCGATCGCAAGGCCGATGACGATTCCGACGGCGGCGAGGAAGGAGAGCTGGATCAGATAGATGGCGAAGATCGTATCGGCCGGCGCACCCAGGCATTTCAAGGTGGCGATGGTGTTGAGGCGGCCCAGCAGATGCGCGCGCACGGCGTTCGCGACGCCGATGCCGCCCGTCAAAAGCGCGGTCAGGCCCACCAGCGTCAGGAACAAGGTCACGTTATCAAGAAAGCGGTCGAGGCCCGCCGCGGCGCGGTCCAAACCTCGGATACGCCAGCCCGCGTTGGGGAATTGCGCTTCCAGGCTTGCGCGCACAGCGTCCGCCGTTTCGCCGCCGGTGATGCGGATATTGTACTCGTGCTCGATCAGGCTGCCCGGCTGGACAAGTTGCGTGGCCGCGAGCGCCTCGTGGGAGATCAAGACGCGGGGGCCGATGGTGGTGAAGCTGATCGACCGGTCCGGTTCGTGGGTGATGGTGGCGCGCACTTGGAAGGTGGCTTCGCCGATCTTGATCCGGTCGCCGGCCGCCACGTTCAGACGCGGCATCAGGGCCGGTTCGATGGCCGCGCCGAACACGCCGTCCTTTTCCGCCAGCGCGTCTTCGAGCGGCAGGGCCGGAGATAACGTAAGCTCGCCGTACAGCGGATAAAGATTGTCGACCGCTTTCAGTTCGATCAAGCCGCGGCTGCCGACTTCGCCGGCTTCGTTTTCCACACGCGCCATGGAGCGCATCTGCACCAGATGCGTGACGTCGCCGCCCGCGCGCAACGCCGCGAGTTGTTCGTCGGTCGCGACCGTCGTGTCGTTGTCGATTTGAAGATCGCCGCCCAACAAGGGGCGCGCGTCCGCTTGGATGCCCGCCTTCACCGACTGATTGAGCGACGCCGCGCCCGCGATCGCCGCGACGCCGATGATGATGCAGGCCAGGAAGATGCGGAAACCGCGCATACCGCCGCGCAGTTCCCGAAGGGCGAAGCGAAACGCGATCGACGACATATGAGCTTACTCCGAAAGCGCGGCGCGTGTGGCCGGCAATCCTTCGCCGGTGATCAGGCCGTCGGCGATGCGCACGATACGGTCGCATTTCTGGGCAAGGCCCATGTCGTGCGTGATCAGCACCAAGGTCGTGCCGGTCTTGTCGTGCAGATCGAACAGAAGATCGATGATGTGATGACCCGTCGCGCCGTCCAGGTTCCCCGTCGGCTCGTCGGCCAAAAGGATCTTGGGCTTCACGGCGAAGGCGCGCGCGAGCGCGACGCGTTGTTGCTCGCCGCCCGAAAGCTGGCCCGGGTAGTGGTCGAGGCGGTGACCCAGGCCGACATTGCGCAAGTGTTCCTCGGCGATGTCGAACGCGTCTTTGCGGCCCGCGAACTCCAGCGGTACCGCCACGTTCTCCAGCGCGTTCATGGTCGGGATCAGATGAAATGATTGAAAGACGATGCCGATGTTGTCGCGCCGGAACAGCGCGAGCTTATCTTCATCCATGGCCGCATAGTCGGTGCCGGCGATCTTCACCGATCCCGACGAGATGCGCTCGAGCCCGGCGATGATCATCAGCATGGTGGTCTTGCCCGAGCCCGAAGGCCCGACGACACCAAGAGCCGTGCCGTGCGTGACGTTGAGATCGATGCCTCGCAGAATATTGACCGGCCCCGCAGGGCCCGCCAAAGTGAGACGCACGTTGTTCAGTGTGATCGCCGGAACGTCCGAGGACGCGCGCTCCAGACTCGTTTTCATATTGGCGGTGGGAATGGATTGGGTCATGTAAACCGGGTGTTTGTGTGCGCTTTCATTATCATGCGCATGCGCGCATTGTCAGCCTCGGGAACGGTGACCGCACTAGTGTTGTTACACAAAGGATACCTTCGCGTGAGAAAGACCCTCTGTTTCCTTTTCGTGATGCTCGCCTTCGGCGCCGCCCCTCGGAGCGGTACTTGGGCGGCGGCCTCCACCTCTGCAAGTGGGTCCATCCGCATTCTTGCGCTCGGCGACAGTCTTACCGCCGGCTACGGATTAGCCAATCTTAAGGATTCTTTTCCGCAGCAGCTGGAAGCGGCCCTGAAGGCCAAAGGGCACAACGTCACCATTATCCAGGGCGGTGTCTCGGGCGACACCACTACGGGCGGGCGCTCGCGGCTCGATTGGGTGCTCGGCGAAAAGCCGGACGCGGTGATTGTCGCACTCGGCGGCAACGACGCGCTGCGCGCCGTCGATCCCGCCGTCACGCTGCAAAGCATGGACGCGATTCTAAAGCGCATCAAAAAGGACAATCTACCGGTCCTCGTCGCCGGCATGATGGCGCCGCCGAATCTCGGCAAGGACTACGGCGACCGGTTCAACGCCGTGTTTCCGAAAGTCGCGAAAGATAATGAGGCGCTGCTCTATCCATTTTTCCTCGAAGGTGTCGCGGGTATCCCAAATCTCAATCAACCGGACCGCATCCATCCAACACCCGACGGTGTGAAAATCATGGTGAAGGGCATTCTGCCGTCCGTCGAAAAACTTATCGCGCAAGTTCCCGCCAAGAAGTGATTTGAAAGTTGCGCCTGTTTGCCGCCCTCACGCTTCCCGACGGCATTGTCGCGCGCATCAATATGATGTGCAGCGGCATTCCCGGCGCGCGCTGGGTCGATCCTGAAAATCTGCACATCACATTGCGGTTCATCGGCGAAGTGGATGAATCCACCGCCGAAGAGATCAATTTCAATCTCTCTCATATCGAAGCGCCTGCCTTTGATCTTGAGCTCCAGGGCCTCAACACCTTCGGCCAGGGCCACAAAGCACACGCCCTCTGGATCGGCGTGTCGCCGACGCCCGAACTCGCGCATCTTCAACATAAAGTGGATACGGCTATCATGCGTGCGGGCCAACCGCCCGAAGGCCGCAAGTTCACGCCCCATGTCACCCTCGCGCGCCTGATCAAGCCCGAGGCCGGACGTCTTCAGTCCTTCATTGAAGGCAATAACCTGTTTAAAGCGGGACCGTTCACGGTCGATCAGTTCACCCTGTTCGAAAGCCAGACCGGTAAGGGCGGGTCTGTGTACACGGCGCTTGAAGACTACGCGCTGACGTAACTTTTGCTGTCGCCGCGGCCTTCGACGGGACGACAGTCATCTAAACCCCAAACCGCCTCAAGATTATCTCCACATCCCCCACATAGTGCGCGCCAAACAGCCGCACATGCACGAGCAACGGATAAAGGTTGTAGAGATCTTTGCGCTCCTCGAATCCCGGGCGTAAAGGATGATGTTCCGCATAGCGTTTGAAGAACGCTTCGCTAAATGTCCCGAATAGCGTTGAAAAGGCGAGTTCGATTTCCGGATCGGCATAGTAGATCGCCGGATCCACGAACCCTGCGATGCGATCGCCATTCACCAGCACATTGCCGGTCCACATATCGCCGTGGATCAGCGTCGGCTTCGCGCTCTCATCGATCCAGCGGTCCAGGCGCTCGGCCAACTTCGCGATCCGCAGCGCCACTTCCGGCGGCAGCTTCTTCATGTGTACCGCCGCTTCGGTCATATACATCAGGCGTTGTTCGCGGAAGAACTCCAGCCAAGAAGGGGCCTGATCGTTCGGTTGCTTCAACCCACCGATCACGGTCGTGCGCGCGAACCCGAACGCGGGGCCTGTCACGCCACGCAGCGCCGCCAGATGATCGGCGGCGTCTTCCTGTGACGCGTCCGAAAGCGATCCCGATGTCGGCAGATAGTCCATCAGCAGAAGGTCCTCGGCGCTGAAGAACACCTCCGGCACCGGCAGGCGTGAATGTTCCGCGAGGTAGGACAGCATGAAGCCTTCGAGGGCGAGGCCCTGTCCGACTTTCGCGACCACATCGCGGCCGTCGGCAAGCGTGAGCCGCCTTACATCGGCGATGCAGCCGCCGGCCAGGTCCTGCTCGCGGACGACTGCGGAGCCAAGCGCTTCGCGCGCCCGTGTGTGCAGACTCATTTCTGTCTGAAACCGGCGGCGATCTGGTTCAAAAGCACTTTGCTCGCGTGTTCGATCATGTCGAGCACGTTCTCGAAGCCGTCCGCACCACCGTAATAGGGATCGGGGACGTCCTTGAGAGTGCCTTCCGGGTGGTAGTCCAGGAACAGCCGCACCTCGGCCTTGGCGCTATTGGGACGCAAGGCTTCAAGATGAGCGAGATGACCGCGGTCCATGGCCAAGATCAGATCGTAAATCTGGAAATCCTCGGCGCGCACCTTCTGCGCGCGCTGCGCCGACAGATCGAAGCCGCGCCGCTTGGCCGCCGCGACCGTGCGCGGGTCCGGCGCTTCGCCGACGTGATAGCCGTGGGTGCCGGCCGAGGCGCTCACGATCACCGCGCCGAGCCCGGCTTCCTGTGCGAGATGACGGAACACGCCTTCCGCGGTTGGGGAACGGCAGATGTTTCCGGTGCAGACGAAAAGAACGCGCTTCATATCCTGGCTCCCGATTTGAGGGCATGGTAAGGCGGTGAGGTCATGACGGAAAGCACTCTTCCCGGCGCGTTTGCACTCGACGTTCTTCCGCCGCGGGACGGACGGATCGTGATTCTCACCGGCGCCGGGATTTCAAAGGAATCCGGGCTCGATACCTTCCGCGACGCCGATGGCATCTGGTCCAAGGTGCGTCTTGAAGATGTGGCGACACCGCAGGCCTTCGCGCGCGATCCGGAAAAAGTGCACGCCTTTTACAACATGCGCCGCGCGCTGAACCGCACTCGCAAGATCAGTCCGAACCCCGCGCATCTCGCGCTGGCCGAGTTGGAGGCGAAATGGCCGGGTGAGGTCCTGATCGTGACCCAGAATGTCGATACGCTCCACGAACAGGCGGGATCGACAAGCCTCCTGCATATGCACGGCGTTCATTCCAAGGCCCGCTGCAATTTCTGTGAGAATGTCGTCGACTGGACCGGCGACATGTCCGTGCGCGATGTGTGCGACGCCTGCGGCAAAGCGAGTGGCATGCGTCCGCATGTCGTCTGGTTCGGCGAGATGCCCCTCGAAATGGACCGTATCGGCTGGGCGCTTGCCAACTGCGATTTGTTCGTCTCCATCGGCACATCGGGCAACGTCTATCCCGCCGCCGGCTTCGTCGCCGCCATCCGGCGTAACGGCAGCGCGCACACAGTCGAGCTGAATCTGGAACCTTCAGCCGGCGCCTCGATGTTCGAGGAAAGTCACTATGGCCCGGCGAGCCAGATCGTGCCGGCTTACGTGAAGGCGTTACTCGCGTCCCAATTCCAAAGTTCGACTGACGTCACAGCAAACGAATAGGCGAACTTTGGAATTTTTAGCGACGTGATATTTCATGAAGCTAGCGTGGCTTAAGGATTTGAAAGTCCTCCGGTGCTCGTCACAAACGCGTAGGAACTTCAAATCCGCCACGCTAGCCGGCGCGTGAAGCGTCTTCGGCTTCTGCGATGGTCTCCAGCGTTTCCATCTCCTCGTCGGAGAAACCGAAGTGGTGTCCGATCTCGTGAATCAGGACGTGACGCACCACATGTTTCAGGTCCTCGCCGGTCTCGCACCAGTAGTCGAGGATCGGGCGGCGGTAGAGGAATACCATGTCCGGCATCCCGCCTGACGCCTCGACGCGCTTCTCCGTCAGGGAGACGCCTGAATAGAGCCCCAGGATATCGAAGGGGCTCTCCAGCTCCATCTCCGCCATCACCGCGTCGTCGGGGAATTCCTGCACCAGGATGACCACGCCCTCGGTGAACTCCCGCAGCTCCTCGGGCAGGACGGTGAGCGCTTCGCGCGCTAAGCTGTCGATATTCGCGAGGCTTGGCGGTGTGACTTCAGGTGTCTTGCTCATAAGGATCAAACCATGATGCGGGGGGTAAGGGTGCAGAAACTGACGGGTGAACGGCGCGTCGCCGCGCTTCAATCGCTTCCGGATTGGAGCGAGGTTTCCGGCCGTGACGCCATTTCACGCGTGCTCAAGTTCAAGGATTTCAACGTGGCTTTCGCGTTCATGACGCGCGTGGCCATGAAGGCCGAGAGGATGGACCATCATCCCGAGTGGTTCAATGTCTACAACCGGGTCGATATCACGCTTGCGACCCATGAGTGCGGTGGCCTGTCGGAACGCGATGTGGAACTCGCTGCATTTATTGACGCCAATGCAAAGGTACTCGGCGCTACTCTTTAATGGCCGGGGTTGCTTCCGGATGTGTCTTGAGCCGCGCTTCGCGGAAGAGGATGTACAGCGTCGCCAATACGATCACCCCGGTCCCCACGCCGGTCCAGATCGTGGGCTTCTCGCCGAACAGATAAAAGCCGGCGATCGCGGCAATGATGATCTGCGAATAATCGATGGGCGAGACCACGGTGGCCTCGGCGATCATCAGCGAGCGGATCAGACAGTATTGGCCGGTGCTGGCCACGACGCCGATGTAGACCAGATAGGCCCATTGGATGCCGTGCGGCGTTTCCCAAAAATAGATGGCAAACGGTGCCAGGAGCACGATCGAGCCGACGAAGAACCACGACATGAAAGCCATGCCTTCCGTGCCCGCGTGTTTGCGGATCACCGCCAAGGCCACCGAGACGGAGGCGGCCGCCGCCAAGGCCGACAAGGCGGGCAGACTGAATCCGACGTCTGTGGGTCCCAGCATGATGATCACGCCGGCAAAGCCCGCCAGGGTCGCAAGGCCGCGGCGCCAGCGCACGACCTCTCCCAGGAAGATGACCGCGATCAGGATGATGAACAACGGGCGGGTGAAGGAGAGAGAGACCGCCGTCGCGTAGGGCAGGTGGGTAACGGCGTAGAAGCCGAACAGGATGCTTCCCGTGGAGCCCAGCAGGCGAATGAAGTGCCAGCCCGGCTGCTTGGTGTAGAAAATCGACGGGCCTCGCTGGATCAGCATCGGCAGAACGAAAAACACCCCGAAAACCACGCGGAAGAAGCCGACCACGGCCACGGGCAGGTCTGCGCCCACTGTTTTCACCGCGAGACCGCTGGTCGCGAAACATAGCGAACTCGCCAGCATCCATAGCGCGCCGCGCAGGTTGTCGGTGGGGGCATGAGACAAGGGAAGGTGCTCGCAAGGTGTAGGCCAGGGAACGCCCAGTCCTAGCGCAAGAAAGGCCTTTCAAGCCATACGTTTGGTGCATGGCAGGCAGAACCGGGCCTTTCGCGCATCACATGAAAAGATGCGTACCGTCCTTTTTGAAAGACGGGTATTAGATAACCACCGGGACCCCCAATAAGGACCAGGAGATCACAGGTGGCCGTCAACAAGCTCTATTCGGATGCGAAATCCGCCCTTGCGGGCCTGCTCCGCGACGACATGACCATTATGTCCGGTGGATTTGGATTGTGCGGGATCCCCGAAGTCCTCATCGCAGCCATCCGCGAGTCCGGCGTGAAGGGTCTCACGGTCATCTCGAACAATGCGGGCATCGACGACGTGGGCCTCGGCATGCTGCTGACCACGCGCCAGATCAAGAAAATGATCAGCTCCTACGTGGGCGAGAACGCGACTTTCGCGAAGCAATTCCTCGCCGGTGAGCTGGAGATCGAATTCAACCCGCAAGGCACGCTCGCTGAACGTATTCGCGCGGGCGGCGCCGGCATCCCCGCCTTCTTCACGGCCACGGGTTACGGCACCAAGGTCGCCGAAGGCAAGGAAACCCGCGAATTCGGCGGACGTCACTACGTCATGGAGCGCGGCTTGTTCGCCGATCTCGCGCTCGTGCACGCCTGGAAGGCCGATCCGGAAGGCAACCTCGTCTACCGGATGACGGCGCGGAACTTCAACCCGATGATGGCCACGGCCGCGAAAGTCACCGTCGCGGAGGTCGAGGAAATGGTGCCGCAAGGCTCCCTCGATCCCGACCACATCCATACGCCGGGCATCTTCGTTCAGCGCATGATCAACGTGAAGAACTCCGAGAAACGCATCGAGCAACGAACCGTGCGCAAGCGCGCGGCGGCTGAGTAGGGAGCGCGGACATGGCATGGGATCGTGACCAGATGGCCGCTGTCGGCGAAGGCCGACAAATTAAAAAAT
The DNA here is from genome assembly GCA_020160875.1 of Pseudomonadota bacterium. Classification (GTDB taxonomy): domain Bacteria; phylum Pseudomonadota; class Alphaproteobacteria; order Rhodospirillales; family Rhodospirillaceae; genus SHVO01. Next base: position 15,959 of record JAIUPE010000002.1, read on the forward strand.
CGCGCGGCCACCTAGCTGCGCGCGTTGAAGGTTAGGAGGCGTCAAATGGCATGGGATCGTGATCAGATGGCCGCGCGGGCGGCTCGTGAACTCAAAGACGGTTTCTATGTGAACCTTGGCATCGGCATCCCGACGCTTGTGGCGAATCATGTGCCCGCAGGCATGTCGATCCAGCTGCAAAGTGAAAACGGCATGCTCGGCATGGGCCCGTTCCCGTTCGAGGGCGAGGAAGACGCCGACCTCATCAACGCCGGCAAGCAGACCATCACCAAGCTGCCGACCACCAGCTTCTTCGATAGCGCCACCTCCTTCGCGATGATCCGCGGTGGCCACATCAACCTCTCCATCCTTGGCGCGCTCCAGGTCACCGACGACGGCGATCTCGCCAACTGGATGATCCCGGGCAAGATGGTGAAGGGCATGGGCGGGGCCATGGATCTCGTCGCCGGCGTGCCGCGCGTGATCGTGCTCATGGAACATGTGGCCAAGGGCGACGAGAAGAAAATCCTGAAGGAATGCACCTTGCCGCTCACCGGCAAGCGCGTCGTGCACATGATCGTCACGGACCTCTGCGTGTTCGAAGTGGGCCGTCCCGGCCTCACGCTCGTGGACATCGCGCCGGGTGTCACGGTCGACGAGATCCGCGCCAAGACAGGTCCGGACTTCAAGATCGCTCCCGGCGTGAAGGCTGCTTAAGAACGATGCGAGGCTATTTCGGCATCGGCGTTGAAGGGATCAACAAGCCCTTCAACGTCGGCAACCTGTTCCGCTCGGCGCACGCCTTCGACGCCAGCTTCGTGTTCACCGTGGCGGCGACCTACAAACGGTCCGAAGGCACGCTGGCCGATACCTCCGACACCCTGGCGAACCTGCCGTTCTACACATTCCCAAGTGTCGACCAGCTTCTTTTGCCGAAGGGCTGCGCGCTCGTGGGTGTTGAATTGATGGACGACGCGGTGGAATTGCCGAGCTTCACGCACCCGCGTTGCGCGGCCTACATCATGGGCGCGGAGAAAAGCTCGCTTTCGCCCGCGCTCGTCGCGCGCTGCGATCACATCATCAAAATCCCCACCAAGTTCTGCCTCAACGTCGGCATCGCGGGCGTGGTGGTGATGTACGACCGCGTCCTCAATATGCGCCGTTTCCCCGACCGGCCCGTCATGCCGGGCGGCCCGCCGCTGCCGGAGCGCTTCCGCACGGCGCCGCCCTTGGCCGAAGTCGCGCTCGCCGACCGGGACGGCGACGAGGACTAGTTTTTTTGATATACTCGAAAGAACACACCGTTCTTGAAGAGGTATATCTGATGCGGCTTGCGGTCCTTGCTTTCGGCTTTTGCGCTTTCACGGTTTCGGCTTTGGGCCCAGCTTTTGCCCAGGACGTCACGGTGATCGGCACACATGGGAAATGGACCGCCTATACCTATACCGAGAACAAGCAGCCTGTTTGTTACATGGCCGCGAAGCCGGATAAATCCGACGGCAATTATAAAAGCCGCGACGAAGTTCTGATACTCATCACACACCGTCCGGCCGAAAAGGCCTTCGATGTGGTCAGCGTGGTTGCCGGCTACCAGTACAAACCCGACACCGATGCGCAGGTGACCGTGGGTGCGCAGAAGTTCGATCTGTTCACCACCGGTAGCGACCGTGCCTGGGCGCGCGATTCCAAGACCGACCGTTCCATCGCCCAAGCCATGATCAAAGGAAATAGCGCTGTTGTGCGCGGCACTTCCAGCCGTGGCACCGTCACCACGGATACCTTCTCACTCAGCGGTTTCACCGCGGCCTATAAGGCCATCAGCGACACCTGCAAGAAGCCGAACTAGCTAGAGTCTCACCGCCAGCAGTTGCGTGATCAGGCCCGGCGCGCCGTCGCCGACCTCCTGGCCGTTCATATGCAGCACCGGGCGGATTCCGAGGGCGTTGCTGACAAAGATCTCGCTCGCATGGGCAAGTTCACCAACCTCGATGGGCCGCTCCTCGGCCCGTGCGAGGCGGATCACCTCAGCCCGCATGACGCCGGGCAGGGCGCCCTCGCACACGGGTGGTGTCACGAGCCCGCCGCCGATCAGGCAGAAAATGTTGGCGATGGTGGTTTCGGCGACGCGTCCTTGCGTGTTGAGCAGCACGGCATCGTCCGCGCCCGCCGCCACAGCTTCGCGGCGTGCGATGATATTGTCGAGATAGCCAAGGTTCTTCACGCGGGCGAGCGGCGATTGCTCGTTGCGCCGCGTGCCCTGTGCGACGATCAAGCGCAAAGGATCGTCCGGCGGCAGTGCGCCGCTCGTGATCATAAAGGTCGGCGTCGGCGCTTCGGGTGGCGCAATGCCGCGCGCGCCGGGCCCGCGTGTCAGTGTGATGCGCAGCGCGCCTGCGGTCAGTTCATTCGCGCCGATAAGCCCCGCAGCCAGTTCCGCGATTTTCTGGTCGGTATAGGGGACCGGGATCCCAAGCACAGCGGCGCCGTCGCGCAGTCTGGCCAGATGCGCGGCCAGGCGTTTGGGCGCGGCGTTCTTGATGGCGATGGTTTCGAACAGGCCGTCGCCCAACGTAAAGCCGCGGTCGTCCGGCGCGATACGCGCCTCCGCGGCCTCCGTCAGTTCCCCGTTCAGGCTCAGCTTCATAGTGTCCCCAGCGTCGCGATCAATGGCGCGGCTTTGGCGAGGCTTTCTTCATACTCCGCCGCCGGGTCTGAATCCGCCACGATCCCGCCGCCAGCTTGAGCCGCCACCTCGCCTCCATTCAAGACCAATGTACGAATGACGATCGAGGAGTCCATCGCGCCGTCGAATCCCAGCCAGGCGATGGCGCCGCAGTAGGGCCCGCGCGCCGAGGGCTCCAGATCGTGGATGATCTCCATGGCCCGGATCTTGGGCGCGCCGGTGATGGAACCGCCCGGAAAACAGGCCTTCAATAGATCACTGGCGCCGGCGGTTTCACGCAGTTGTCCCGTTACCACCGAGACCAGATGATGCACCGACGCGAAAGTTTCGAGGCCGCACAAGACGGGCGCTTCCACGCTGCCCGGCACGCACACGCGCGCAAGGTCGTTGCGCAGCAGGTCCACGATCATCAAGTTTTCCGAGATGTCCTTCGCGCTGGCTTTCAAGGCTTCTGCATGCGCGCGGTCTTCTTCCAGCGTCTTCCCGCGCGGGCGTGTGCCTTTGATGGGCCGGGTCTCGACACGGCCGTTCGCATCGCACTTCAAGAAGCGTTCGGGCGAGGCCGAGATGAGGGCGAGGCCGTTCCCGCCGTTGATGAAAGCCGCGAAAGGCGCAGGCGAGCGTTCCCGTAAATTTAGATAGATGTCGAATGGGGCGGCCTTTTCAGGCAAAGGCGCGTGGAAACGCTGCGTGACATTGGCCTGATAGATATCACCGGCCCTGATGGCTTCAATGGCGGCGGCAACGCGCCCTTCATGCTGATTGCGCCGGCTCTCCGCGCGCCAGAATACGCGGGGATAGGAGCGCGCGGAAACCTCGCAGTTGCCCAACACGCCTTTCAGCCAAACGGCGCGTCGCTCTTCACGCGCGATGATCCAAGCCTTGCGGACGCGATGATCAAAAGCCGCGACGACGTCATAAAGCCCAATCGCCATGTCCAACGGCAGTGGAGTCGTCTTTGGGACGGGCAGTTTTTCAAGCACGCCCCCCAATTCGTAAGAGAAGAATCCCACCGCGCCGCCGCTGAAAGGCACGGGGGTCTCCGGTTTCCACGCGAAGCGGCGCATGTCCTCGGCCAGGATGTCGAACGGATTCCCCTCGCGGACCCGACCGTCGACCGCCACCCGCCAGGGATAGGACGAGCAGGTCAGGACGCGGAAAGGATCGGCGGCGATATAGGAGTAACGCCCCTGCGGCCCTTGCGAGTCGGCGCTCTCCAGTAGAATCGAATAAGCGCGGCCCGCGAGCGGTGCGAAAGCGCTGGCGGGATCGATATAGGGGATCTCGAAAATGACGGCGGCGTCTGGCACCGCTAACCGCCGGACACGGCTAACCTGATGTCGGCAGCACGCGATCGGGCGGCGTGTGTCCGTCGCAGAAGGCCCGGATATTGATGATGACTTTCTCGCCCATGTTGATGCGGCCCTCGATGGTGGCCGACCCCATGTGCGGTAACAGGATCACGTTTTTCATTGCCAGCAGTTTCGGGTTCACCGCCGGCTCGTGTTCGAACACATCCAGGCCCGCGCCCGCGAGCCGCCCAGCTTCCAGCATGCGGATCAGCGCCGCTTCGTCGACGATTTCGCCCCGCGCGGTGTTGATGAGATAGGCCGTCGGCTTCAGAAGCTTGAGACGGCGGTCCGACAGAAGATGGAATGTCGCCGGCGTATGCGGGCAGTGGATCGAGATGACATCCATTCGCGCCAGCATCTGGTCTAGGCTCTCCCAGTATGTGGCTTCCACTTCCGCCTCCAACTCGGGGCGCAGCCGGCGGCGGTTGTGATAGTGCACCGCCATGCCGAAGCCCTTGGCGCGGCGCGCGACCGCCGTGCCGATCCGGCCCATGCCGATAATGCCGAGGCGCTTACCGTAAATGCGGTGGCCTAGAAGGTGTGTGGGGCTCCAGCCTTTGAACGCGCCGTTCTGAATCATGAGCGCGCCTTCGACCAGGCGGCGCGGGGCCGCGACCATCAGCGCCATGGCCATATCGGCCGTGTCTTCGGTGAGGACGCCGGGGGTGTTTGTCACCACGATGCCCTTGGCGCGGGCGGCGGCCACGTCAATGTGATCGATACCATTGCCGAAGTTGGCGATTAGCTTCAGGCGTGGCCCGGCCTTGGCGATCAGGGCGGCGTTTACGTGGTCGGTGAGATTCGGCACGAAAACATCGCAGGCCTGCACGGCCGCGATCAGTTCGTCTTCCGAGAAAGGATGATCATCCATATTCAGCCGGACGTCGAATAACTCCATCATCCGCGTCTCGACGACGTCGGGAAGTTTTCGCGTGACGACGACTGTAGGTTTGGTCCGCGTCATCTCTGGGCCAGAAGGTGAGCTTGTGAAGTAGGCGTACCAGCCGCGTTTCGCCTTGTCCAGGCAGCCTCAAGTGTCCGCGAAGTAACGTCGTGTGCCGTTGCCAAAAGCCGAAAATACAGGCACAAACCAAAACGTTCGGCAGATGAGGCATCTTACGTGACGCGCTGGCTTTTGGTTGTTCTGGCAATGACGTGGTGCGGCGCGGCCGTGGCCGCTGAAGGCCCTGCTGAAGCGGCCCCGAACGAGCAGGCGTCAGGCAAGCCGGACGGCCTCCCGCTCCCGCGGTTCGTCTCGCTGCGCCCCGATTCCGTGAATATGCGTGTGGGCCCCAGTGCCCGTTATCCCATCGAATGGATTTACGTGCGGCGTGGTCTCCCGGTCGAGATCATCGCCGAGTTCGATACATGGCGGCGCATCAAGGATCCGGCGGGTACCGAAGGCTGGGTGCACTCCAGCATGATCTCGGGCAAACGCACCGCCATGGTGACCGGAGAGGCGGTGCGCCCGCTGCTGCGTACTATGGACGGCAAGCCCGACACGGTCGCGAGCGTCGAGCCGGGCGTGATCGTGGCGGTGGAAAAATGTCCGCAAGGCGCGGCGCTGTGCCGCGTCGACGCCGGCGGCGCCGTCGGCTGGATCTCACGCGACGCTCTGTGGGGCGTCTATCCCGCCGAAGTTATCAATTAGGAACCCTTTCCGCCGAAGAGGAAGCCGGGGCGGCGCGGAAAATGCGATCCTAATTTAAGCGAAATCGGCCGCCAACGAGGCACGGCTGTCTTCCGATAGAATGGCGAGGTGTCCGTACTTGGGATGCGTGATCCCAAGGGTGACGTGTGTCTTTGGCGCGCGGAACGCCGCGACTTGTTCCGGCGTGAAGGTGAAATGCAGGAAGTGCACGGAGGATGTCTTGCCTTCCGGCGTCGTGCGGTCCATGTCGTCCTCGGGGACGGCGATCACCGTGTGACCGGCGAAGCTCAGACTCACCATCGTTTCAATATGGCCGAGCCCCGCAAGGGTGCGGCGGCGCACGCCTTCGTCCTCGATCTCGATCATCATGGTGGCGACCAGCTCATTGCCTTGCGGAATAAGCGGATTATACGCCGTGAGTTCGCCTTCGATCTGCTCGTCGCCGCCGCGTTCGATGTACAGCATCTCCTGCACCTGCGCCCACATGGTGTCGTAGTTCTCGAAGTAGAGCGTCACATGGGGGCCTACATGCAGGCGGCGCGGACGCTTCACATCCACCAGCTTGCGGCGGTGCTCGGCGCGGATCTTGGTGTATTGGGACATCGGCATGATGTCCGCGGGGGTAATGACTCGATTAGCTTTCGACATTGTCTCGGCGCCTCCGCGCGCGCCCCGGAAAAGTGGAAACGGTCGCCGGCGTAGGCCGGCATCAATTAAATCGCACACGTACGCGCGCGTGCCGGAAGGGCGGGTGTCTCAAGTAAGTCCGTAGGCCTTTGCGAGGATCTCGATGGGATGAAAGGCCCGCTGCCCTTCATGTGAAGCGTTATCCAACTTCTCGAAACCCTGCGCGATATGTTTCCCGGCGAGCGGGCATTCTGACGCCACGAACGCTTTGTTTGCGTCCGCCGTGCGGCGCACGGTCTGGCGCGCGAACTTGGTGGCGATATCGAAATTCCCCTTGCGTATGCCCCACGATCCGCCATGGCCGGAGCAGCGTTCGATCACGCTGACATCCGTATCGGGGATTGTGCGCAGCATCTCGGCGCCCATGGCGCCCATATTCTGCGCGCGCGCATGACACGCAAGATGCAGCGCGACGCCGCCTGTCACGGTCGTGAGGCCGGGCGCCATGCCTTCCTTGTCCGCGATATCCACCACATACTCCGAGATGTCGTAGGTCGCGTGCGCCAACGCCTTCACGTCCGGGTCGTCGGGCACGATCAGCGGCCATTCGAATTTCATCATCAGCGCGCAGCTTGGGATCAGCGCGATCACATCCTTGCCTGCTTCGATATGCGGCTTGAAGGCGCGTGCGATGTCCTTCGCTTTTTCCGCGACGCGCGCGAGATCACCCTGCTCCAACTGCGGCATGCCGCAGCACCCAGGATAGATCACCTCGGTCTCGACTCCATTCTTGGCCAGCACTTTGAGCGCGGCCTCGCCGATGTGCGGATTGTTGTAGTTGGCGAAACAGGTCGCGAAGATCACGGCCTTGCGTCCGAACGCGGGCGCGTCTTTGTTCACCGCCGGCGGCGCATCCTTGGCGCGCGCGACAAACGTCCGGCCATGAAACTTCGGAAGCTCCACGTTGCGGTCGACACCGGCGACCTTTTCCATCAGTCCGCGCGTCATCGTATTGGAACGATCAGATGCCCAGTTGGCCAGCTTCGGCGCGATCGCCGCTAACCTCCCGTTCCGGTCGGTTTCGGTGAGCTGTTTCTCGTAGAATGGCGTTCCGCCGCGCTTTTTGCGCTCGGCCGCGCGGTAGCGCAGCATCAGGTGCGGGAAGTCGATGTTGAATTCATGCGGCGGCACGTAGGGGCACTTCGTCATGAAGCACATGTCGCACAGCGTGCAGGCGTCCACGACCTTGCCGAAGTCCTCGCTCTTGAGGCCATGCACCTCGGCGTCGCCCGCTTCATCGACCATGTCGAACAGGCGTGGGAACGAGTCGCACAGATTGAAACAGCGGCGGCAGCCGTGACAGATGTCGAATTGGCGGCGCATCTCTGCGTCGAGTTTGTCGGCGTCGAAGTAATCCGGGTTCTGCCAATCGATGACGTGACGCGTCGGCGATTCAAGGCTGCCTTCTCTCATGCGTCGGGACTCCTGGTCGCTTAGGCCAAAAAGTGGACATGTCGGGAAAATAAAAACGCCGGCAGGAGCATTGCGCCCCGCCGGCGTTCGTAGCTTTGATCAACCGAACGTTAGGCGAGGTTGTCGAGCGCCTTCTGGAAACGGCCGGCGTGCGACTTCTCGGCCTTCGCCAGGGTTTCGAACCAGTCGGCGATTTCGTCGAAGCCTTCGTCGCGCGCGGTCTTGGCCATGCCCGGATACATGTCGGTGTATTCGTGCGTTTCGCCGGCGACGGACGCCTTCAGATTCGCTTTGGTTTCACCGATCGGGAAACCCGTGGCCGGGTCGCCGACCGCTTCGAGATACTCAAGGTGGCCGAACGCGTGGCCGGTTTCGCCTTCCGCGGTCGAGCGGAACAGCGCCGAGACTTCGTTCTGACCTTCGACGTCGGCCTTCTGCGCGAAGTAGAGGTAACGACGGTTCGCCTGGCTTTCGCCGGCGAAAGCGGCCTTCAGGTTTCCTTCGGTCTTGGAACCTTTCAACTGAGCCATGGAAGTCTCCTTTCTCGTTGTATGTGACGTAAACCGCAATGAGAGGCGCCTGGCGCCGCCGCGGCGGAACGCCGCGAAATGTGACGACCCGTTGTAAGAAGACGGGTCTAAGTAGTCAAGTTGATTAGAATTTTTCTAAACTGCGAAAGATTCTTAATTGGCGGGCAGGGCTCAATCGCGCACGCGGATGATGACATCCACGCGCGAGATCGCGGAACCGCCAGGTGCCTCGGGCAGCGCCGCGATGCGCACGGAATCAGGCGGGATGTCTTGCAGCTCGCCGGTGCCCTCAAAAAAGAAGTGATGATGATCGTCCGTGTTGGTGTCGAAATACGAGCTCGACGAGTCCACCGAGATTTCGCGCAGGAGGCCTTTCGCGGTGAAATCATGCAGCGCGTTGTAAACGGTGGCGAGAGATACGTTGACGTGCGTCTGCTTCGCTTCGTTGAACAGGCCTTCCGCCGTCACATGGCAGTGGCCGCGTCCGAACAAAAGCTTCGCGAGCGCGAGGCGCTGGCGCGTCGGCCGCAGGCCGCTGGCGCGCAACTTCTCGAGTACGGTCGTATCGGGCGCTGACGTCTTTTTCTGCTGTAAGTTCATTGTGGTTGTCCCCCCACTTGGAAATAGAATAGGGCCAATTCACTGTCTTTAGAAGCGGTATAACAATATTTCTTTAGGTAGGGACGGTATCCACTCGAGGCATCTACAAGGGTCATCTAAGTGCCCTTGGCTCCCTAGGCAATCGGCTTCCTAGGTATCGCTAAAAATGTGTCCTGATGAAGATGCACGAAAAAGGTGGTGGACCGGCAAGGCCATTGGGGATGAGGGGGAGGGGGAAACAGCCTCACCGATCCACCTTCGGATCCCGTTGGGGATCACAAGCAAAACGGGTTTTCTACTTTTTCTCGGACAGCTTCCGGATCGTGCGAAAGCCGTCTGCCCATGTTTGCGAAGATGCCGGCTAAATGTGGTTCAACTACGGCTGCGATCTTACAATTCTGTTATCCCTATCATCATGCGCACGGCAAAATTTTCGCGCGCGTAAGACGCGCAACGCGTCTTCACGCGCGATCGGCGCGTGAAGGCCTCAGCTCACCAAGTTGCGAAGTAAAGCTCGCTAGCGCTGGTCGTTCATATGCGCGAGAGACATGCCGAGCAGTTCGATACGTACGGCCATCGGGCCTTTCTTGCCCGAACGAACGTACATCCGCACATGCTGGCCTGACTCCAGGCGATCGAGATTGGAGCGCTGCAGCGCGCCGATGCCGATGAAAACATCGGCGCCGCCGCCCGCGGGCATTCCAAAGCCGTAGCCTTTGTCGACGGCGAAGAACTTGATCTCGCCTTCGAGCACGCTCTCCTCGCCCTCGCCCATGGACTCGTCGTCTGCGACGGTCGAGTCGTCGACGCGGCCGATGATCGCGACTTGCGGCCCGCGCGGGCCGTCCGTCAGATCGCAGATGATTGTTGCGCCTTGGCGAAGCGTGCGCAGGCCTGCGCGTTGAACGACCGACACATGCAAGAACGCGTCTGCCGAACCATCCATCGGTGCAACGAAACCGAAACCCTTCGCCGGATTGAACCACTTAACTTTCGCGGTTACGCCTGATTTGGCAGATACCGCCACTGAAGACGTCTGCATTGGAAATTACTAACCCCCACCCCAAGGCCTAAAAACACTACACCAAGTTCCGGTTGCGCATCAAAGGACTCACGCGCGCATTCGTGACTTGCGGCCTTTCAGGGAATGATGAAGCAGAGGCGGCAAGGCCCTCCCGGCCCGGGGCGGCGGATGGATGTCTCCATATATGGTGTGTCGGCGTCCCGAGGTATGGAGGACGAACTTTCGCCAGCCCTCAACCGCGCGGCGGTGTCAGCACCCGGCCGACCGCTTCGCGCCATCCCGCCAGCATCGCGTCGCGCCGCTCCGTGGTGAGCCGCGGATGTGCCGAAAAATCCAGCTTCCACGCGGTTTTTATCTCCTCCGGCGAGGCGAAGATCCCCGCGCCCAGGCCGGCCAGGAATGCGGCGCCCAGCACCGTCGTCTCCCCGTAAACCGGCCGTTCCACCGTGAGGCCGGTGACATCGGCCAGCATCCGCATCAGCCATTTGTTGGTGACCATGCCGCCGTCCACCCGCAAGGCCGGCGGCGGGTTGATCCCGTCCTGCTGCAGCGCGGAAAGCAGGTCGTTCGTCTGGAAACAGACCGATTCCAGAGCCGCCCGGACGATCTGCGCGCGCCCCGAGTCGCGCGTCAGACCCAAAATTGCCCCGCGCGCATTCGGATCCCAATAAGGCGCGCCGAGCCCCGTGAACGCCGGCACGAAGTACACATTGCTCGGCGCTGCATCGTCGAGGCTGGCGGCAAGCGCTTCACTCTCGGCTGAACTCTCGATCATGTGCGCGCCGTCGCGCAGCCATTGGATCACGGTGCCCGCATTGAAGATGCTGCCTTCCAGCGCGTACGTCGTCGCGTCCTTGAGGCGATAGGCGACGGTGGTCAGCAGACGGTGCTTCGATGTCAGCGCCCGCGCGCCTGTGTTGACCAGCACGAAGCATCCGGTCCCGTACGTGCTTTTCACGCTGCCCGGTTCGAAACAAGCCTGGCCCACCAGCGCGCCCTGCTGATCGCCGACAACGGCGGTGATCGGGATCGCCCGGCCGAACAACGCGGGGTCGGTTTCGCCATAAGAAGCGGCGGTGTCGCGTACGTCGGGCAGCATTTTCCGCGGTACGTTGAACAGCGCCAGCAATTCCTCGTCCCACGCGCCGCGATGGATGTCGTACAGCATCGTGCGTGAGGCGTTGGTGGCGTCGCTCGCATGTGTGCGCCCGCCCGTCAGGCGCCAGAGCAAAAAGGTATCTATGGTGCCGAACGCGAGATGGCCCGCTTCGGCGGCGAGCCGCACCTCGGCGCTTTGATTGAGGATCCACTCGAGCTTCGTCGCCGAGAAATAGGAATCGATGAGAAGCCCGGTCTTCTTCTGGATCAGTGGCGTCTTACCTGCGCCGCGCAATTCCTCGCAGCGCGCCGCGCCGCGCCGGTCTTGCCAGACAATCGCATTGCCCACGGTTCTATGCGTGCGCTTGTCCCATACAACCGTCGTCTCGCGTTGATTGGTGATGCCGATGGTGGCGATGCCGGCCGCACCACCCGCGGCCTCGATCGCGGCGCGGCATACGTCGACCGTGGTTTGCCAAATATCTTCCGGGTCGTGTTCGACCCAGCCGTCTCTTGGGAAAATTTGGCGAAATGGCTTCTGCGCCGTCGCCAGCGCTGCGCCTTTGACGTCGAACACGACCGCGCGCGTTGACGTCGTGCCTTGGTCGATCGAAAGGATATGCGGCCCAGCCATGGGCGGTAGTCTAAACCGAGGATGCGGTTCTACGCGACGCCCTTGAGCGTGACCCTCAGATCACGCGACTTCATTGATGCCGGAATCGTCGTTGCCGCCCAGGATCGAGCTCCAGTCATAGGGCTCTTCTGCTACGTTGAAGTTCTGCGCCCATACCGGATCGGCGGCGCGTCGGTCGCTGGTGTTCTGGATCTGCTTTTCGGCGCGCTGAAGATTGCGCTCGGTGACGATCGCCATCCGTCCCGCGCCATGCTCTTTGTAAACCGCGAGCGCCAAACGGAACGCTTCGCCCGAGGCGCGCATGTATTCCCACTCGCCGGTATGTTTGGCGAGCAGGAACAGAGCCGAACCCAATGTGTTCTGGATCGAAGCCCACTGCAGCGGCGCGGTGTCGGGCGTGCGCACCTGCAACGCTGAAACGCAGGATTTCACGGCGTATTCGAGGATCGGAACGCTGCGGATATTGTCGCCGTAGACCTGAAGGATCTGGGCAAGCGCGTTCGAGATTTCAGAAAACCGAATCGGATGCGTGTACTTGTTGAACACCTGGCGGGCGGCCTGGCAGGCGTGGATGGCTTCACGCAGCGCGTTGTCGTCGCCCATGACCATGTCGAGCTTATAGAGCACGCAGCCCAGGCGGTACTTCACCAGGCCCCAGTCGATGATCTGGCGGCGGCGCGAGATGTGCATCAGCGCGCGGCGGTAAGCGTCGGCGGCTTGCTCGAGCGAATCCGAATCGCCACTGCGTTCGGCGATGATCTGCAGCGCGAGACCCAGTTGCTGGAACAATTGTCCAAGCATCGGGCTCTGGTCGCTGCCCAGCAAATCGATGGCCATGCGCCAAGCTTCGACGGCGCCGTGGTACCAGCTGCGGTCGCCTTCAAGCTGCGCGCACACGGCGCAGACGTTGCCGTAGCAGAACAGGATCGCGGCGCGTTCGGACGGTTCCATGCCCGCCGACGGCTCGGCGCCCATGGCGCGCGCGGCAACGGCAATGGCGGGGAGCGCGGAGCGCAGGATGCGCCCTTGCGAGAAGCTGCGCGGGTCGATGGCGGCCAGGGTCACGGCGCGGATCAATGGCACCCAGTCGGTATAGAAGTCGACCGGCACATTGAGCAGGTTCAACGCCGTGAAGCGGCCCGGGCGTTCGCCGGGACTCGATGCCGTGGCGGTGAAATGCAGCTCGATATTGCGGCCCGTCGGGTCGATATTGCCCCAGATGAGGAGATCGGCGTTCTGATCGGCCATCCACGCGCGCGCATCGCGTGTCGCGCGTTTCATCAGCTCGTCGTTGGCGGCCGCGCCCGGTTCGGTGATGCCGGGCACGAAACGGGTCAGGTCGCGGTCGATGGCCACCGTGCGCACGCCGGGGATGCCATCAAGCGCCTGGATCAGGTTCTTGTGCTGCACGTCCTCGAAATCGTCGCGCAACTTCGCAACCATGACGAGGATGTCGCCCGGCGTCGGCGCCTTGGCGCGCTTGCCCGGGCGGCGCGTCGGATCTTTCACGACCGCGTCGAAGATCTTTTCAATGAACGTCGGCTTGCGGTCGCCGATCAGGTTCTGCGGCAGCGGGCGGCCGACCCTCAGAGGAGGAGGCGCCTGCAAGGGTTCCGGCTCGGTGACGGGGACCGGCAGATTGGCGGCGGCGGACCGGTAAGCGGCGGCGCGGATCGGATCGACCTGGTCTGGGCCCTTCATGCGGCGCGCCAGTTTGGTCATCACCTTCAGCGCCGTATCCGGATCGGTCTCCATTTGACGCAGGAATTCGTCGCGTGGGATCGCCCGCACGGTCACGGCGCCGCGCGCGCGCGCGGTGGCGGTGCGTGGCGCATTGTCGAGGATACCGAGTTCGCCGAACAGCTCGCCGGCTTTCAGGCGCGCCATCACGGTCAGCCCGTCCGGGCCGTCCTTGATGAGTTCCACGGAGCCTTCAAGGACCTCAAAGGCCCAGGAGCTCGCGTCGCCCTGCTGGTAAATCGATTCGCCGTCGCGAAAAGCTTTGGTGATTGTTCTCAAAGCGCTTGTCCCACTCGCTAGGCCGGTCCTTCTGGACGGGCCTGTGATGACGCACTTTGCCGGGGGGACCTTTAATAAACGTTAAGTCGCGGACGATGCGGGCGGCGGTAAGGTCGGGCCTTACCTACAAATATTGATGTATATACATCATTAATCGTGAAGGGCCGTCACGGCGCCGTTCAAAATGCTCAAAAGCTGTCCCGTTCGGCCTGCGCCTAGGCGTTGCGAGGCGTCGACTTGGATCGCCCGCCACGCCGGGCTGGCGGCGCGGAAAGCCGCCGCGCCCTCCGCCGTCAGTATAACCTGCCCCGGCCGCCGTCCCGCGCCCGGCGAAATCTCGATCAAACCCTGCTGTTCCAATGGCTTAAGAGTGCGGTTCAAACTGGTGCGGTCCATCGCCAGAATCTCACGAAGCGCGGGGATCGGCAGGGATGAAAAGGCGCTTGCAGCGGCCAGGATCGCGAATTGGCCGCTGGTAAGGCCGGTGTCGGCAAGGGCGCTGTCGTACCGGCGTGCGATCACCCGGGCGGCCCGGCGCACGTTATGGCATAAGCAGACCTCCAAGACCGCTTTCGGGTCGAGGTTTTCTGCGGAAGCGCTACTAGATAAAGGCTTGAGGTTCATAACGATGTATATACATCGTTATGGCGCGGCGGCCTAGCTTTTAGGACGTTTTGTCCCCGGCGGATCCAGCCTGTTCCGGTTCCTGTTTGATGGCGCCTTGATAGAGACGGGCGGTCTTGCCTTCGAAGGTCGCCAGCACGAAGCGATTGCCGTTTTCGTCGCGGCCGAAATCCACCGCGATGGCATTCTTCTCAAGCGCGGCGATGACCTCGCTCTCGGGCCGGCCAAACGCCTTGCCGATCGACGCCACCAGGGCGGCGATCTCGTTATACATCTCGCGATTCTCTGGCGGCTTCGGCGGCGTATCGTGTGGCATGGCGAGGCTTCTATCCCTGTTCTCGAAACGGAGGAAGATGTCTCCTCCTTTTTTTATGCCCCCTTTTTTTATCAGCCGTGTCGTTTGCGTCGCCGCGACTCCGCGTGGCAAGCTCATCCTCTCAGGTGGTGGGGTCCTTGGATGATAAAGCGGTTTGTTCTCGTTCTCGTTCTTTTCGGCGCGCCGTCTTTCGCGCCCCCGCCGGCCGCTGCAAAGGACATCACCGGCACGGCGCTCGACGCGGGCACCTTCACTATTTTTCTGGCTGCGGTGAAGGCGGCGAACCTCGGCGATCTCCTCGCGAGCGAAGGGCCGCTTACGCTGTTCGCGCCCACCGACGATGCCTTCGCCAAACTCCCGCGCGGCGCCATTCAAGACATGCTGCGCCCCGAGAACCGCGAAAAAACGCGCGCGCTGCTCATGCACCATATTGTCGCGGGCCGTGTGGTGGCGCGCGATTTCCTCGGTAAGCGCATGGAAGCCGCGATGGCGGACGGCACCCTGGTGCTGATCGACGCGACCAAGATTGTGATGGTCGGAGACGCGCGTCTCGTTAAGGCCGACATCCCCGCCGACAATGGCATCATTCATGTCATCGACACCATCCTCATGCCGAAGAAGTGAATCCTTTGGCCGCACCCTCGATCAAGTTCGTTTCCTATGAGTACAACCACGGGCCCAGCTTCGGGGCCGTGGTCGGGAACGACATTGTCGATCTTAGTGACGCCGGCCCATCGCTGCGCGCTGTGCTCGCCGGCGGCCCCGTCATGAATCTCGAAGCGGTGGCGGCGCGCCGGAAGCCGACGGTCGCCCTCGATCACGTCGTGTTGCTGCAAGTCGTGCCCGATGCCGGGCGCGTTATCTGCGTTGGCAATAACTATCCGAAAGGCAACAATCCGGCCGGCACCGACGCAAGCACCCCGCCCGTCCTATTCATGCGCACACCGCAGTCGCTTGTGGGACATCGCCAATCCATCGTTTGCCCAAGCGCCTCCGGTGAATACGATTTCGAAGGCGAACTTGCTGTGATCATCGGCAAGGGCGGCCGGCGCATCCCGCCCGAACGCTCCCTCAGTCACGTCGCCGGATACACCTGTTTCCTCGACGGCTGTGTGCGCGACTATCAGAAACACTCCCTGACCGCCGGAAAGAACTTCGATTCCTCCGGCGCCTGTGGCCCGTGGCTGGTGCCCGCCGGCGCGATCGCCGATCCGCAGGACCTTATGCTGACCACACGTCTCAACGGCGAGATCATGCAGCAATCCTCGACGGGCGCCATGTTGCGCTCCGTCGCCGCGATCATCTCCTATATTTCCATCTTCACCCACCTCGAAGCGGGCGACGTCATCGCCACCGGTTCGCCGGCCGGCGCGGGCATCAACCGCACGCCGCCGCGCTGGCTGCGTCCCGGGGATCGCATCGAAGTGGAGATCGAGGAGATCGGCGTGCTCGCCAATACCGTCATCTCAGAGCCGAACGTATAGGGACAAAGCCGATGTGGTCTTACTTCGCCAGGCGGCTCCTCATCGGCATCCCGACACTTCTTGCCGTCGTGCTCTTCTGCTTCTTCCTCATGCGTCTCGCGCCGGGCGGACCTTTTGATGGAGAAGCGCCGGTGCCGCCCGAAGTGCTCGCGAACCTACGTGCCCGTTATCACCTCGACGATCCGCTCTGGCAGCAGTTTTTCAGTTATCTCGGCAATTTGCTGCGGGGCGATTTCGGCCCGTCGTTCAAATACAAGGACTTCACGGTCACCGAGTTGATCGCGCAAGGATTGCCGGTGAGCATCGAAAACGGTCTTTCGGCCATCATTCTCGCCATTCTCATCGGCCTGCCGCTCGGTATCACTGCGACCCTGTCGCAGAATTCGGCGCGCGACTACGCCGTTTCGGGCCTGGCGATGATCGGCATCGTCATTCCCACGTTCGTCACCGGCCAGCTTCTGATCCTCGCCTTCGGCGTCTGGCTCAAGGGCACGCCCTTTCAGCTTCCGGCCGGCGGCTGGAACGACGGCGCGTTCCTCAACCGCATCCTGCCCGTCACCGTGCTCGCGCTTCCTTTCGTCGCCTATATCGCGCGTATTTCGCGCGCCAGTATGATCGAGGCACTGCGTACGAACTTCGTGCGCACGGCGCGCGCGAAGGGTCTGCCTTATCGCACCGTTGTCCTGCGCCACGCGCTGAAGTCGGCGTTGACGCCCGTCGTCACGTTCCTCGGCCCCGCCACCGCCTTCCTGCTCACGGGCTCCATGGTCATCGAGACGATTTTTCAGATTCCCGGCATTGGCCGTTACTTCGTGCAAGGCGCGCTGAACCGCGACTATACGTTGGTCATGGGTGTCACCATCGTCGGCGCCGCCTTCGTCATCGTCGCCAATCTGATTGTCGACATGCTCTACGCCGTGCTCGATCCAAAGGTGCGTTATGAGTAGCGTCAACATGACATCGGCGCACGGCGCTGCGCTCACGTCCGCTGGTGAGGTCGATGGCCGCAGTCTTTGGCAAGATGCATGGCGTCGTCTCAAGCGCAATCGTGCCGCGCTCGCCAGCATGATCGTTCTCGGGGTTATCGCCGCCGTTTGCCTCATCGGCCCCTACACGCTGCCGTGGCCTTATGATGCGATTGATTGGGACCATGTGGAAGCCATGCCGCCCAACATGGAGCTTGGTCACTATCTCGGTACCGATTCCGTAGGCCGCGATCTTCTCGCGCGCACCCTCGTCGGCGGGCGCGTCTCGCTCATGGTCGGCGTGCTCGCGACTCTGGTTGCGTTGTTCATCGGCGTCACCGTGGGCGCCATCGCGGGCTTCATCGGCGGGCGCGTCGATCAACTGCTCATGCGTCTGGTCGATCTTCTCTACTCTGTCCCGCTGACCTTCTTCGTGATCATCCTCATGGTGATGTTCGGGCGCAACTTCATCCTCATGTTCCTGGCGATCGGCGCCGTGGAATGGCTCACTATGGCGCGCATCGTGCGCGGCCAGACGCTGTCCTTAAAATCCAAGGAGTTCATCGAAGCCGCGCGCGCTTCGGGCGGATCGACGGCCGGCATTATCCTGCGCCACATCGTGCCCAACGTGCTTGGTGTGGTGATCGTCTATGTCACCCTGACCATTCCGCAAGTCATTCTCTTGGAAAGCTTCCTCTCCTTCCTCGGTCTTGGCGTGCAGGAGCCGCTCACCAGTTGGGGCGTGCTCCTGAACGAAGGCGCGGCCGAATTGGAAGTGAACCCGCAAACGCTGATCGTGCCCGCGGTATTCATGACCGCGACGTTGTTCTGCTTCAACTTCCTCGGCGACGGTTTGCGCGACGCCCTTGATCCCAAAGATCGTTAGGAGCACCGCTGAGATGACCCAGCGTATCCTCGACATCAGCGATCTCAACGTGCGCTTCGCCACCGAAGATGGTGAAGTCGCGGCCGTCAGCGACGTCTCGCTTCATGTGAACAAGGGCGAGTGTCTGGGCATCGTAGGCGAGTCCGGTTCTGGCAAAAGCCAAACCTTCATGGCCGTCATGGGCCTGCTTGCGGCCAACGGCAAAGCGACGGGGTCGGCGCGCTTCGGCGAGATCGATCTTCTCAAGGCCAATGAACACACCCTCAACACCGTACGCGGCAATCGCCTCGCCATGGTATTCCAGGACCCGATGACGGCGCTCACGCCGCACATGAGAGTCGGGCGCCAGCTTACCGAAGTGCTCGAGCGTCACCGCGGAATGGACACGAAAGCCGCGCGCGCCGAAGCTGTCGCCATGATGGCGCGCGTGCAAATTACTGAACCCGAGCGCCGCTTCGCCATGTACCCGCATGAACTGTCCGGCGGCTTGAGACAACGAATCGTGCTCGCCATGGCGCTGCTCTGTGGACCTGAACTCGTCATCGCCGACGAGCCCACCACCGCGCTCGACGTGACGGTGCAGGCGCTCATCCTCGATCTCATGCGCGAGCTGAAGGAAAAGCACGGCACCGGCTTCGTGCTCATCACCCACGATCTCGGCGTTGTCGCCGGCCTCGCGGACCGGGTCGCGGTGATGTACGCGGGCCGCGTCGTGGAGAATGCAAGCGTCGCGGAGATTTTCGCCGCGCCGCGTCATCCTTACACGAAAGGGCTTCTCGCCTGCACGCCGCGCCTCACCGACGCCCCCACCGCCGTGCTGCCCACCATTCCCGGCCAACCGCCGAATTTGCAGAAACTGCCCTCTGGCTGCAGTTTCCATCCACGCTGCGCCGCCGTCTTCGACCGCTGCCGCGCCGAGCGCCCCGCGCTCGCCGAGGGCGGCACGCTCAATGCTTGCTTCCTCAATCACAGCGTCGCGGCAGGGGGGGCGGCATGAGCGAGACCGTGCTCGAAGTGAAGGACCTCAAGGTCCACTACCCGGTGCGCACCGGCGGCCTCATCGTCGGCCGCTATACGCCACTGAAGGCCCTCGACGGCGTCAGTTTCGAACTCAAGGCCGGTGAGACTTTGGGCGTCGTCGGCGAATCCGGTTGCGGCAAATCCACCTTGGGGCGGGCCGTGCTTCAGCTTCTAACCGCCACGGGCGGCGCCGTCGCTTGGCTCGGACGTACGCTCACCGCTTTGGATGCGAAGGAACTGAAGGCCGAGCGCGAACACATGCAGATCGTGTTCCAGGATCCCCTCGCGAGCCTGGACCCGCGCATGACCGCCGGCGACATCATCGCCGAACCCTTGCGTAACTATCGTCCCGCCATGTCCAAGGCCGAAATGAAGTCCAAGGTGAAGGACATGATGGTGCGCGTTGGCCTGCATCCGGCCATGATCAACCGCTACCCGCACGAATTCTCCGGCGGCCAGTGCCAGCGCATCGGCATCGCGCGGGCGATGATTTTGGATCCGAAGCTCGTGGTCTGTGACGAGCCCGTGAGCGCTTTGGACGTGTCGATCCGCGCGCAGGTCGTGAATCTGCTCATGGAACTGCAACGCGCCATGAACCTGACGATGATCTTCATCAGTCATGATCTCTCCATCGTGCGTCACATCTCGCATCGGGTCATGGTGCTCTATCTCGGCAAGACGATGGAAATCGCGCCGCGTGATGCGCTCTACGCGGACCCGCGCCATCCCTACACCCAGGCGCTGCTGTCGGCGGTGCCGGTGCCCGATCCGTCGGTCGCGCGGGCGCGTCCGCGTATTCCTCTCGCCGGAGAGCTTCCGTCACCGCTAAACCCTCCCTCGGGCTGCGTTTTTCGCACCCGCTGCCCGCGCGCGACCGCCGTCTGCGCCGCGCTTGTTCCGCCACAGGAGCAGCCCGGCGCAGGCCATGACGTCTGGTGTCATCACTGGCGGGAAACTAAAGTAGCCCCATGAAAACACTCCTCCGCACCGTTTCCGCTTTTGTCATCCTCGCGATGACCGGCTCGGCTTTCGCGCAGATCCCGAAACCCGAGGCGTCCGATCCGGAAGCCTTCACGGGACGCTCGGAACCTAAAAGCGGGACCGGCAAGGAATGGATGGTCGCAGCGGCGAATCCGCTCGCGGTTCAGGCGGGCGCGGATATCCTTGCCGCCGGCGGCTCGGCGCTGGACGCCGCGATCGCGGTGAACCTCGTCCTCAATCTGGTCGAACCGCAGTCGTCGGGCATCGGCGGCGGCGCGTTCATCGTGCATTGGGACGCCAAGGCGTCTTCACTGCGCACCTATGACGGCCGTGAAGAGGCGCCCAAGGCCGCCGAAGAGAATCGCTTCCTGACCAAGGACGGGAAGCCCATGGGTCGCATGCAGGCGATTGTGGGCGGAAAATCGGTGGGCGTTCCCGGTCTTGTGCGCGTCATGGAACTCGCGCACAAAAATCACGGCAAGCTCCCGTGGGCGCGGCTGTTCCAGCCTGCCATCGCTCTTGCGGAAAATGGTTTCGCGATTTCGCCGCGCCTCAACGCGCTGCTCGCGAGTGATCGCAATCTTGCGCAGATCGAACCGGCGCGTTCGTTCTATTACGACGGCAATGGCCAGGCGAAAGCCGCGGGCACCATTCTCAAGAGTCCCGCCTTCGCCGCCACCTTGCGCGAAATCGCAACCAAGGGCGCGGACGCTTTCTATACCGGCGCCATCGCCGCGGACATTGTGCAGACCGTCGATTCAGCGGCGCAGAATCCCGGCGACATGACCCTTGACGACTTGAAAGCCTACAAGGCCGTCGAACGTCCGCCCGTCTGCGGCAGCTATCGCACCTATAAGGTCTGCGGCATGGGCCCGCCGTCGTCGGGCGGGATCGGCGTGATCCAAAGCCTTGCGATCCTGGAGCCGCATAACCTGCGGGCCCTCGGCCCCAAATCGCCGATCTCCTATCATCTGATGGCCGAAGCGGGCCGCCTCTCCTTTGCCGATCGCGCCGTCTACATGGCCGATCCGGATTCCGTGCCCGTGCCCACCGAAGCGCTCATCGCGCCCGACTATCTCAAGGCGCGCGCCGCGCTGGTGAAGGAAGACCAGCGCCTTCCGGTGGCTGAAGCCGGTAAGGTCCCGGCCAAACACGCCTTCGTGACGGCCGACAGTCCAGAGCTTCCCTCCACCACGCATTTCTCCATCGTCGACCGCGACGGCAACGCCGTCGCGATGACCAGCACCATCGAAAGCGGCTTCGGCTCGCGTTTGATGACCAAGGGCGGGTTCATCCTCAACAATCAGCTCACGGACTTCTCCTATGAAGACGTGGCCGAGAAGCGCACGGTTGCCAACCGCGTCGCCGGCGACAAGCGCCCGCGCAGCTCCATGACGCCGACCATCGTCTTCAACAAGGACGGCAAGCTCGAAATGGTGCTCGGCTCGCCGGGCGGTCCGGCCATCGTCGGTTTCGTGGTGAAAACCCTCGTCGCCATGATCGATTGGGACATGTCGCCCGCCAACGCCGCCGCGTCGCCCTTCGTGCTCGGCATGGGCAACAACGTCACGCTTGAAGAAGGCCTCGCGCCGATGAAGGCCGATCTTGAGAAGCTTGGTCACACCGTGCGCGTCAACAATTCCGCCAGCGGTATCCACGCGATTCGCGTCACCAAAGACGGCCTCGTCGGTGGCGCCGACCCGCGCCGCGAAGGTGTTGTGATCGGTCACTAGCTCCCATGTGTCATCCTGGCGAAGAGCACGGCCTTAGCCGTTTTCGCCTGCCATTAGAGCGCAAGAGACAGTGAGTGCTTTCTCGAACGGACGCTGTCGGCGG
This sequence comes from Pseudomonadota bacterium, assembly GCA_020160875.1. Classification (GTDB taxonomy): domain Bacteria; phylum Pseudomonadota; class Alphaproteobacteria; order Rhodospirillales; family Rhodospirillaceae; genus SHVO01. The sequence goes on from JAIUPE010000002.1 coordinate 37,741, forward strand.
CGTTCACGCGTGAGCACGGTCCCGTAATGCGAATCAACGCCTCGCTTCGCGTGTCTCGTGTCCTAGAGCGCGTTCCGGCGAAGTGGAAGCCGGTTCGCCGTAGAACGCGCGACCAAATAAGAATCTAGGGTGTGTTGGCGATTCGACATTACTTCAACACGCCCTAGCGGCGCGTTCCATGCGCGCGGCGCATAAGGCTGTGGCCCACTATCTCCCAGCCTGCGTCAGCTCGACCATATGGCCGTCGGGATCGTAGGCGTAAAGCCGCAGGCCCAGCGGCGCGGCGGTGAAGGCGTTGGGGCCTTTCTCGATGCGCGCGCCGATGCGGTCCAGCGCCGCGTAAGCGGTCTGCAGGTCGGGCACAACCACGCCGATGATGACGTCCCCCGTGCCGAGGCCCATCAGGTTGCTACGTGCGCTGGCCAGGGGTGGGCGGTCGTACCACAGAAGCGCAATCTCGGAAGTTTGGCCTTCGCCTTTCATGACGACGATCCGGCTGCGCGTCGCGTCGGCTGTCAGCGGCAGATCGTCCGCGCCATGGATCTGCTGGGCGCCGGTCCGGGCTTCGTCGGAGCTCTTCGAAAGGCCTAGACGCTCATAGAAGGTGATGGACTTCTCGATGTCGGACACCACGAGGGTGACCCTCGGGATCGTCGCCGCCCGTGCCGCGCCTGCCGAAAGATCGGCGATAAGGCTAAAGAAGAGAGCAAAGAAAAGGAAAGGTGTGCGCACGTAAGGAACTCGCTGGTTGATCGCGAGGCGAGTGTGGTCCGCGCGCGCCATCCTGGCAACAGACTTGAGTGGCTTGAAGTCTTCCTTCGGTGTCGAGGGGTGCGTGCTCCTGGAACACCGGGCGGCACATGACATATCCCGGCCGTCCGGGACGGCGTTATCAAACCCGGTCGATCGATCCGGCTCATCCGGCGTACCGTCGCTCTGCCGGTGGCGCTGGTGGGATGGCGCGGAACGTTGTGGGTGGCCGCTGTTCCGCAACACATGACGGAGTGTATCTGGCGCGAGCCGCTCAGCCATAAGCCGGTGCGGCGTGCCGCCATAGATTTCCATGACGTCGAAAGATCGACGGACGGGATACCGGCGCCCCATGCGCGCCTCTCGTCGGTCGGAGCCTCGGTGATAGGGTGGGTTAGCTGGGCTATGACCGCGATGTTCAGGCCCCGTAACGGGGGAGCTGGCAGCTCTGTGCTATCCGGCCCCTTATGTGCCGCCAGACCGCCACCGGGGGGCGAAATCCTCCCCTGGCGCTTCACGCGACGGGTAGGCATGGCGGACTATTATTGCTAAGAACCTCAAAGACATCCCTTTGACTCGATAGTACCCATGAACACCGCGCGCGACCGTTTTGTCGCCTTCGCCTTTTGTTGGGCCGACATCCTGATCGAGCTGGATCCGCAGCAGCGGATTTCTTTTGCCGTGGGCGCGACCAAGGCTCTCCTGGGCCTCGGCCCGGAAGGCCTGATCGGCCGCAATTTCATGGACATCGTCTCGCCGAAGGACCGCGTCCTCGTCGACCAGCTCCTGCACATGACGGCCAAGAAGGGCCGCATCGACAACGTCAAAGTGAAGCTTCAGGGCGCGAAGGGTCTGACGGCGCCTTTGGGGTTCGCCGGCTATGTCATGCCGGACCTGAAAGACCATTTCTTCCTAGCCTTCCGCACTCAGGCGCACCTCACCGAGAAGGGCGAGGCCGAACAGGGCGTTGCGCGTGACAAGGGCACCGGCCTTCTGACCGGCGATTCCTTCTCCCAGCTCGCGGTCGAGAAACTGAAAGCCGCCGGCCCCAACGCCGAGCTGACTCTCGTCAATCTGCCGGGCTTCGAAGCCCTCGCCGATAGCCTCGACGAGGAAGAGCGCGAACACCTGCTCACCACCGTCGGCACCACGCTGCGCGCCAACTCGCTCGGCGGGGATTCCGCCGGTGAAGTCGGTGAAGGCAAGTTCGGGATCGTCGCCGAAAAGGGCATGGACGTCGCCGCCCTCGAAGCCAAGCTGACCGAAGCCACCAAGGCCTTTGATCCGACCGGCAAGGGCGTGGTCGCGCAGGCCGGCACGGTTGAGGTCGATATCGCGGGCGTCGACGAAGCCGACCTTGCGAAAGGCCTCGTCTACACCATCAATCATTTCAAGGAACAGGTCGGCGACGCCTTCAATGTGAAGGACATTGCCGCCAACATGAACAAGCTGGTTCAGGAGACCGTCGAGTCCCTGAACAAGTTCCGTAATCTCGTCGGCGGCAACGACTTCCAGGTCGCGTTCCATCCGATCTTCGACGCGCGCACCGGCGCCGTCCATCACTATGAAGCGCTCGTGCGCTTCAACGGGAATTTCGAGGAAAGCCCCTACAAGTACATCACCTTCGCCGAAGAGACCGGCCTGATCACCGAGTTCGACATCGCCATGGCGCGCAAGTGCGTCGATTGGCTGCGCAAGAACCGCGCCGACAAGGTCTCCATCGCCGTGAACATCTCAGGGATGTCCGTCGGCAACGATCAGTACTCCAAACAGCTCCACGCGATGCTCGACGCCGATACCTGGCTCAGCAATTTCCTGGTGTTCGAGATCACTGAATCCGCGCGCGTCGCCGACCTCGCGCAGGCCAATAATTTCGTGCAAGCCTTGCGTAAGAAAGGTTTCCATGTGTGCCTGGACGATTTCGGCGCCGGCGCCGCCAGCTTCCAATATCTCTCGGTGTTGGAGGTCGACGTTGTGAAGCTTGATGGCAGCGCCGTGAAAAACGCGCAAGCCGCGCCCAAAGGCCGCGCCTTCCTGAAAGCGCTCACCACGCTCTGCAAGACCATGGACGTCGAAACCATCGCTGAGATGGTCGACACGAAGGAAGGCCTCGAATTCGTACGCGATTGCGGCGTCGAATACGTGCAGGGCTTCCTGTTCGGCAAACCCGATCCGGATCCGTGGAGCTTCATCAAGAAGCTCGACCGCAGACTGTTCGCTTAGTTCCTCAGAACCAAACCAGCTTTCCCGTCAGATCGCGATGATCGAAGCTCGCGATGCACGACCGCGGGCGGTCCGAAAAAGTGTGAAGCGGTTTTTCGATAAGGCCGCGCGCAAATAAAGAAACGCTGTCTAGAACCAGACGAGCTTTCCCGTCAGATCGCGATGATCGAAGCTCGCGATGCACGACAGCGCGCCCAGTGTGCCGGCCGCCAGCGCCATCGCCCCGATGCCCCACGACGGCAGGACCATGCCGCGTGACACGACATCCGCGCCGATCACAGCGATGAACGGCATGGCGGCGAAGGAATAGGCGCGGCATTTCCACCGCAGAACGGCGGCTTTCAGCGTCGCGATCGAATCGGTCATTGGGAATCCCCACAAGGTTAGTCGCCCCAAGGCCTGTGATAGAGCCGCGTGGGGCGGGGGCCAAGTGACAAACCTACGTAAGGGTTTTCACGCTTTTTGCGCGTAAGTCTTGATCTTCTCCACCATCGACACCAACCCATTGCGGCGGCTGGGGCTCAGATGCTGATCGAGGCCAAGCGCGTGAAAAGCGGTTTCCGTATCGGTTGAACCGATCTCCATCGGCGTCTTTCCCGAGAACAGGATGCCGAGCACCGCGATCAGTCCTTTGACGATATGGGCGTCGCTGTCGGCGGCGAAGGCGAATCGGCTTGGATCGCCGTTCGGATGGCCCGGCACCATCCACACCTGGCTCATGCAGCCGCGCACCTTGTTTGCTTCGGTCTTCAACGCGTCCGGAAAGGCCGGCAGCTTGCGGCCCAGGTCGATCAGGTAGCGGTAACGGTCTTCCCAGTCGTCAAATAAGGCAAAGTTCTCGGTGAGCTCGGTAAAGCTCATGTCCGGGACGATCATGGGGGCGGATGTAGTGACGGGGTCGTTCATGGAAATCGCAAATTCATCAAGGCTACGCTTTTGATCGAACGCCGTTATAGTACAAGTATAACTTGTCCGGGGCGGTGGTCATTCGCTCCGGGTGCAGAGGGGAGCGGTAATGCCTGACGGCCAGAGCGGCGTTGTGGAGAGTTTAGCGGAGGGCGTCAATGTTGAACGCGCGCCGTTGGTGGCTCCAATCTTCTCCACACCTCAGTACGAACGGCCCTCCTACGTCCTCGAAGATTTTAAGTGGGGCAGCGGCCCGCGCGGCACCACGGGCGGCACCATCACTTGGGCGATCGTGACCACCGGCCAGACCTATCCGGCCAATGCCGAATACACCAGCCAGGCCACACCCATCTCGTCGGTCTTCATGCCGACCATCCGCGCGGCCTTTTCGCGCTGGGACGCGGTCGGCAACTTCACCTTCGTCGAAACGACTTCGCCGATGACCGCCGACATGGTGGTCATCTTCGACGAGTTGCAGGCTCAAAGCTCGGACACCGTGGGCCTTGCCAATACGTGGTCTCAAGGCAGTGAGGTCACCAACTCATACATCTCGTTCGATATCGGGCGTCGTTACCGGCTGATGGACGGTTCTGTCCAAACCGTCGGCACCAGTTCGTCCGACGGTTCGGTCGATTTTTACACGCTCGTTCTTCACGAGGTCGGGCATGCGCTGGGCCTCGACCACGAGGATAACCAACAGTCGGTGATGAGCGCATCGCAGAGAACCGACATTACCGATCTTACGGCTGATGATATCAGCGCGATCCACGCCATATACGGCACGCCGAGCGGGGACGATTTTTCGGCAACCACCGCGACGACGGGCGTCGCCGTCGTGGGCTCCACGGTCACGGGCAGCATCGAAACCGCGGGCGATACCGATTGGATCCGCGTGACCCTCACAGCGGGGACTCTGTACCGCTTCGACGGACGTGGCAGCGCGTCCAGCGGCGGCACGCTCGCCGATCCCGCGCTGCAGCTCCTGAATGCGGCGGGGACCGTTCTTATCGCCGACAACGATAGTGGTCCGGGCGCGGACGCGCGAATCATGTTCAAGGCCGTCACGTCGGGGACTTATTACCTCGCCATGCGGGCCAACACATCCACGGCCACCGGCACCTACACCATCGCCGCGACGGCAAACCCGGACGACTACGCGGCCTCAACGGCGACGGCCGGCACTGTCGCCGTGGGCGGTACGGCCACCGGCATCGTCGAAACCGCCGGCGATCGCGACTGGTTCCGAGTCACGCTCACCGCGGGCACCGCATACAACATCCAAGTCTCCGGCACGGCCACGGGCAGCGCGCTACGTTGGACGGACTCGAACGTGGTGCTGCGCAATGCCGACGGTACGCAGGTGGGCGCGAATACGCGCAGCAGCCTGGGCGCCTCCGCGCTCCTCACCTATACACCGACTAGCACCGGCACCTATTACATCGATGCCTTAGCCTACAGTTCGGGTATTGGCAGCTATTCGGTTTCCGTTGCGCCCGCCAGCGCGGCGCAAGCAAGCGCACTGACGGCCGGCGATCTCGCCGTCGTGACGGCGCCGCCCGCGATCTCTCTCGATGAACTGCCCACGCAAGTCGCGCGCTCGACGACGGTTTTTGTGGAAGGTCCTTTGAGCGCCATTCTCACGCCACCGCCCGCAGATTTGTTCTCGCTGCCCGCAGAACAGCAGAATACATTCATGGCTGGCCACACGCCGTTCGAGCAACTCCTTCAGCAGCAGCCGAGCACGGGTTACAATCTCCTGCCGTTCTAGCGGCGCCCGTCGCCGGCATTCGTAATTTCTTCCCAACGGTTGTTTCCGGGAATAGATTTGCTGCCGTTCTAAAGTAGGGGCTCGCTATCGCGGGTGGCGGAGCGGGGGAGCAGGATGCCTGACGGTCAGAGCGGCGTTCCGGAAACCTTCGATTACGACGTCAATGTCGTAAGTTTTCCGCTTGTCGCGCCCATCGCGGTCACGCCTCAATATGAGCGCCCGGCCTACGTGCCCGAAAACTACAAATGGGGCAGCGCCGCTGTCGGCACCTCCGGCGGAACAATCACATGGGCGGTTGTCTCCGCGGGCCAGACTTATCCTTCCAGCGAGTATACGTCGGCGGCGACGGCGATCGGCTCGGTGTTCATGCCGACCATCCGCGCGGCATTCTCGCGCTGGGACGAAGTCGGCAATTTCACCTTTGTTGAATCCTCGAACCCCATGACGGCCGATATCGTCGTCATGTTCGACGAGCTGTCGGGCGAGGGATCCAGCACTATCGGTCTTGCGCATACCTATTACAGCGCCGGCGTGGTGCGCGATTCCTATATCTCCTTCGACATCGGGCGGCGCTATCGCCTCACTGACGGCACGGTGCAGATCGTCGGATCGCCCACCTCTTCGAGCACATCGGACTTTTATACGCTAGTTCTGCACGAGGTCGGTCACGCCCTCGGCCTCGACCACGAGGACGATTTCCCCACCGTGATGGGGTCCTTCCAGAACTCCAGCATCACGGATCTCACCAGCGACGAGATCAACGGCATCCGCTATCTCTACGGAACGCCGGGCGGCGCCGGCACCGACGACTGGGGCGGGACGACGGCCACGACCGGCGCGATCATTGTCGGCGCATCGGTGATCGGGAATATCGAAACCGCCGGCGATAGCGACTGGTTTCGTGTCACGCTGACCGCCGGGGTCACGTATCAATTCGACATGCTGGGCGGCAGTTCGCTCACCGACCCCTTCCTGAACCTGCGCAATTCAAGCGGCGTCGTCGTGGGCAGCGACGATGATTCCGGCGACGGTCTCAATGCCAGACTGGTTTATACGCCGACGAGCAGTGGTGTCTACTTTGTGGACGCGCGCTCGGCGTCGGCCTCGGGCACCGGCTTCTACGGTGTGCTCGTCACGCAATCGAGCACCAGCAATCCCAACCCCAGCGACGATTACGCCGGAAGCACATCAACGACCGGCACGATTGCCGTGGGTGGAACGGTCAACGGCAATATTGAAGTCGGCGATGATCGCGACTGGTTCCGCGTCACGTTGGCCGCTGGCACCACGTATCGCGTCGATCTCAACGGCGGCACGCTCGCCGACCCGCTCCTCTATATCCGTAACTCCAGCGGCACGAGCGTCGCTAGCGACGACGATTCCGGCACGGGCCTCAACGCGTCTCTCAGTTACACACCGACCACGACGGGCACCTATTACATCGACGCTCAGGGTGCGACGTTGTCGGGCACGGGCACTTACACCTTGAGTCTTACGCAAACCAGTGCGGCGGACGACTACACGGCTTCAACAAGTACCACCGGCAGTGTCACCGTTGGTGGCACCGCGACTGGCCGCATCGAAACTGGTGGAGACCGCGATTGGTTCCGCGTCAGTTTGACGGCCGGAGCCACGTACCGCTTCGATGTGCGTGGAATCGATACGTCCGGCGGTACGCTGTCGGATCCCTACCTTACCTTGCGGGATTCGAACGGCACGCTGCTGGGCAGCGACGACGATTCCGGAACAATTCTGGATGCGCAGCTCTCCTACACAGCGACAACGAGCGGCACGTACTATGTCGAAGCGCGCGCTTCGGGCTCGACCGGCACTGGCACTTACACAGTCGGCGTGACGCAGACGGGTACCGGTACAGGCGGCCCTGACGATTTCGGCCAGACAGCGAGCACCGCCGGCATCCTTTCTGTCGGGCAAATCCGTACGGGCACCTTCGAGAACAATCAGGATCAGGATTGGTTCGCCGCGACCTTGACCGCGGGGACCCCTTACCACATCCAGGTTCGTGGACGCGACACGGGCGGCGGCACGATGGTCAATCCGTCGTTGTCGATCTACACCTCCACGGGCCTTATTCGCTTTGATTCGGATTCCGGATTCGGCGCCGACGCGTTTCTCAGTTTCACCCCAACCTCTACGGGCATCTACTATATCGCTCCCGAAGCGCTCTTCGCGGGAACGGGCACCTATACCGTTCAGCTTGTCGAAGCTATTGGTGGCGATGACGCTTGGAACTCCGCCCTTTCATCCGTGGTGCTGCCGGTCGGTCTGACGTTCGCCGGAAATATCGGCAACAGCTTCGATACGGACTACATCCACGTCGATATGGTCGCGGGCACGACGTATCAGATCGACGTGCGGGGTGCGGCATCTGGGGTCGGGACGCTTTCCGATCCCTATTTGTCCATTTTGAAGCCCAACACGTTCTCCGCCGATAAAGTCGACAACGACAGCGGTACGGGCGCCGATGCTCAGCTTATCTATACGGCGACGGTAACAGGGCGGCATGACCTGGCCGTGGAGGCCATTGGCGGGGCTTTGGGCTCCTACGTCGTATCTGTCGTGCCGACAACAGCGCCGCCGGCACAAGATTATCCAGCTACCGTTGCAACGACCGGCGTCGTGAATGTAGGGGGCACGCTCAGCAGCACCATTGACCAAGCCGCCGACGTCGATTGGATCCGCGTGAACCTCACCGCCGGAACGCTCTACCGGTTCGACGCGCGCGGCAGCGCCTCCGGCGGCGGGACTTTGGCCGACCCGGCGCTGCAGCTTCTCAATTCCAGCGGCACGGTGCTTGCCAGTGACAGCGATAGCGGGACAGGTGTGGACTCGCGCATCATGTTCCAGGCTACCACGTCCGGAAGCTATTACCTCGCGGCGCGCTCCAATTCATCGACGGCCACAGGGACCTACACCATCGCCGCGACCGCGAGTCCCGACGACTACGCCGCCAACACGGGCACGACGGGCACGCTGACGGTCGGCGGTACGGCCCATGGACTTTTGGAGACGTCGGGAGATCGCGATTGGTTCCGTGTCTCGCTGACGGCGAACACGACCTACACCATCAGCCTTTCCGGAACAGCGCTCGGAAACGCCCTGCGCTGGACGGAATCGTCGTTCTACGTACGCAATGGCAGCGGCTTCCAGCTCGCCACGGCGTCGAGCAGTGGTCTCGGCGCGTCCGCGGTTCTGACCTACACCGCTTCGACGACGGGCACCTATATCATCGACACGCAGGCTTACAGCAGCGGCGTTGGCAGCTATACCGTATCGATCGCGACGGGCCGCGCGCAGCAAGCCGATATGCAGCCCGCGATCGGCGAAGAGACAGACCTGTCGGCGGCCGATCTCGCCGCGATCATGGCGCCGCCTGCGATCATGCTCGACGAGCCGCCCGTGCAAATGGCGCGGTCCATCACGGTGTTGGCGGAAGACCCCTTGAGCGTGATACTTACGCCGCCGCCGGCGAACCTGTTTCAGCCGCCCACGGCGCCGCAGAATCCGTTCATGGCGAACACACCGCTCGATCAATTATTCCAGCAGCAGCTTAGCAACTCTTACAACCTGCTGCCGTTTTAAACCTCATGATCCCAGTCACGCCGACTCTCTCCCTCGACGACAGCGAGATCGAACTCTCCTTCATCCGCTCCAGCGGCCCCGGCGGCCAGAACGTCAACAAGGTCGCGACGGCCGTGCAGCTGCGCTTCGATGCGCGCCGCTCGCCTTCGCTTCCCAATGACGTCGCGATCAGGTTGATGGCGCTGGCAGGAAAACGTGCGACTACGGATGGGGTGATCGTCATCACCGCCAATCGCCACCGCACCCAGGAAATGAACCGCAAAGACGCCATCGACCGGCTTGTGGAAATGATCGTCAAGGCGACGCATGCCCCTAAGCGCCGCGTTGCGACCAAGGTCAGCAAAGGCCAGAAGAAGCAGCGTCTCGAAGGCAAGAAGAAGCGCAGCGGCGTGAAGGCGGGCCGGCGCGTCGGTGCGGGCGACTGGGATTAGGCCTTCGGATTGGCATAGGCTGCTGCGATGCTCGCCTAGCTAGTCGAAGCCATATGTCATGAATACATATAAGGCGATGACCATCACGACACAGATAACGGCGCCTATAAAGGTTCCTTTGAGGAGCGGCCCTCGAACCTTCGTTGCGTATTCCTCGTCAGCTCTCATTTTGCTCCCCGAGGTTCGTCACTTGCGGGCTAAAGCCAAGGCAATCGTCGTTCCCGACAAGCTATCTGCTTGTCCGGTTGGATGGTGAGCGCGACAACGTCAATGCTTATGAAAGTTTCGTAACCGCAACGTTGTTCGATCGGCGAACCATTATTCTGTAAGCGGGCGAAAGCCCACCCCTCCGGACGAACGAAACCAATAAACCACTTCGAGCGTCCACCATCGAGAGCGCCCTCCCATCTGAGGTCCTGCTCAAACCCGATCTCCACTCCGTCGAGCTTTTCATACCCGTCGTTCTTTACGATCGCGAAAAGCAGGCCGTCAAAGCAGATGTAGATTGTTGCCAGCAGCAGGGCCGTGACAACGGCATGTCGAAACCCGCGACTCCCAATGAGTGGCGGTTTACCCGTGTCGTTGACGCTCATATTGCTCAGCCTCTGTCATTTCCCAAACGGAGTTTTACTTTCTTCATGGCGTCTTCGATCTGCGCTTCGCCGCCGCCCGGCAACGCGCGGCCAATGCGATTATTGTACAAATCCATTTTTTGTTCGCCCGGGGCATTTGGGACTGAAACTTCGTGTGCGTCGGCCATCGCTTTAGCTCGTTCGGCCCCCATTGTGCGCGCCATTAAATAGTTCCAGGTGGTATGCTTGTACGCGTCGGCTTCATTGTCGCGCGCGATGACACCGGGGTATCGGCGCCCGGTAGCATCCCAAGCCGCAAGAGTCGCAGCGCCTGCCATGAGCGCACCCAATGGATCGCGCCACGCCGCACCTAAATGGCCGGGTGAATTCGGATCAAATCCCAGCGCTGCTGGGCTAGGTCCCGCCACACTTGGCGCATTGACGTCGGGAATAAAAAGGCCTGGCTTGTCTATACTCTCCGTGTGTGTGGCCTGTGTGGCAGGATCTTTCTTAAACAGTCCGCCGATCCAATCCATCACCCCAAACTCAGGCGCGCCGGTTTCGGGATTAATATGATTCAATGCGTTGCCCACGATCAGAACTTCTAGCGGGATGCCGTATGGTTCTGCGGCGCGGCGTAATGCGGCGAGTACCTCTTCGCTTTGAAGCGCTACTGGAACTACGATCTCCTGGCGCGCGACGTGCGCTACTTCCGTGTCGCTCCCGCGGCCTTGTAAAGCGACAACTCGCGTTTTGAATTGCTGCACTAATTCCGGATTGGATCGGTGTTCAAGTATCTGAAGTGCATCTTGCACTTGGGCTAAGTAGCGGGTGCGATCCCGGTCCCCGCTGGCCGTTGCCGCGTTCTTAAGTGCGAGTAACGCACGTAGAGCGGCTGGTCCCGCAGCAATGACGGCATCGCGATCAATGCCTAGCCCAGGCGCATGATCCGCAAGTTCGGTCAGCTTGATGCGAGTTTGATGGGACATTGGTAAGCGTGAGAAGTCAGTCATGAGTCTTCCTTTCAAGAATGGCAATCTCTTGAGCGATCTGCAGGCGCGCTGCTGCGCGCACGTATCGTGCGTTGTTAACCGGGGTCGATAAGGGAAAGTCCGCGGCGGCGGTTGCGCAGCGGGACATTTATCAATTTGCGCCTAGCGCCAAGTGTCGCACAACTGTTGCCACCGCGAATTTTGCTGAAGCCTTCACGAGACAACAGAATCTGGAAAGTGTCGCCTGTCGCCAGGTGTCGCCAACATTCATGCTGTAGCGCTTGGCGAAATCGAAAAGCCTCGCCGTTTCGGCATAGCTTTAGGTGCCGCCGCCATCGGCCGTGAACTGCAAAGCCGCCACACGGGCGTACAACGGATTGCTCGTGATGAGCTGCTCATGCCGGCCCGTGGCGACGAGACGTCCATCATCGATGACTGCGATGCGGTCAGCATTCACGACGGTCGCCAGACGGTGCGCGATCACCATGGTGGTGCGTCCCACCATCAAGCGTTCAAGCGCCGTTTGCACCAGACGTTCGTTCTCCGCATCGAGCGCGCTGGTGGCTTCATCGAGCAGCAGCAGCGCCGGGTCGCGCAGGATGGCGCGGGCGATGGCGATCCGCTGCTTCTGCCCGCCCGACAGGCGCACGCCGCGCTCGCCCAGGAAACTCTTCATGCCGTCGGGCAGCTTCTTGATGAATTCCATCGCCGCCGCCGCTTCCGCCGCCGCGTGGACTTCCTCGTCCGTTGCATCGGGGCGGCCGTAGCGAATGTTCTCCATGGCGTCGGCGGCGAAGATCACCGGATCCTGGGCGACCATGCCGATGCGCGAGCGCACCACCTGCGGATCGGCTTCCTTGAGGTCGATGCCGTCGATACGCACGCTGCCCGCCTGCGGATCGTAGAAGCGCAAAAGGAGCTGGAAGACGGTGGTTTTGCCGGCGCCCGACGGGCCGACGAGGGCGACATGTTCGCCTGGGGCCACATTCAGCGTAAGGCCTTTCAAGGCCGCCGTTTGCGGACGCGACGGATAGTGGAAGGTCACATTCTCGAAATCGACAGCGCCGCGCGCGGGCAGCGGCAGCGCTTTCGGCTGTGCGGGCGCGGTGATTTCCGGCTCGGTTTCCAAAAGCTCGATCAGGCGTTCGGTTGCACCCGCCGCGCGCTGTAAATCCCCCATCACTTCCGTCATGGCGCCGGTCGAGGCGGCGACGGTCACCGAGTAGAAAATGAAGGCCGTCAAATCGCCGGGCGTCACCGTGCCGGCGATGACGCCGTGTCCGCCCGCCCACACCACGATGGCGATGGCGGCGAAGACCAGAAGGATGACGATGGCGCCCAGCATCGCGCGCGCCTTGATACGGCGCATGGCGGTGATGAAAGCGCCCTCCACATTGCGTGCGAAGAAGGCGCGATCGCGGTCTTCATGTACAAAGGCCTGTACGGTGCGGATGGCGTTGATGTTCTCCTCCGCATAGGACCCCACATCGGCTACGCGGTCCTGGCTCTCACGCGAGAGTTTGCGCACTTTGCGGCCGTACCAGATGATCGGTACGATCACCGCCGGCAATACCAGGGCGACAAGCCCTGTAAGCTTGGCGTTGGTGACGATTAGCATCGTCACCCCACCCACCAGCGCGACGGAATTACGCAGCGCGATGGACAGGGACGAACCCACCACTTGTTGTAGAAGCGATGTGTCGGTGGTAATGCGCGAAAGGATTTCGCCGGTCTTGGTGGTCTCGAAGAAGCCCGGCGAAAGTCTGAGGATATGGTTGAATACGGCCGTGCGGATATCGGCCACGACTCGCTCGCCGATCCACGAGATGTAATAAAATCGTGTGAAGGTGCCGACGGCGATGACGACGATCACCCCGATGAGCGTCAAAAGGCCCTGATCGAGCATTTCGCGGCTTCCGGCGGAAAGTCCGCGGTCGATCACGAACTTTAGCCCCAGGCCAATGCTTAAGGTCGCGGCCGAGGTGATGGCCAACGCGATACAGAAAATGAGCAGTTGGCCCTTGTACGGACGCATGAATTCATAGGTCCGCCGCAGGTGGGCGTAATTCTTGCTCCGGGGCCGGTCGGGCATGTTCCAGCGGGAGGGGCCGGAAGACCGTTCGCTCATAGGAAATCCTTTGGAATGTGGGGCTTCACTAGCGCCGCCGATTTGAAGTTCCCGCACTGGGTGGTGTAAGACCACGCCGGGAACTTCAAATCGAAAAGCGGCGCTAAAAATTTATATCCAAGTGTCCGGTATGTTTCCGAAGTTCGCAACGCGGAAGGCCCAGCCGAGTAGGCGAACTTCGGAAACCGGACACTTGGGGCTTTCTTTCTCCTAAGTCAACGCGCAGCATTGTGAGCCCATGCCCGCCTTGGACCGTATCACTTCCCTCTGCCGCGATTGCCTCGCCGAATATGAATCGGAGGAATGGTCGTGCGCGCGCTGTGGGTCGGACCGGTTGATCCGCCACGCGGAATTGGGCCGTCTTTCCATCGCCCATATCGACTGTGATGCCTTCTATGCCACCATCGAGAAGCGCGACGATCCGAGCCTTGCCGATAAGCCCGTGCTGGTCGGCGGCGAAAAGCGCGGCGTGGTCTCAACCGCCTGTTATATCGCCCGCAAGTACGGCCCACGCTCGGCCATGCCGATGTTCAAGGCGCTGCAGATGTGCCCGCATGCCGTGGTCATCAAGCCGAACATGGCCAAGTACAAAGAGGTCAGCCGGCAGGTGCATAAGGTCTTCGAAACCGCCACGCCGATGATCGAAGCACTCTCGTTGGATGAAGCCTTCCTGGATCTTTCCGGCACCGAGAAACTCTTCAATCGCTCGGCGGCCGCATCGCTCGCCCATGTCGCCCGCGAGATCGAGCGCGAGATCCGGATCACCGTCTCCATCGGCCTCAGCTACAACAAATTTCTCGCCAAACTCGCGTCCGATCTCGATAAGCCTCGCGGCTTCGCGGTCATCGGCCGCGGCGATGCGGTGTCGGTGCTGCATGACCTTCCGATCACGCGTTTGCCCGGGGTCGGTCCGGCCCTTGGTGACCGCCTCAAGATCGGCGGCCTGTTCACCGTCGGCGATGTGCAGCGCCGTTCGCATGAGGAAATGGCGCTGTTGTATGGCGAAACCGGCGCCTATATCGCGCGCCTCGCGCAAGGCATCGATGAGCGGCATGTGAACATCGACCGCGAAGCCAAAAGCGTATCGGCGGAAACCACCTTCAACGAAGACATCCGCGATCCCACTCGGTTGCGCCGCATTCTCTGGACTCTCACCGAACGCGTATCGGAACGCCTCAAAGCCAAGAATATTGCCGGACGTACGGTGGTGCTCAAACTGAAGACGTCTCGCTTGAAGACGGTGACGCGCAATCACAAGCTGTCCGCGCCCACGCAATTGGCCGAGACGATCTTTCGCGAGGCCGAAGCTATGCTATTGAAGGAAGCCACGGGCCCGTTGTTCCGTCTGATCGGCGTTGGCGTGGATCAGTTGGGCGAGCCGACCGGCGCCGATCCGCAGGATTTGTTCTCGCGCGTTGACAAACCGGCGGGCAAGGCCGACACGCGTAGCGCTGAAGTCGAAAAGGCCATGGATACGGTGCGGGCCAAGTTCGGCCGTGCCGCGATCCGCAAGGGCCGCGCCGATCTGTAAGAGGTTTAAGTAAGATGGATATGACCGGCGATTATCTTATTCCCGCGCCTCGTCAGGCGGTGTGGGATGCTCTCAATGACCTTGCTGTGTTGAAGGAAGCCATTCCCGGCTGCGAGGCCATTGAATGGACCTCGCCCACCGAAATCGATGCCGTCGTGACCGCGAAGATCGGTCCGGTGAAAGCCTCGTTCAAAGGCGCAATCACGCTGTCCGATCTCGATCCGCCGAAGTCCTATCATATTCGCGGTGAGGGTAGGGGCGGCGCGGCCGGCTTCGCCAAGGGCGGCGCCAAGGTGCGACTCGAGGAAGAAGCCGAAGGCACACGCCTTATTTACACCGTCGATGCCTCCGTCGGCGGTAAGATCGCTCAGGTCGGGGGGCGGCTCATCACCGCCGCGGCCAAGAAACTCGCCGACGAATTTTTTGCACGCCTCGGCGAAATTGCCGCCGCGCGCGCAGCGGGGACCGCATGAAGATTTCACTGATCGTCAACGGAACGGCGCACACGATCGAAATCGAACCGCGTACCTTGTTGGTCGATGTCCTGCGCGAACAGCTTCGTCTCACCGGCACGCATGTCGGCTGCGATACCAGTCAGTGCGGGACCTGCACGGTGCATATCGCGGGCAAGCCGGTGAAGGCCTGCGCCATGCTCGCGGCGCAGGCGGACGGGCAGGCGGTCACGACGATTGAAGGAGTCGCGAAGGGCGATGTGCTTCACCCGATGCAGGCGGCTTTTCGCGAGCACCATGCTCTCCAGTGCGGTTTCTGCACGCCCGGGATGATTATGACCGCTCTCGCCATGGTCGAGAGTCACAAGGGCGAGCCGCTCACGGAAGGTGTCGTGCGCAAGGAACTTGAGGGGAATTTCTGCCGCTGCACCGGCTATCAACCCATCGTCACGGCGATCCTCGCGGGCGCAAAGGCTATGGCCTGATGCACAACTTCAATTATCATCGCCCCAAGACGCTGTCCGAAGCGCGTGCGATTTTCTCCGGCGCCGAGGATGCTGTGTATCTCGCCGGCGGACAGACGCTGATCCCGACCTTGAAGCAGCGCCTTCGCCAGCCGTCCGACGTCATCGACCTATCTCAGCTTGCGGAGTTGCGGGGTATCGCGGTGGAGAAAGACGCCGTCGTCATCGGCGCGATGACCCGTCACGCGGATGTCGCCGCGTCGACCGACGTGCGCCGCCTGATCCCCGCGCTCGCGCATCTGGCCGGTGAAGTCGGCGATCCGCAGGTGCGCAGTCTCGGTACACTGGGCGGTTCTGTGGCGAACAGCGATCCGGCCGCGGATTATCCGGCCGCGGTGCTCGCCCTTGGCGCGGCGATTCACACGCCGGAGCGGATCATCGCCGCCGATGATTTTTTTACCGGCCTTTTTGAAACCGCGCTCGAACCGGGTGAGATGATCGTCAAAATATCGTTTCCGGTTCCCAAGCGTGCGGCCTACATGAAGTTCCGCAATCCGGCGTCGCGTTATGCCGTCGCTGGCGTCTGCGTGGCGGACACCGCCAAAGGTATCCGCGTCGCGGTCACCGGCGCTGGGCCCAATGCGTTCCGTCAGACAGAAATGGAAACGGCCCTATCCAAATCTTTCACGCCCGAAGCGCTTGCCGGGGTCATCGTCTCCAGTGAAGATTTAAACACTGATCTCCACGCCACCGCGGCCTACCGGGCGCATCTTGTCGCCGTCATGGCGCGTCGCGCCGTGGAGGCTTTGATTTAGAGAAATGTTCTAGCGAGGGGACAATGTCCGCACCAATTCGCTTCTACTTCGATCTGGTCTCGACCTATTCCTATCTCGCCATCGGTCGTATCGATGACCTCGCGGCCCGCTATGGGCGCAAGGTCGATTGGATCGCCGTCTCGCTCGGACATATCTTCCAGTCGCTGGAGATCAAGCCCCCGCCGTTCATTCCGGCGCGTCTCAAGTACAACACCATTGATCTCCTGCGCAGCGCGGAGTTCGCGGGGGTGCCTTTCAAGATCCCTGATCCATTCCCGTTCGATGCGAAGGTCTCACGGTATGCATTCTGGAGCTTGAAGGCGCGCGATCCGAGGCTCGCCCGTGACTTCGCCATCGCTGTCATGACGCGGGCGTTTGGCGAGGGGCGCAATATCACCACCGCGGCAGAAGTCGCCGACGCCTGTGGACATCTTGGACTTTCGCTGGCCGATATCGAGACCGCCGCGGCCAATCCTGCCGCGAAACGCGCGGTTGTCGAAGCGATGGACAGCGCGAAAGCGGACGGTATGATCGGCGCCCCGTTCATGGTCCTGGACGGAGAACCGTTTTGGGGCGCGGACCGGCTTGAACATCTTGAGCGCCGCCTCAAAGAGAAGAGTTGAGATCTGGAGTCCAGTTTGAAAATCGCACTTGTCGGCAATGGCGCAATCGCCCGCCTTGTCAGTTCGTTCTGCGCGGAGCGCCCCCAAATCTTCTCCATCGTCGGCGCGCTTGGCCTTCCCGCCGATACCGTGTCCGTCGGCGCCCACGCGATCGTCTATTCTGTGGACGAGCTTATTGCCCTGAAGCCAGACCTTGTCGTCGAGTGTGCGGGCCACAGTGCGGTGCGGGCGGTTTGCGGGCCTGTCCTCGGTGCGGGCATCGATCTCGTCATCGTGTCCACCGGCAGCCTCGCCGATTCCGCGCTCTGGAAAGACCTCACGACCGCCGCCGCGCGTTCCACAGCCCAGGTCAAGCTCGTCGCGGGCGCGTTGCCAGGCGTCGATGCGTTGGCCTCGGCGAAGATCGCCGGTCTCGATGGCGTGACCCTGACCTCGAGCAAGCCCCCGCTGGCGTGGAAAGGTACGCCCGCCGAACAGTCTCATGATCTCGGCAAGATCACCGCGCGCACGGTCATTTATTCGGGTAATGCCCGAGACGCCGCGCTGACCTTCCCGAAGAACGCCAATGTCGCCGCCACGGCCGCGCTGGCGGGCGTCGGATTCGAGAAGACGCAAGTCATGCTGGTCGCCGATCCGGCGGTTACACAGAATGTCCACCGTTTGGAGGCGTCGGGTAAATTTGGGCGCATGGCGCTCGAAATTCATGCGAACCCGTCGCCGGATAATCCAAAAACCTCGCATATGGCGGCGCTTTCCATCATGCGCGTTCTTGAAAACGAAGCCGCGGCAATCGTAATTTAAAGGCAACTCAGCCCGGGGGTGGGGCGTAACTGCCCGAAAGGCGCTGATTTCGTGGGATTGCTGAGCTAGTTTCCAGATATGGCGGCGGACGAACATAATTCCTCGGTCCAGATGTTGAAGTCGGCATCGGTTCTGATCGTCGAGGATCAGAACTTCGTGCGGGACCTTCTGGGCCGTTTATTGACAAGTCTGTTTATTCCGAAGGTCGTGAGCGCCCGCTCAGCCGAGGAAGCCCTGACTACGCTCGAAAACGAGCCTGATCTGGTCAACGTGCTCATCGTGGATTTCGAGCTGCCCGGCATGAACGGGGTGACATTCATCGAAAGGCTGCGTGCCTCCTCACACCGTCAGCTCAAGGAAATGCCGGTCGTCATGCTGACCGGCCACAACGATATGGGGCTCTATCGCGACGCCGCTTGCCTTGGCATCTCGGCATTTCTCGTGAAGCCCGCCGGCCCAGCCACGCTCAAGGCCGCGTTGGAAGAAGCGCTCACGGGCCGGCGTATCGCCGTGCCGCGCCTCGCCACCGAAACCGAGTAGCTCTACTTCTTCAGGCAGTCGGCGAGTTCGCCCAGGCGGGCCGCGCGCCCCTGCAAGGTCTCCGCCCGTCGTTGCACGTAAGGACCGGGGTGCGAGGCGGACCAGCGCAAGGGGCTCGGCAACACCGCCGCCAGCCGTGCCGCTTCGGCGTTATTCAAGGTGGCCGCGGTCTTTCCGAAGTGATGATGCGCGGCGGCCTCCGCGCCGTACACGCCGCGGCCCCACTCCACGACGTTCAAATAGACCTCCATGATACGCTGCTTGGGCCACAGGGCTTCGATGTAGATGGTGAGCCACGCTTCCAGGCCTTTACGTACCCAGTCGCGGCCCGGCCACAGGAGTAGGTTCTTCGCGGTCTGCTGGCTGATGGTCGATCCCCCGCGCAAGGTTCCGCCGTCGTCCTCGAGATAGTCTTCCCAGGCTTTCTGCAAAGCCTTGGTGTCGAAGCCGTGATGGGTGCAGAAGGATTCGTCTTCGGCCGTCAGGGCCGACCTTGCGAGCGACGGCGCGATGCGATCCATCGGCCGCCACGTATAATTCCATCCCGCACCCTGCGCGGCACGCAACACCATCAGGGGCGTGCCGGGCACGGGGACGAAACGATAGAGAAGAATAAGCGCGGCCGGCGCGAGAAGGGCGATCAGGAATGTAAGAGACATGGCGCGGCCAATGCGAAAGCCGCGTGAGCGTTGTGGCATCTCCATTGCGTCCGCTCGAGGTGTCTCTTCCGTCACGCCCGCTCCGGCTCTCCCTAATCCTTCGCGTTCTCGACTGTACGATAGATTTCGCTGCCGCCGGACTTAAAAGCATCCGACATGTCGGCCATGCCCTTCTCGGCGAATTCGCGCACTTCCTGCGAGATCTTCATCGAACAGAACTTCGGCCCGCACATGGAGCAAAAGTGCGCGACTTTCGCGCCTTCGGCCGGCAGGGTCTGATCGTGGAAGTCTTCGGCGGTCTCCGGATCGAGGCTCAGGTTGAACTGATCCCGCCAACGGAACTCGAAACGGGCCTTGGAAAGGGCGTCGTCGCGCGCGCTCGCGCCCGGATGGCCCTTGGCAAGATCGGCCGCATGGGCGGCGATCTTGTAGGTGATCACGCCGGCCTTCACGTCGTTGCGGTTCGGCAGGCCCAGATGTTCCTTCGGCGTGACGTAGCAGAGCATCGCGGTGCCGAACCAGCCGATCATGGCGGCGCCGATGGCCGAGGTGATGTGATCGTAACCGGGCGCGATATCGGTGGTGAGAGGACCAAGCGTGTAGAACGGCGCTTCGCCGCAGGATTTCAGCTGCTTGTCCATGTTTTCTTTGATCTTGTGCATGGGGACGTGGCCCGGGCCTTCGATCATCACCTGGACATCATGCTTCCAGGCGATCTGGGTAAGCTCGCCCAAGGTTTCGAGTTCGGCGAATTGCGCCGCATCGTTGGCGTCGGCGCCCGACCCCGGGCGCAGGCCGTCTCCCAGCGAGAACGAAACGTCATACGCCTTCATGATCTCGCAGATTTCTTCGAAGTGCGTGTAGAGGAAGTTTTCTTTGTGATGGGCTAGGCACCACTTCGCCATGATCGAGCCGCCGCGTGAAACAATGCCGGTCACGCGGGTCGCGGTCAGTGGGATGTAGGCAAGGCGCACGCCGGCATGGATGGTGAAATAATCCACGCCCTGTTCAGCTTGTTCGATCAGCGTGTCGCGGAAGATCTCCCACGTCAGGTCTTCGGCCTTGCCGTTCACCTTTTCTAGCGCCTGGTAGATCGGCACGGTTCCGATCGGCACCGGCGAATTGCGCAGGATCCATTCGCGAATGGTGTGGATGTTGCGGCCCGTCGAAAGGTCCATAACGGTATCGCCGCCCCAACGGATCGCCCACACCAGCTTATCGACTTCTTCGGCTACCGAGGACGTAACGATGGAGTTGCCGATGTTGGCGTTGATCTTCACCAAGAAGTTCCGGCCGATGATCATCGGCTCGGCTTCGGGGTGGTTGATGTTCGCCGGGATGATGGCGCGGCCGCGCGCGATCTCGTCGCGCACGAACTCAGGGGTCACGAAGTCCGGGATCGACGCGCCGAAATCCTCGCCGTCGCGCTTCAATTTCGCTTTGGCTTCCATACGGCCGCGGTTTTCGCGGATGGCGATATATTCCATTTCCGGCGTGATGATTCCGGCGCGCGCATAGGCCAGTTGGGTCACGGCTTTGCCGGGTTTGCCGCGCAGGGGCTTGCGGCCCGCGCGGTCGAACTTTGGCACGTCGTTGACTTCGCCCGCCTTCAGGCCGTCGTCTTCGGGCCGGGCTTCGCGGCCATCGATGGCTTCCACGTCGCCGCGTGCCCTGATCCAGGCGTCGCGCAAAGGAGCAAGGCCGAGGCGGATATCGGTGGCGATGGCGGGATCGGTGTAAGGACCCGAGGTGTCGTACACGATAACGGGCGGTTCTTTACCGCCGGCCACTTCGATTTCACGCATGGCCACGCGTACGTCGCTGTGGGCGGTTCCGTTCAGATAGATTTTGCGCGAAGCCGGCAGCGGGCCGGAGGTGACCGAGAAGGTCTGAGGGCGCGAGATGACGTTCATATGGATCTCCTTGTGTGGAGACCCGGGAATCGTGCGCAAAGGCGGATGAGCTTTCGAAGGTCCATCCCTACGCCGGTATCACCCGGATCAGGTTCTAAGGGTTTACCGCTCGCGCGGCCTCTCAGCCCCAAATCTCGGGCACCCCTTGGATGGGTCGGAGTATTAAACCCTGTATCGGCGGGGTCAACCGGCCTTGATGGGCAGCGCCCCGACCTGGCGGTACTCCAATGGCGCTGCGTTCGAAACGTCCACCGGCGCCTGGGACCAGGCGGCGGCGAACAAGGGCGGCAGGTCGGTATAGATGTCGGATAGCGAAATCGGCTGGAATTCAATGATATCCGTGGCGTCGTCCTTGGCGGCTTCCGTGCAGCAGATGCAATTGGCCGACGCAATGGTTGCAAGGGTCACGGTGCGCGGGAGGGCCGCGGATACATAGTTGTGACCCACGATCGCGCCGATATCGGTATCCACGCCGATTCTCGGCGCCACGATCAGGGTTGGGTTCGCGCGCGCGAACTTGTCCAGGGATTCCATGATCTGCGTGGCGGCGCGAATTGCCCGGGTCGCATCGTCGAACACGATGATGCGCCCGTTGCCAAGATTATGGATCTCGCGACCCTGGAACCGGTGCAGGACTTCGGTCATCACTGTCGTATGTGTGCGCAGGACGCGCTGCTGATCCTCGGGCTGGATGGCGATGCCCGGCGGCGGCACGCCGACCGAGGTCGTCACGAAGGTCATCACTTCCGGCGCATGAACGATACCGTCCTGGATCCCCCATTGCACCAGCATCTCGGATAGCGCGGACGCATCGGCCATGCCGCTCTGCGCGAATTCCGCCATGGCGCGGAACCCGGCGTCGATGGGAGCACGGAAGTGTGGGACCTGCGCGAACGTGCTCGCGTTCGCGGCAAAGGCGCTCGCGCTGCGTTTGGACATACCGGTCTCCAGCAGCATGGATTCAAGGACATGCTTGCCATTGGCCGGCGTGAGCCGCGCGCGGTTCGCGATTTCACCGGCCGCACCGGCCACGAACAGATTCACACCGAAAGACACGAAGAGAGTCGGCGTTTCCTCGCGCGCGGCAATGGCCGCTGTCACGGCCTGTGCGAACAAGATCGCGGTAAGATCTTTGACCGGCGCGGTTGTGGTCGCGGCCGCAACGGGCGCGGAGGATGGCGCGGCTTTCCCACCGGCGGGCGTGGCTTGTTTCGCGGGCTGCGATGCGGGCGGCCCCTCGTTCTCGGCAAATAACGGATCAAATTCCTTCAAGCGCGCTTCGAGGATGGCGCCCCAGTCATCGTCGCGGATTTTCTCCGAGCTTTTCAGTGTGGGCCTGTTCGCCGCACGCTTACGCTTCGCCTCTTCGTCCTTCCGGCTCTGGATATAGTCGAACACCAGATAGGCGCACAGCGTGACAAGGACGAGGATGAAAAGCAGCACGCCGCCGTATTGGCTTTTTTCCAGACGGATGCCGGAGCTTTTTTGCAGCCAGAGAAGGGCGATGGCGAAAAACGCCGTCGCGATTAGGCCGGTGATGAGGGCGTTCAGTCCAACCGCGAGGGCGCGTGTGAAGGCATAGTTCGCCGCGGCGCTGCGTTCATGCGGGTCGTGTTCGTTGTCCGACACTGAAGCGGCTTCCACGTTAAGAATGCGGCGCCGCTTCCTCGCCCTGGCGCGCCGGAGAGGACAAGGTAATCTCTCGAAAATACCTATTTCAATTGTGTGCTAGTTTAGGTTTTCTCACGAGCTTACGACGTCGCAACTGGCGATTTCTTTGTGGCAAGAAAGCAAACGTTTCGGGATAACCTATACAGGGCGTTCTTCGGCGGGGAAATTTCATGACGTCGTCACAACTTTGGCTCGCGGCCGGTTTGCGCACGCCCTTCGCAAAAGTGGATGGGCCGCTGTCGAAACGCGATGCGATCTCGCTGTCGGTGCCGGTTGTGCAGGCCATGTGTGGCCAGCTGCAAGGCGCGGACCGCCCCGACCTCGTTGTCTGGGGGACGGTCGCGCCCAGCCTGAGGTGGAGTAACATCGCGCGCGAGATCACCCTCGATGCCGGGGTCGGCACGCATATCCCGGCCTTCACCACCATTATGGCCTGCGCAACAAGTATGGTGGGTGTGTTCGCCGCCGCCGATCGTCTGCGCATGGGCGTATCCTCGCTCGCGCTTGTCGGCGGTTCTGAAAGCATGAGCGGCGTGCAGATCGGCGTCAATCAAGGGTTCTCCACCTGGTTACGGCGGTTCTTTCAGGCCAAATCCGTCGGCCGGCGCGCCGAGATGTTGAGCGCCCTGCCGCTCAAGGACGTGCGCCTGCACATCCCCAGCGTCACCAACCGCACCACCGGCCTTTCCATGGGCGATGGCTGTGAACTCATGGCGAAGACATGGAATATCCCGCGCGCCCGGCAGGACGAACTCGCCCTCGAGAGTCATCAGCGGTCCATCGCGGGGTGGGAGAAAGGCTTCTTCGACGATCTCGTGATCCCGATCGAGGGGCTCACGAAAGACGTTCTGCCGCGCGCAGACACGTCGCTCGCGAAACTCGCGAAGCTGAAACCCTCTTTCGATACGGAAAGCGGAAAGGGCACGCTGACGGCGGGCAACTCGTCTCCCCTCACTGATGGCGCGGCTGGTATATGGCTCGCGAACGACGAAGGCCTCGCGCGCTTGCCGGCGAAGACGCCGCGTGTGCGTCTTTTGGATTGGGAGCTCGCCGCCGTCGATATGTTGCGCGATGGCTTGCTCATGGCGCCGGCGATTGCGATTCCGCGTCTGTTGGCCCGTCACGGGCTTACGTATGACGGCGTTGCATTGTGGGAAATCCACGAGGCTTTTTCAGCGCAAGTGCTGTGCCATATCGCGGCGATGGAAGATAAGACCTGGCTGACCGAGCGCGCGGGCGTGACGGTGGATCTCGGATCCTTCCCGTGGGGCCGCATGAATCCCAACGGGGGCAGCGTCGCGCTGGGTCATCCTTTCGGAGCCACGGGCGCGCGTATTCTCAGTCAGGCCGTGAAGGAACTTTCAACTTACCCGGCCGGGAGCCTCGCCATCGTCAGTATCTGTACCGACGGCGGCCTTGGCGGTGTGGCTTTGTTGTCCTCATGACCGAGAGCATGACCAACGACCTGCGCGCCACCGTCAAGCGTGTCGCGGTGTTCAACTTCGGTTACTTCTGGGTCGAGTTCGCCGTCGCGATCGCCATTGGGTCCGTGGCGTTGTTCGCCGACAGCGTCGATTTCCTCGAGGACGCGTCGGTCAACTTTCTGATTGCGGCGGCCCTGGGGTGGCCGGCGCGTAAGCGGGCGCGTGTCGGCATGGTCCTCGCCCTGCTTATTCTTGTGCCCGCGCTCTTCGCGTTATGGACCGCGTGGGAGAAGTTCAATGTACCCACGCCGCCTGAGCCCTTGCCGCTGACGATCACGGGGCTCGGCGCGCTCGCGGTGAATTTCGCCTGCGCTTACATGCTCGTGCGTTTTCGCAACATGGCCGGTAGCCTGACCAAGGCCGCCTTCCTGTCCGCGCGCAACGATGCTTACGGCAACGTCGCGATCATCCTCGCCGGCCTCGCCACCCTATGGACGACGTCGGCCTGGCCCGACCTTGCGGTCGGGCTCGGCATTGCATTGATGAACGCGGGCGCGGCCTTCGAAGTTTGGGAGGCCGCGCGCAAGGAAAGCCTGGAGCAGGACGGCGATTAAGCCGCCTGCGGGCGGTTCTCCCACGGGCGGCCACCGCCGCCACCGCCACGACGGCGGCGATTGCGTCCACCGCCCGGCTTCTTCGGGCCGCCATTATGATTGGGGCCGCCGTGCTTGCGCTGGCCACGGCCCTGTTCCGAACGCCCTTCACGCGGGCCATCCTGGTGCTGACCGCGCGCCGGCGGGGCGTTGTGATAGGCGTGGGTCTCATCCACCGGCACCGGCTGGCGGATGGAACGCTCGATGGCGCGCAGGGCGCCCATTTCTTCACGGTCGCAGAAAGAGATCGCGATGCCGTCCAGACCGGCGCGCGCGGTGCGGCCGATGCGGTGCACGTAGCTCTCTGGTTCGGCAGGCATCTCGAAGTTGATGACGTGCGAAACGCCGTCCACGTCGATGCCGCGCGCGGCGATATCGGTCGCCACGAGGATGCGCAGGTCGCCCGACTTGAACGACGAGAGGCTGCGCTGACGCGCATTCTGCGATTTATTGCCGTGGATGGCTTCGGCTTTCACGCCGCCTTTCTGCAGTTGTTCCGCCACGCGATTGGCGCAGTGCTTGGTGCGGGTAAAGACGATGGCGCGGCTGATGGCATTGTCCTTTAGGAGTTCGGCGAGCAGGAGGCGCTTGTTCTCCCGCGCCACGAACATCACCTTCTGCGCGATGCGTTCCACGGTCGTGGACGGCGGCGTGACTTCAATGCGTTCGTGCTGGGCCTTGAGAAGGCTTTTGGCGAGATCGGTGACGGCATCGGGCATGGTCGCCGAGAACAGGAGCGTCTGACGCTCCTTCGGCAGCTGGCGCACGATCTTCTGCACGTCGCGGATGAAGCCCATATCAAGCATGCGATCAGCTTCGTCGAGCACGAAGAATTCGAGACCGGCGAGTTCGATCTTGCGCTGATTCATGAGGTCGAGAAGGCGGCCCGGGGTTGCGATGAGAACGTCGGTGCCGCTCGCCATCGCTGCGATCTGCGGCTTTTCGCTGACGCCGCCGTGGATCACGGTGCGCTTCAGGCCGACAAACTTGCCGTAGGTCGCGAAGCCTTCATTGATCTGGAGCGCGAGTTCACGGGTCGGGGTCAGGATCAGCGCGCGGGTCTGGCGGGACGCGGCGCGGCGATTGTTCTTGGTGAGATGCTGGATCATCGGCAGCGCGAAGGCGGCCGTCTTGCCGGTACCGGTCTGGGCGATGCCGAGCACATCGCGGCCTTCAAGAAGGCGCGGGATGGCCTTCGCCTGGATCGGGGTGGGGGACGTATAGCCTTCGGCCGTGAGCGCACGGGTGAGCGGCTCGATCAGGCCGAGGTCGGTAAACAAAGTCATAGAATCACTTTCAAATAGGCAAAGGTCGTGCAGCCGCAAAGGCGGCGCAAAACGGTTTTGCGTTGACCCGGTGGGCACGCAACCGACGGGAGGGAATTCAAAAACGTCTCAGGAGACGGTGCGGGATCACCAATTTTTAGGGTGGGATCCCTCGCGGCCCATATTCACGTTATTCTTGGGGGCCGATGCACCTGCGCGCGAATCGCGAGATGTTGCCTGCATTGGGCAGACGGGGGCTCATATACGTGCTGCGGCGCACATTGTCAATGTAAGGGGCTTTACCTACCGCGTTTCAAGGCCTGCACAAGGGCTTCTAAAGCATCAAGAAACCGGGATCTGTCGCGCGGTGTGAAGGCGGCGGGCCCCCCTGTGATCTCGCCTGTTTCGCGCAAATGCGCGGACAGGTCGCGCATCGCCACCGCCATTCCGACCGACCCTTTGTCGATGGGCTTGCCGTTCGGTCGCAGCACCCGCGCACCCTTGTCGATGCACCGCGCGGCCAGTGGAATATCGTTGGTGACGACGATGTCCATGGGCGTTGCATCGTCCGCGATTCTATCATCGGCCGCGTCAGGTCCTGTGGCCACCAAGATCCGCTGCACCAGCGGATGATCGGGCCCGCGCATCCAGGCGTTGCTCACCAGGATCACGGGCAGTTTGTGGCGCTCGGCCACGCGCACCACCTCGTCCTTCACCGGACAGGCGTCGGCGTCCACCAGGATGCGGATCGTTTTGTCGGTCAAGGCGTCTCCCCTCCGTCGGGCGGTGCGGCATCGTCCCGGGTGTTACAGAACGGTGTTTCCCTTGAGCCCGCTAACATGCTGTTGTATTGCGGAAAAAGGGGTTTGTCCGCCAGGACTTAACAAACAGGGAGGCCACCGCGATTTTCTCCAATCGCGTCATCCCATGAGCAATGCACCAAACAGAGTTCTCTCGCTGACGGATTGCGTCGCGATCATCGTCGGCCTTGTCATCGGCACGGGCATCTTCAGCTTTCCGGCCTTCGTCGCCGGCACGCTGGGAGACGCGAACGCCATCCTCATGGTCTGGTTGGCGGGGGGCGTGGTCTCGATCATCGGCGCGCTCTGTTACGCCGAACTCGCCACCGCCTATCCTTCTGCGGGCGGCGAATATCACTTCCTGCACCGTGCCTATGGGCCGAACATCAGCTTCATGTTCGCCTGGGCGCGCCTGACGGTCATTCAAAGCGGCTCCATTGCCCTCTTCGCTTACATCTTCGGAGACTATGCAACTCAGCTTTTGCCTCTGGGACCGTTCAGTTCCGCGCTTTACGCCGCGCTGATCATCGTCGTGCTGACCGGTCTCAACCTCACCGGCGTACGGCAGACCAAGACATTCCAGAATATTTTATTTGTGGCGACCCTTATCGGTCTCGGCGTGCTCATCCTTGCGGGCGTTACCAGCGGCGCCGCGCCACCGCCGGCCGCCGAACCGCCGCCTCTGACTATGGCCAGCGTTGGCGGCGCGATGTTGCTCGTTCTTCTGACCTTCGGCGGCTGGAATGAAGCGGCATACATCTCGGCGGAAGTCAAAGACCCCAACCGCAACATGGTGCGCGCGCTTCTGATCGGCATTGCACTCATCACGGCGCTCTATGTCGCGGTGAACATTGCTTATCTTTCGGTGCTCGGTCCGGCGGGCATGGCGTCATCCAAAGCCATCGCGGCCGATGTGATGCGTGCGGCTTTCGGCGATGCGGGCGCGGTGGTCATCACCTTCGTTGTGCTGTTCCTTATCCTCGACAACACCAACATCACGCTGTTCACGGGCGCACGCAGCGCTTTTGCGCTCGGCCAGGATTTCCCGATGTTCCGGTTTCTTGCGCAGTGGGACTCGGTGCGCGGCGTGCCGACGCGCGGGGTGATTTTCCAAAGCGCGATCGCGCTTGTGATCGTGGCGGCCGGCGCCTTTGCGCGCTCCGGGGTCCAGACGGTGGTCGATTTTCTACAGCCGGTTTTCTGGGTTTTCTTCTTCCTGACAGGACTTTCCTTGTTCATCTTGCGTTTTAGGGACCCCACCACGCCGCGCCCTTTCCGCGTTCCACTTTATCCCGTCGTTCCAGCGCTCTTCTGCCTAACGGGCGCCTACATGCTCTATAATAGTTTGGCGTTTACAGGCCGCGGCGCCCTTGCGGGTGTTGCGGTGCTTGTCATCGGCCTCCCGGTTCTTCTGCTTGCCCGCCGTTCGTCACGCACGGCCTGAAAAAGGAATCGTTCCATGAAGATGCACAAAAGTATCGCTCTCGCCGGCGTCGCCGCGGTGTTCATGACCTTCAGCGCCGTCGCAGCCACCAAGTACACCGGTGAAGGCGGCGTCGAACTCGATGTGCCGTATGTGCCGACGCCGCAGGAGCTCGTCGATAGGATGTTGAAGCTTGCCAATGTCGGCCCGGACGACATCCACTACGACCTGGGCTCGGGCGATGGACGTATCGTCGTTACTGCCGCGCGCGATATGAAAGTGAAGAAGGGCGTCGGCGTCGATCTCGATCCGGTGCGCATCGCGGAAGCCAACGAGAATGCCAAGAAGGCCGGCGTCACCGATCGCGTCACTTTCAAGCAGGCTGATCTCTTCCAGATGAATTTCAGCGAAGCGTCGGTCATGACCATGTACCTGCTTCCGGAAGTGAACCTGAAACTGCGCCCGAAGATCCTCGACGAGATGAAGCCGGGTTCACGCATCGTCACCCACGCTTTCACCATGGGCGATTGGCAGCCGGACAAGCATGAAGTCGTGGACTCGCGGAACATCTATCTCTTCATCGTTCCGGCGAAAGTCGCGGGCACCTGGACTTGGCAAGTCGGCAACGAAACCTACAAGGCCGACCTCAAACAGCAGTATCAGATGGCTTCCGGTACCTTGACCCTGCCGAACGGCAAGCAGGTCCCGATTGAAACCCCGGTTTTGGCGGGGCCGAACCTCACTTTCGCGGCCACCGTGCCCGGCACCACAGCGCCGCTCCGGTTCAGCGGGAAGGTGAATGGAAATGCCATCGACGCCGCCATGGACATGGCCGGCAAGTCGACCAAAGTCACGGCGAAAAAATCATCCTAGTCTTCTGATCTTCCTCAGCTTTCGAAGGGAGGGCCGCAAAGCCCTCCCTTTTATTTTGCGGTGCAACAAGCGCAGTGCCGCTCGTCCCCACGACAATCCTGTTTCAAATCTGAAATATGAAGGGGGGATTAGAATGTTACACTCATCTATATAAGTACTGGTATATAAGTACTGGCTTGCGGCTTCCCCGCGGGACACCCGTCATCGGACAGGGTGGCGAGGCTGGCTGTCGTGTGGAGGGCGTGATCGTGGAGGCGAGAACGTTGCGTTGGATTCTCGGCGCCGGCGTGGCCGGTGTCTCACTGTTCATTCAGGCGGCTTCTGCTAACGCGTTGGAATCGCGCAGCTATGTCGTCAGCTATTTTTCCCAGCAACTTAACTCGCGCGACGGCGACTGCCCGGGCGGTGTGAACCCCGACGATCAGGCCGGCCAATATGCCGTCATCCTTCAAGGGCTCGGCTACAAACCCGATGAAGTGAAGGCGATGATGGCCGAGTGGGCCAAGGGCGGTGACGGCGAAGATCGCATCAACGCGATCGTCAACGCGCGCGCGATCATCGACGGCCAGCAAGTCAATGCCTACACGCATCCGGAAGCCACGAAGGATCCTGGCCTCAAGTTTGTGACATCCAAGGTTGGCTACGGCTTCAATCTCGATGGTAAGGACGGCGAAGTCTCCTTCACCGATCCGCAGACCGGCGAGAAGGGCGTGGACAACATGCTCTCGCGCGCGATCGGGTGTAATCAGAACTTCCGCGGTAGTTGGGACGCGCCGTCCGCGTACGGCGAATGGATCTGGGTGCAGCTGAAAGATTCGCAGCCGGCGTGGTTGATCACGATCACGGGCGAAGACATCGACAAGGACGGCCCCGTCACGATCCGTCTCACGCGCGCGCTGGAGTATTTGAAATCCAACCTCGACGGTTCGCCGCGCCATTTCATGACTTACCGAATCGACCCGGATCCGCGCTCGCACAACGAGTTCAAGGCCGAGATCAAGGACGGCGAGCTGAAGATCACAGAACACAAGCCGCTCAGCCTTCTGTGGAACGCGCTGAGTTCGCCGGTGCTCAATCTCAAGAACACGCACCTTCGTCTCAAGATGCTGAAGGGCGATACGCTCGATGGTCTCGTCGGCGGTTATCAACCGTGGACCGAGATCTACTTCGCCTTTTCGCATAATGGGATCGTGGGTGATCGCCCAGGCCTTTATTACGCGATGAAAAAAGCTGCGGACGCGGACCCGGATCCCAAGACCGGCATGAATATGTCGATCTCGACGGCTTATCGCCTGACTGCGGTTCCGGCCTTCGTCGTTGAATCACCGCATCTGCGCTATCAAAGCGCCGAAGTGAAATAGGCAGCGCCAGATGAAAAAGGTCTCAATGCGCGTGAAGAAGCAGCCCCTTCTCAAAGCCGCATCGGTCGGCTGTGTCGTCGCGGCGCTCGCTGCGTGCTCGCCCGCGTCCGACGCGCCCGCCGCCGCGAAGCCCACCGCGCAAGCCGCCGCCGGTTTCGAACCCGCCCCCGCCGCCGTGCCGCGTCTCACGCCCGCGCAGTATCGCGCTACCGTCGCCGACATCTTTGGTCCGACCATCGATCTCGGGGGACGCTTCGAGCCGGATATGCGGATCGACGGCTTGCTCGCCATTGGTTCGTCGGGTGTCGGCGTGACCAGCGCAGGCATGGAGCAATATGACGCGATGGCCGACGCGATCGCCGCGCAGGTCGTCGACAAGAAGAACCGCGCCATGCTGATCCCGTGCAAACCGGCAAGCGATAAGGCGCCGGACGATGCGTGCGCGAAAGCTTTCCTGTCCAACGTCGGACGCCTTCTTTTCCGCCGCCCCATGACGAATCCCGAAGTCACGGCTTATGTCGGCGCGGCCCACGCCGCCGGCACGAAGCTGAACAACTTTTACGACGGACTCGCCATGAGCCTCTCGGCGATGTTGTCCTCGCCGCAGTTCTTGTTCCGCGCGCCGCAGGTCACCAAGGTCGCGAACGGGCAGGGCGTGCTCGATGGCTATTCCAAGGCCAGTCAGCTCAGCTTTTTCTTGTGGAACGCAGGACCGGACGTGCAGCTCCTGAACGCTGCGCAGAAGGGCGAACTTGATACACCCAAAGGTCTGGAGCGTCAGGTCGAACGCATGATGGCCTCTCACCGCGTCGAAGCCGGTGTGCGCGCTTTCTTCTCGGATATGTTTCATTTCGAGGATTTCGAAGCCCTTCGCAAAGACAATCTGATCTATCCGATGTTCAGCCGCCGCGAGGCGATGGACGCGCAGGAGCAGACCCTGCGCACGCTGGTGGATCTGCTGATCACCAACCGCGCCGACTACCGGGATATCTTCACCACCAAGAAGACGTTTCTGACCTCCTCGCTTGGCGCCATCTACCGCGTTCCTGTGGTGAACGATCGTCCGAACGGCGCGATCGATCCGTGGCAGACGTTTGAGTTCGCGCCGGAAGATCCGCGCGGCGGGATCTTGAGTCACGCCAGCTTTAGCGCGTTGCACTCGCCCGCGAACCGCAGCTCAGCCACCATCCGCGGCAAGGCGATCCGCGAGGTATTCCTGTGCCAGAAGGTTCCCGCGCCGCCGGGCAACGTGGATTTCACGTTGGTCAATGACACCACCGTGTACAAAACTGCCCGCGCGCGCCTCACCGCGCACTCGAAAGAGCCGATGTGCGCTGGCTGTCACAAGATCACCGATCCCATGGGTCTCGCGCTCGAGAACTTCGACGGGTCGGGCGCTTACCGCACCGAAGAAAATGGCGAGCCTATCGACGCTAGCGGCACGCTCGACGGCAAGAAGTTCAACAACTCCTATGAACTCGGCCTTGCGCTGCACGACAACACCTCGGCGACGGCGTGCCTCGTGGATCGCCTGAGCTCTTACGCGCTCGGACGCAAGCCGGCGAAGGGCGAAACGCCGTGGGTCGAGAAGTTGAAAGCCGACTTCGCGGCGGGTGGGTATGTGGTGCCGGACCTGATGAAGCGCATCGCCACCAGCCCTGAGTTCTATCGCACTGTGCCGCCGGCGGCGACGCAGACGGCATCCGCCGAATAGGCGAGGAGAGACATATATGACCAAATTGCAGAATCGCCGAAACATCCTGAAAGGCATGATCGGCGGCACGGCCGTAACGGTTGGCCTGCCGTTTCTCGACGTCTTCCTGAACGCGAATGGCACCGCGATCGCGCAGACAGGCGCGGCGCTGCCGACCGTCTTCGGCACATGGCTCCAATATCTCGGCTTCAATCCGGGCCGCTGGATTCCGGATCGCGCCGGTAAGGGCTACAACAACAATATCGAGCTGAAGGTGTTCGATCCGTTCAAGGAACGCATGAATATCGTCAGCGGCGCGAACTACTTCCTCGACGGCCGCCCGGTGGAAACGCACCGCACCGGCGCGCAGATCGCCACCCTTGGCGGTATTCCGACGGGGCGCGATAGCGGGCCGTCGGTGGATAGCATCATCGCGGATTCGATCGGCACGCGGACGCGCTTCCGTTCCATTGAAGTCTCGTTGATGGGGGATCGCCGCAGTTACAGCAAGCGCGCAGGTGCCGCCGTCAACCCGTCTGAGCCGTCGCCCGATGCTTTGTACAAGCGCATCTTCGGGCCCGAGTTCCAGGACCCGAACGCCGGCGAGTTCACGCCCGACGCCAAAGTTGTCGCGAAGCGCAGCGTGTTGTCGGCTGTCGCCGATCAGCGTCATGCGATCATGGGCCAACTGGGGGCGTCCGACCGCGCGCGGCTCGACGAATATTTCACCTCGGTGCGTCAGATCGAAAACCAGCTCGCGATGAAGCTCGAAAAGCCGGCGCCGCTGCCGGCCTGCCATGTGCCGGGCGCGAAGCAGGAGGCGCAGCCCGGCGAGGAAGTCGCCCAAGTCTCGACGAACACCAAGTTGTTCGCGGACCTTCTGGCCAACGCCGTGGCCTGCGGCCAGACGCGTGTGTTCAATGTGTTCATGGATGCGCAAGGCGCGCGCAAACCCGGCTCCACCAACGGCTGGCACGGTTATACGCACGAAGAGCCGATCGACGAAAAGCTTGGCTACCAGAAGGAAGTGACCTGGTTCATCCTCTGGGCCAATCAAGTCTGTGCGGAATTCCTGACGACACTTCAGAACCAGAAGGAAGGCGCGGGGAGCGTTCTCGATCGTACGCTGATCCTGTGGCAGACCGATCACGGCTACGCACGCACGCACACCATGGACAATCTGCCGGTGATCACCATCGGCAACGCGGGCGGCCGTTTCAAGACGGGTATGCATATTCCATTCTCTGGTGATCCGGCCACGCGCATGGGTCTCACGGTGATGCAGGGCTTCGGCGTTTCGATGAGCACATGGGGATCGCTCTCGAACCAGACGCAGAAGCCTGTGACTGAAATTTTGGCCTAACCGGTGACGCGAGGGAGAGCGGTTATGAGTCAGTTCAAGATGGTGCTGAAGGTGGGCGTGGCGGTCGCGGCGCTTGTTGCCGCTGTCGGCGCGTCCGCCGCCGATAAAGGCGCGAAGCATCCGGTTTACACCACGCCGCAAGGTATCACCCTGCAAGCGCTTGGCCGTGGGCAGGGATGGGATCTCGGCAAGGAAACCGCCTCGGTCGTTTTCCGCGACGAAGTCGCCTACACCGATGCGCGGGGCATGACGCTGTATACTTACAAGCTCGATGCGCCGGGCAAATCCAATTGCACGGCCGAATGCACCGAGAAGTTCAAACCCGTGTCGCCCATAGCCGGCGCCGTTGCGTTTGGCGACTGGGCAATCATCACGCGCGACGACGGCGCCAAGCAGTGGGCGGTTCAAGGCCGTCCACTTTATACGTACACCGAAGATGTCGATCCGGGTTCGCTGGCCGGCAACAGCGCGGCGCGGTTTGGCGCGAAGCGTATGGATGGCTCGGGAAAGATGGTCGGCGGCGGCATCCGTGGTTCGGGCGGTCGCGCCGGCGGCAAGGACAAGCCGATGCCCGAGAATTGGCAACCTGCCCTGATGTATCCCGCCGGCGAGAAGTTCGGCGCGGTGCCGAATGGTGTGCAGATCGAAGAGATCCTGGAATCCTCCGCGCTTGGTCTCGTCGACCATCGCCGTCACACGCTCTATGTGTTTGACGGCAATGCAAAGGATGAGAAGAAGCTGACGAACGTGGGGTGGACGCCGCTCGCGGCCCCGGCCATTGGTTTTCCTATCGGCGACTTCACGATCATCGCGCGTGATGATGGCACCTCGCAGTGGGCTTACAAGGGCCAAGGCCTCTACAGTTACGACGAAGACCAGAAGTTCGGCGATTCCTACGGCGTCGGCGCCGATGCGCGCTGGAAAGTCGCGACCGTGCAGAAACACTTCCTGCCGGACGGCGTGAAGCTGCAGCCGACGCTGGGTCAGGGTTACACCTGGGCCACGGAAGCCGGCATGACGCTTTATAAGCGCGATGGTCATATCTATCAGTCCGGCGGCGGACACAGCCTACATCGTGGTCAGCCGCATCGTCCGGCTGTGGGCCGCGATATCGGCACTAAGTCGCGCTGCGGCGACGCCTGCGATCAATGGAAGCCATTCCTCGCGCCGGCCAACGCGCAGCCGCAAGGGTATTGGACGGTCTACACGCGTGACGACGGACAGAAGCAGTGGGCCTACATGGGCTATGCGCTCTACACTTTCGCCGGCGACAAGAAGCCCGGCGATATGCTCGGCCACGACACTTACAACATGGAGCTCTCGTTCGATCCGAAAAAGATTGTCGACGTGGGCACGCCGATGGATGGCGTCGCGACGCTCGTGTGGGCGATCGCGCATCCGTAAAAGTTCTAACCGGCCGGAGCGATCCCGCATAATAGGGGCGCGGGGTTCCTCCGGCCGGTAAGGAAAAAGAGCCGGGTTCCACATCCGGCTTCGTTTCGCTTCATCGTCACATCTGGGGGGAATATGCTTAAAGTCTTCAAGACGACCAATCGCCGTCGCGTGCTGGTATCGACCGCGAGCGTCACGGTGCTCGCCATGTCCGTAGCGACGCCGACCTTCGCGCAGGCGCAGCAAGCGCAAGCCGGGCCCGTCGACGAGATCGTCGTCACCGGCACGCGCGTCGTGCGCGATGGTTACCAGGCGCCAACGCCGCTGACGGTCGTCGGCATCGAGGAGCTCCTTCAGTCGCCGGCCGAAAACCTCGCCGATTTCGTGAACGATCTGCCGTCGGTCGCCAATTCGACGACCCCGCAGGGCTCCAGCACCTCGGCCTCGTCGGGCACCGCGGGCGTGAACTCGATCAACTTGCGTTCGCTCGGTTCAAACCGCACGCTCGTCCTCATCGATGGCCAGCGTTCGGTGCCGTCGACCCTCAACAGCATCGTCGACGTGAACAACTTCCCGCAGATGCTGGTGGAGCGCGTCGACGTCGTGACCGGCGGCGCGTCGGCGGCCTATGGATCAGATGCGGTGTCCGGTGTCGTCAACTTCATCCTCGACAAGGATTTCACCGGCTTTAAAGGCGCGGTTGAAGGCGGTCTTACGACATATGGTGACGGAGCAAATTGGAAAGTCTCGCTCGCGGGCGGAACGCCGTTCGCCAACGACCGCGGCCACATCATCTTCAGCGGTGAAATCGCCGACCGTCACGGGATCAATAAAGTGCCGGCCAACCGCGATTGGAACAATCAGGGTTGTTATCAAATCAATAACCCGGCCTATACAGCCACGAACGGCGCGCCGGAACGGCTGAATGTTTGTGGCGCGGCTCTCAGTCAGGCCACGATCGGCGGCATCATCACGAATACGGCGCTCGCCGGCACCGCTTTTGGCCCCGGTGGCACGCCTTATCAGTTCAATTATGGCTCGACCCGCCAAGATCCTTGGATGGTCGGCGGCGATTGGAAGTCGAACCAGTTCAACAACGTTCAGGCGCTCGATCCTGCCGAACACCGTGAAGGCGTTTTCACGCGTGTCAGTTACGACATCGCCGACAATATCGAGGTGTTCGGTCAAGCCTCCTGGAACTACACCGATTCCGACGGCGTGACGGGTTATCAGTTCAACCAGGCCAATATCATCATCCGTTCCGACAACGCGTTCATTCCGGCGGCCGTCAAGACGCGTGTGGATGCCCTCGGTCTTTCGCAGTTCAACATGGGCAGCATGAACGGCGATCTACCGCTGCGCCGCACGGACAATCGCCGTTATACAACGCGCTATGTCGTCGGCATCAACGGCGATACGGAAGCGATGGATACGACCTGGACCTGGGATGCCTATTATCAGAAAGGCATCACGCGCACCCACGAATCCGTCGTCGACATCACCAACAACGTCCGTCTTGCCAACGCCGCCGATGCGATCCGAAATGCGGCGGGAGTCATCGTCTGTCGCATCAACGCCGATGCGGTTACGACCAATGACGATCCGGCCTGCGTGCCCTTCAATCGCATGGGAACCGGCGTGAACAGTCAGGCGGCGCTCAACTACCTGATTGACGATCCGTACCGCAATCAACGCTTCGCGCAGGATGTGGGTGCCTTCTCCGTCTCCGGCGAGCCGTTTGGCCTGTGGGCCGGCCCGGTATCGCTCGCGTTCGGGGCCGAACACCGTATCGAGAAGGTCGCCGGCAACGTCGATCCGGCTTACCGCTCCGGCTGGTTCGTGGGGAACTTCCTGCCCAGCTTCGGCAAGTACAACGTCACCGAAGGCTTCGTCGAAACGGTGGTCCCGCTGATCGAGCAGCAGCTCGACCTCAATGCCGCGGTTCGCTTCACCGACTATTCCACGTCCGGTTTCGTGACGACCTACAAGGTCGGTTCGACCTGGTCGCCGCTGCCCGATATTCGGTTCCGCGGCACCTACTCGCGTGATATCCGTGCGCCGAACCTGCAGGAGCTGTTCGCCGCCGGCACCTCGAACACCAACACCGTCA
Organism: Pseudomonadota bacterium; assembly: GCA_020160875.1. Lineage (GTDB taxonomy): Bacteria > Pseudomonadota > Alphaproteobacteria > Rhodospirillales > Rhodospirillaceae > SHVO01. The sequence continues at coordinate 74,940 of JAIUPE010000002.1, forward strand.
TCGATCCGTTCAACGGACGCCAATCGATCCAATACACCGGCTTCAACACGGGCAACCTCGCGTTGGATCCAGAAAGGGCCAAGACGCTTGGTCTCGGCGTCGTACTGCAGCCCAGCTTCATCCCAGGCCTCCAGGCGTCGGTTGACTACTTCAATATCAAGATCAAGGGCGCCATCGGAACCGTGCAGGCGCAACAGATCGTCGACTTCTGCTTCGAAGGCATCCAGCAGTACTGCGCGGCGATCACGCGCGGCACCAGCCCGGGCGGTGCGCCGATCATCACGCGTATCTCGATCTCGCCTTTCAATCTGGCCGTCAAGGAAGCGCGTGGTCTCGATTTCGACGTCAGCTATCGCATGGCGCTTTCGGATCTCAGCGACGGGATGAACGGCAATCTCTCGCTGCGCCTCCTCGCGTCTCATTATATCAAGAACTATGAGAACGACGGCATCGTCGCGCCAGTGGACACGGCGGGCCAGAACGACGGCACCAACCATGTGCCGAGCTGGATCTACCGCATCTCGGCGTCGTACTCGAACGAGCCGTTCACGTTCACCTTGACGGGTCGTGGTGTCAGCAGCGGCACGATCTTGAACTCGAATATCGAGTGCAAAACCGGTTGCCCGGCCTCCACCGCCAGCAATCGCACCATCGACAACAACCACCTGGCGGGCGCGTTCTATTGGGACACCAACATCGCCTACAAGCTCAGCAGCTACAGCGATGACGGTCTGGACGTCGAAACGTTCCTGAATGTGAAGAACCTCGCGAACAAGGATCCTGTGATCGTTCCCGGCGGCCCTGCCGGCAGCGCCTACGGCACGATCTCGACCAACCAGGCGGTCTATGACGCCCTTGGCCGCGTGTTCCGCGCCGGCATCCGCTTCCGGATGTAAAAAGGCGGCCATCTACAAAAGGAGGGGCCAAAAGCCCCTCCTTTTTTTTCTATAATGATAATTGAGATCAGGGCGTGTTCCGACGACGTGCAAGCGGGTTTCCGCCAAGAACATGCTCAGGATACAGAATCTGGGAGGGACACCGGCTATGCGAATTCTTCACTCATTCCTCGCGCTTGCTCTGGCGTTCAGCGTAGCAGCGCCTACGCTCGCCGCCGATGCTGCGCCTGAATTCAAAGTCGATCCGTTCTGGCCGCAGACGCTGCCGAACAACTGGGTGCTCGGCGAAATCTCCGGTCTCGCGGTCGATGCCCAAGACAATGTGTGGGTGATTCATCGCCCGCGTACGTTGACCGCGCGCGAAACCAAGGCCGGCCGCACGCCGCCGGCCGCGCCCTGTTGCGTTGCCGCGCCGCCGGTGATCGCGTTCAGCCCGGAAGGTAAGGTCGTCGCTGCATGGGGTGGGCCCGGCCAAGGTTATGACTGGCCGTCGAGCGAACACGGCGTGACCGTCGATCCGCAAGGCAATGTCTGGATCCTCGGCAACGGCGATGGTCCGCTCGGCGCCGATGGGAAACCTGATCGGTCGAAAGCCGATGGCCATGCGATCAAGTTCACGCGCGACGGCAAGTTCCTGTTCCAGCTGGGCAAGCCTGGGGCGACCAAGGGCAGCCTCGACAAGAACCAACTCGCCAAGGCGCCGAAGATCGTCTTCGACGCGAAGGGCGAGGAAGCCTATATCGCCGATGGCTATGTGAACCATCGTATCATCGTCTATGACGCCAAGACCGGCGCCTTCAAACGCATGTGGGGCGCTTATGGCAACGCGCCGACGGATAAGGATCAGCCCGGCGTCAATCCGAAGACAAACCTTCCCGACCAAATGGAGACGGTGCACTGCGTCGTGCGCGCCAACGACGGCCTGGTTTATGCCTGCGACCGCCAGAACCAACGCATCCAGGTGTTCGAAAGCAGCGGTAAGTTCGTGAAAGAGTTTCTCTACAACATGCCTAACCTCGACCAGCGCATTCCGGGCCGCGTCGCCGACATGGCAATCTGGCAGGACAAAGCCCAGAGCTATCTCGTCATCGCCGACGGCAATTTTGAAACAGTTCGCATCGTGAGTCGTGAGAATGGGCAGGAAGTACGCACCTTCGGCCGTCAGGGCCCCTATGCCGGCGAATTCTCCCGCCTGCATGTGATCACGACGGACTCCAAGGGCAACGTGTTCACCGGCGAGGCGGGGGGGCACCGCGTTCAGAAGTTCGTGCCCAACACGCCGATTAAATAACCCGTCAAAGCGGGGTAGAATAAGAAGGGAGGAGCATGGCTCCTCCCTTTTTCTTTGGGGATTCCAAGTTGCCTGATTCTAAAGCACGCACCGAACCGGCGCCGTCGGCGTTCAAGGACTTCTTCAACAAGGCGCTTGTGGAGGATATGGCCCACCACCTGCACCGGGTATGGCCCGATTTCGACAAGACGGGATTTTCGAAAACGGCGCTCGCCAATTTTTCAGCGCTGGAGCTTAAGCAGCGATCCCACCAGATCGCGAAAGCCCTTGCGGAGCATCTTCCCAAGGATGTGCCCAAGGCGCTGCGCACGCTGACGGCGTCACTTCGGCCCCTGGATAAGAATGGCGCGCTCGATGAGGATGCGAAGAAAGGCATCGCCGGTTGGGCGATCCTGCCGTTCGGCGAATATGTTGCGGCGAACGGGCTTGCCCATGTGAAGGAATCGCTCGCGGCTCTGCGGGAGCTTACGATCAGAAGCACATCCGAATTCGCCATCCGGCCGTTCCTTCTCGCGCACCCGAAAGAAACGCTACGGGTCCTTAAAGATTGGGCGAAGGATAAGAACGAGCATGTGCGCCGACTTGTCTCGGAAGGTACACGTCCACGTCTACCGTGGGGTATGCAGTTGAGGGCGTTCGTGCAGGATCCGGCGCCGATCCTCCCGCTTCTGGAGTCCTTGCGCGATGACCCTTCGGAATATGTCCGCCGCTCCGTCGCCAACAGTCTGAATGACATCGCCAAGGATCATCCGGCCCTGGTCGCTGCGATCGCCGGGACGTGGTTGAAGGATGCCAGTCGCGATCGGGTGCGATTGATCCGGCACGCCTGCCGGACACTGATCAAGGCAGGCCACCGCGCCACGCTTAATGCGCTCGGCTACGCGCCATCAGCCAAAGTGGAACTCGCCGCATTCTCTCTGAGCCCGGCGAAACTCATATTCGGGAATGCGTTGACGCTGAAGGTGCAGCTCAAGAGCACGGCGAAGGTGCCGCAGAAGATCGTGTTCGACTACGTGCTGCATCACCGCAAGAAAAGCGGGACCTCCGCGAAGGTCTTCAAGTGGAAAGCCTTCACGCTCGAGGCGGGGCAAACGATCGAGCTGATCCGTAAACATGCTATCCGGCGCATCACCACCCGGGTCTATTACCCGGGCGCGCACAAGGTCGAGGTGATGGCGAACGGCAAGGTGCTCGGCGGAAAAAGCTTCACACTTATAATGTGAGCCTTCTCCGCGCCGAGGCTTTATGGCGTATTGTCGTCGTCCGGAACGGACAACTGCATGCGATCGTCGCTCGCATTGAGATTGCGGACCGTGCGCATGTGGTCTTCCCAATTGTCGGCGAACTCGGTCATGGCCTGGATCAAGACCTCTTCGAGGCTCAGGTCCATCTGGACGGCGAGATTGCGCAGGCGGGTGTCCAGCTCGATGGACACGCCCAGGCGCACGCCGTCGGCGGCCGGTTTCTTAACGGCGCGCTTCTTAGAAGCGCTCTTCTTCGCGGCGCTTTTCTTAACGCTGCTCTTCCCGCGCGCCTTCGCGGCGGGGGCTCGCTTTGCGCTTGTCTTCTTCTTGGTGGCTTTGCCGGTCTGTTTCTTCGCGGCTTTCTTCTTGGCCTTCGCCATGGGAGCACCTCGGACGTGGGGTTTTATGATATGATAGCCCTTAATCCGCCGTATTTAGCCGTCAAAACCGCGCCTGTCAGGGGTTCTTTTTTATATGCTCTATCATGGCTAAGCGGCGTAAGTCCGAGGACGACGGCGAGACCGGCGATGATGCGCCCGTCCGTAAGAAGTCCAGCAAGGGCGTGAAGTCACGGCGGGGCCTCGCGCTCGCCGGCCTGCTTTTCACCAATGCGCTCGCGGCCCTTATCCTGCTCGGCGCGGTCGGCGCCGGGGTTTTGGGTTTCTTTGCCCTCGATCTTCCCGCCGTCGACGAAGCGGTCCTGACCCGCCGCCCCAACATCAAAGTGGTCGACGCCAATTCGTGGGAAATCGCGAACTTCGGGGACATCTATGGTCCGGCCATCGACCTGCGCAAACTTCCCCCGCATGTGCCCGGCGCGGTGATCGCGGTCGAGGACCGGCGCTTCTATGAACATCATGGCGTTGATCCGCGTGGCTTGGCCCGCGCCATGTGGGTGAACCTGCAAGCCGGCGAAGTTGCGCAAGGCGGCTCCACCATCACCCAGCAGGTGGCAAAAAACCTGTTCCTGACGCCGGACCGCACTCTTTCGCGTAAGGTGAAGGAAGCGCTGCTGGCGCTGAAGCTGGAACAGCGCTTCACTAAAGATGAAATTCTCGCGCTCTATCTGAACCGTGTTTACTTCGGTTCTGGCACCTACGGCATCGAAGCCGCCGCCGACCGCTATTTCGGTAAAAAGGCGAAGGACCTCACGGTCTATCAGGCGGCCATGCTTGCGGGGCTTTTGAAAGCGCCGTCGCGCTATAATCCTGTGCGCGATCCCGATCTCGCCAAAACGCGCACCGAGGTCGTGCTCTCGACGATGGTCGACACGGGCGTGCTGACACCCGAGCAGGGCCAGGCCGCGTTGAAGAACGCCAGCCGCGCATTGCAAAGCGTGATCAACCCCACGGTTTATGGCCGCTATTTCGCGGATTGGGTTGTCTCGCAGGCTGAAGACTATGTGGGCTCGGTCGACCGTGATCTCGTCATTTATACGACGCTTGACGGCCGTCTGCAGAACGCCTCGGAAAAGATCCTCGTTAAGCATCTCGATAAATCAGGCGAGAAGCTGAAGGTCGAGCAGGGCGCTATCGTCGTGCTGAACACCGACGGCGCCGTACGCGCGATGGTCGGCGGCAAGGATTACGGTGAGAGTCAGTTCAACCGCGCGACCCAGGCCCTGCGTCAGCCGGGCTCGGCATTCAAACCCTTCGTTTATGTCGCGGCCGTCGAAGCGGGCTACCGCCCGGATGACATGGTCACCGACGCGCCCATCAAGATCGGTAAGTGGAAGCCGCAGAATTTCACCAAGACCTACGAAGGTCCTGTGACGGTGGAACACGCGCTGTTCAAATCGCTCAACACCGCTGCGGTTCGTCTCGCGCAGTTCGTCGGCCCGCGCGCGATTGTCGATACGGCTCATCGCTTGGGTATTTCGGAAGACCTGAAGCCAGAACTCTCGTTGGCTCTGGGTTCAGGCGAAGTCACGTTGCTTGAGCTCTCCGGCGCTTATGCGCCCTTTGCCAATGGTGGATTTGGCGCCACGCCCTACGCCATCACCATGATCACCGACCGCGACGGGAAGATCCTTTATAAGCGCGGGGGCGGTGGTTTCGGCCGCGTCTTGGAACCGCAGGTCGTCGGTATCATGAATCATATGATGACTCAGGTGATCACCCAGGGGACGGGCACGGCCGCGGCCTTTGGTTTCCCCGCCGCCGGCAAGACCGGTACCAGCTCGGACTTCCGCGATGCCTGGATGATGGGCTTCACAGCCGACTTCGTGGCAGGGGTATGGGTTGGGAACGACGAAGGCGCTAGCATGAAGGGCGTAACGGGGGGCGGCCTCCCGGCGCTGATCTGGCGCGATGTGATGACCGAAGCTCATGTGGGTCATCAGCCGCACGTCCTGCCTGGCATGGAGCCGGAGAACGAGGACTTCATCGGCCGGTTCCTCTCGGTCTTCAAAAGCTAGCTCGGATTCTCCTTATATGAGACAGCGGCGCGGCGTTCCGGCGTCGAGCCCTATTTTATTGGGATTTTGCGCGGAAAAATGGTGCGACTCTCAATGAAATCACGCTTTCTCTGTGGGGATCGTCACAAAAAGGCCTGAAAAATCGATCTTTCTTTGAAATTTTCTTTCGAAATTTCGGAGGGCCGGCCATTTGGGCTGGCATAATGGTTAACGCTGGCCGGCGTCCCCCAAGGTACTGAAATACAGTCCGAAATCTCGTCCCCGTCGCGGCTCTTAGGCGACGTAAACGCGTAATTTAATTTCAATTTGGACAGATCGTGACGGGATCATGTCAAACAAAGCAATGATCCACCTCTGTTTAACCACATTCGCGCAAGAATATTTGGGTTGTCAGGATATTCGGTCGCTCCCAATTATCCGCCCCGACACAAAGGCACACCCGCAGAAGGGGGGCCGACCGCGGAGAGTGGGGAGAGACGCTCTAAACTTGCGGACCGGGAGTTTGAGCTACTAACGAGAGCCAGCACACAACCGGAGCTGGCCGCGATCACAGGGAACACGACGAAAAACCGGGCGTTCACATCCCGGCGGCGGTGCTCTGTCGATTTAGACAAGGAAGACGTGCTGTGATCCGATCAAGCTTCCTCTCTCAGGCTGGCGCCGCCATGCGCGCGTGTGTGGCTGTGCTTGCGTTTGCGGCCGCCGGCGCAACGGCGGCCCGGGCTGCCGACATCCCGGCCGACCTCAACATCGACCTGTCCTCCGTCGTCGTCTCCAAGGACGAACTCGTCTGCCTGGCGCTCAATGACTATTGGGAAGCGCGTAGCGAGACCATGGCGGGGCGTATCGCCGTCGCCCAGGTCGTCATGAACCGCGCGATGGATTCCCGCTTCCCCTCGAACATCTGTGAAGTGGTGAAGCAGAACTTCTTCCAGGGCGCGCTCAACAAGTGTCAGTTCTCGTGGTTCTGCGACGATCGCGCCGACACGCCGTATGAAGCCGACGCTTGGCGAACCTCACTGAAGATCGCTGCGGCGATGCTGCAGAAAGACTCTTCGATCCCCGATCCTACCGGCGGCGCCCTCTGGTATCACGCCGATCACGTTCGCCCATCGTGGACCGGCAACTATGAAACCACCACCATGATCGGCAGCCATGTGTTTTACCGTGACGCCGACAGCCCGAATCGTCAGCAGGCGCGCAAGCCGTTCATCTACCGTCTGAACGCTTTCGCGGAATATGTGAGCAAGCATCAGGGCCGCCGTACGACGGCCGTGGCCTCGGCCGCGACCAGCTCAACCGTACCGATGCAACGCGGCGCCGCTCCGGTTCAGCCAATCGCGCGCTAAACCGGCTTCGCGGCGCATTTCGGGATCACGAACGTAAGTGTCCAGCACTTCGTCGACTGTGCGCCAGAACGCGTGCCCGTGATTGAGATGCCGCAGATGCGCGACTTCGTGCGCGGCCACGTAGGTTAAAACGGGCAGCGGCGCGAGGATCAGCCGCCAGGAAAAGGACAGCCGCCCGTCTGGAGAACAGCTCCCCCAGCGGGAACAGGTGTCGCGCACGGTCACATGTTTGACCTTGCAGGCGATCTGTTCGGCCATGGCATGCACCATAGGCGTCAGAACACGGCGCGTTTCGTCCTTGAGCCAATCCGTCATACGCCGTGCCGCGAATTCGGGCCGGCCGGAGATCATCACGGTCTCGCCGTCGCGCCACACCCCGCCGCGGCCTTCAGGCGCTAAGCGTAGGATGTGATCCTTGCCTGCGATGGGAATGCTGGCGCCGTCGGCGAAGCGGATCGGTGTGGGAAGCGCGGACAGATGCTGTCTGATCCAGTCCACGCGGCTGGCCAGGAATTTCAAGGTGACTGCGGCGCTCGCGCGTCTTGGCCGCACGAGGACGATCTGGCCCGCGGCCGGATCGAGGCGTACGCAGAGCCGGCGCGCACGCGGGTTATGAACGCACACCACGCGCGCGGCGAGATCGGCGGGCAGGGCCTGCGTGAGATCAAGCTCGACGTCGAAGCCGGCACTTACCCTCATGGAACGATGTGGTCCTCCAAGGGCCCCGCGTCGCGCTCCGAGATAACGCGTCCCCGCACGGAGATGCCCGCGGCGTGAACGCTCTCCGGGTCATGGGTGATGAGAGGATGCCATTGCGGCAGATCTTCGCCCGCCGCGACCAGACGGTAGGCGCAGGTGCTCGGCAGCCAGGCGAGATCCGCGACATTGTCCGGCGTCAGCACGACGCAGTCGCGCACCAGGCGCTTGCGGCGCGGATAGTTTTTACATTTGCAGGTGTCGCCATCCAGAAGGCGGCAAGCCACGTTGGTTTTGAGGGCGGGCCCCTTGGGCTGAGCGATCTTATGCAGACAGCATTGCCCGCATCCATCGCACAAACTTTCCCATTCTTCCGGTGTCATCTCCGCCAGCGTTTTGGTGCGCCAGAACGCGGCCCGCGTGGTCACTTCGCGACCTCGCGGCGGATATAGTCCGCGATGTCCTTGCCGGTCGCGCCCGTCGAGAAGTGGGTGAGATACTTCCCTTCGGGATCCATGAGGAAGATGAGCCCGCTGTGTTCGACGGTGTAGTCGCCCGTCTCCTTGCCCTCGGCGTCCTTCATGGGCGCCTTGCGGTAGAAGACGCGGAACGCTTTTGTTGCGGCCGTGACCTGATCGACGGTCCCGGTAAGTCCGACAAAGCGCGGGTGGAACGCGCTGACGTAAGCGCCCACCGCTTCGACCGTGTCGCGTTCGGGGTCGACGCTGATGAAGACCGGCGTCACGCGCTCGCCGGCAGGGCCAGCCTGTTCGATGCCGTCGGTCATGACTTGCAGCGTCAGCGGACAGATGTCCGGGCAATGTGTGAATCCGAAGAAGAGCAGGTGATAGCCGCCGAGGAGATTGGCTTCGGTGAAGGTGTTGCCCTTGCCGTCGACCAGCGTGAATGGGCCGCCGATCGCAACCGTGCCGCCGGTATCGCCGGACGGCGGCGCTTGCGGACGCAGGCCCGGATAGTAGAGCGCAAGCATCGCGAAGGTGCCGAGGAGGATGATCGAAGCGATAAGGAGCCGGCGGATGATCATGCGCGCATTACTTCAACAACTGCAGACGGCGGTCAATTTCATTGCGCAGGGCCGAACCTTCCTGCGTCGCCTTTTGCGCTTTTTGCCAGAAGCCGCGCGCGCCGGCCGTGTCGCCCGTCTTCGCGCGGCCAAGGCCGGCGAGGTAGAGCGCCTCGGGTTGCTCGGGCTGCAGCTTCAGGATTTCGGCGACGGTCGCGTTCAGTTCCGGCGGCAGCGGCGCTTGCGCATTCGGATCGACATCCATCATCAGGAGGCCAGCGTACTGCAGCCGCGGGGTAACGTCGGCGGGCTTGAGGGCGATGGCCTTCTTATAAGCCTCACCGGCCTTGTCCGGCTGACGCAGCACGGTGTAGGAGCGGCCCAGCATCATCCAGCCGTCGTAGTCGGCGGGGTTCTGCTCGAGACGTGCGGCAAGTCCGGCCACCATGCCCTCGATCATTTTGGTCTGTTCGGGATCGTCGCCGGGCCCGGCCGCGGGCGTAGCGGGGGCGGATGCCGGCGGGGCCTTCGTCGCCGCCATGGCTTGCGCGGTGGCTTTGGCGTCCTGAGGCAGAAGATCGAGGGGATGCTTGGGCTCAACCGACATGGGCGCGATGCTTGCATCCTGCGCGACGGCCGCCATTTGCTGGCGCACCATGTCCACCCACGGGGCATCGGCGGGCGCCGAGCCCGTAAGCTCGCGCCAAATCGCGATCGCGTTCTTCGGGTTGCCGTTACCGGCCTGTTCAAGACCGAGGTAGAAGCGCGCACGCGGATCGTTGCGGTCGAGGGTGAGCGCGCTCATGAGCGCGGCATGCGCCTCCTCGGTGACGCGTCCGTTCTGCATCGCCGACAAGGCTTCCCCAAGGCTTGAATAGGCTTCGGCATTGGGCTGAAGTTCCGTCAGACGTTTGAATGCCTGGGCGGCGTCTTCGAAACGGCCGAGCTCCCTGTAGGTACGGCCAAGGATCGCGTACCCTTCCGGATTGTTGGGTTCGCTGGCCACCCGGGCCGCAAGCCGGTCCACGAGGGCATCGATGTCCGTGGTCGGCATATCGCCGCTGCCGCGGGCTTCCAGCGCGGCGAGCTGCGCCTGCTCGGGGTCCGGCGTGCCAACCTTCAGGTAAACGCTAATGGCAATGAGCGGAACGGCAACGGCCGTGATGCCGACGCCGATCAATCGCGAGCGATTGGTGCCGGTGGTGACCGTTTCCGCCGGCGCGCGCCCGACCGCGAGGATACGCCGCTGAATCTCAAGGCGCGCCGCGTCGGCCTCCGAGGCCGTGAGAACGCCGCGTGCGAGATCGCGATCGACTTCCTTCAGTTGGTCCTGAAAGACGGTGATGTCGTAGTCGGCGCGGGTCGCGACGGATTGTCCGCGGCGCAAGACCGGCCACGCGAGTACGCCGACAACAACAAGACTGATTCCAAGCGCGATCCAGATCATGGTGTGCGCTCTCCGGGCGCGAGTTCTTCAAGCGTGGCTTTTTCCTCTGGACTCAGTGGCGCCGGACCTGCGACGGGCGTTCCGTGCAGACGGCGATAAACCACAACAGCGCCCAGAAGGAGCACGATGAAGGGACCGAACCACAGAAGATAGGTGCTCGCCATGAAACGGGGTTTCAGAAGGACGTAGTCGCCGTAACGGCTGACAAGGAACTGAATGACTTGTTCGTTGCTGTCGCCGGCCAAGATGCGCGTGCGCAGCAGAAGCCGCATGTCCTTGGCAATATCGGCGTTGGATTCGTCGATGGTCTCGTTCTGGCAGACCACGCAGCGCAAGTGCTTGCTGACCTCGCGGGCGCGGGCCTCGAGGGCGGGATCTTTCAGCATCTCGCTCGGTTCGACGGCATGAACCGCGCCGGCGAAGAAGAGGGCGAACAGAAGGACGAGGATTCTCATTTATTGAGCTGCGCGATGAGGGGCTGAATCGTGTCGCGCCAAACTTCACGGGTGATGATCCCGGTCACTTTGTAGCGGATGATGCCTTCCTTATCGATCAGGAAGGATTCCGGCGCGGCGGTCACGCCGAGATTGATGATGGTCTGACTGTGCGGGTCCTGGCCGATCTTGGTGAAAGGATTCCCGTACTTCTCCAGCCACGCGAGGCTGCGTTCAGGCGTGTCACGCCAGGCGATCCCATAGATCGGGATTTCACCCGTCTTGGCGATCTCCATCAGGAACGGATGCTCGACGGTGCAGGCCACGCACCAGGAGCCCCAGATGTTGATGAGGCTCACCTTGCCCTTGAGGTCGTTGCTGGTGAACGCGTCACCCAGGCCCGGCAGCGGCGGAAGATTGAACTCCGGCGCCGGTGTGTTCAACAGAACGGTCGGAATGACCTTCGGGTCATAGCCACCGGAAATGTCGGACAAGCGCTTGGCGAATACGCCGCCGAGGGCCAGGACGGCCGCGAGCGGAATAAGGTACGGCCAGCGCTTGGCGCGCGGCTTGGTGTCGGGGGCGGTTGTGTCGGTCATTCCGCGGCCACCGGAACGGGCATGGCTTGGGGTGCGGTGCGGCGCGGTGCGCCCACACGGTGGCGGCGGTCGGTCAACGAGACGAGGCCGCCAAAGCCCATGAGCAGGATGCCGTACCACAAGAACGGCACTAGCGGCTCATGATAGAAGCGCGTCACGTAGGAACCATCGTCCCCCTGTTTTTCGCCCAGCGTCGTGAGAAGGTCCGAGGCATAGGTGGTATGGATCGAGGAAAAGGTGGTCTGCTCCGGCGGCTGCACGAAGGCGCGCCGTTCGGGATGCAAGGTCGCCACCAGTTTATCCCCGCGCTTGACCTCGATGGTCGCGCGTTCGGCGGTGAAATTGGAGCCCGGCACTTCCGTCACGCCCTTGAAGGTGAGCGCATACCCCGCGAGTTGCACGGTTTCGCCCGGCGCTTGGATCTGGATGGTTTCGGTCTTCCACGCGGAAGCGCCTGAAACGCCGGCGATCAGGATCGCCATGCCGAGGTGCGCGATGGTCATGCCGTGCGCGGCGCGCGGCAGGTTCGCAATGCGCGCCCAGGAGCCGGTGCGGCCGAACTTCACGCGCTCGCTCCATTCGATGAGGCTGGAGGCGGCAAGCCACACGGCCATGCCGATGCCGAAGGCGCCGCCGATGTCCGTGACGCTGAACCCGGCGATGACCATGGTCACCACAATGGCGGCGACCGAGAGGCCCGCGGCGAGCTTGAGGCGGGACAGCGCTCCCGCGAGATCGCCGCGCTTCCAGGCAAGCAGCGGACCAATGCCCATCAGAAGAATGAGCGGGATCATCAGCGGGATGAACACCCCGTTGAAGTAGGGCGAGCCGACCGAGATGCGTCCGCCCGCGAGGGTCTCGGTGATGAGCGGATACAAGGTGCCGAGCAGCACCGTCGCGCAGGCGGTGGTGAGCAGGAGATTGTTGATGAGGAGGCCCCCTTCGCGCGAGATCGGCGCGAAGACACCGCCACCTTCCATCTGCGGCGCGCGAATGGCGTAGAGCGTCAACGAGCCGCCGATGGCAACCGCGAGCAGGATGAGGATGAACACGCCGCGCGTCGGGTCGGAGGCGAAGGCATGCACGGACGTCAGCACGCCCGAGCGCACGAGGAAGGTGCCCAGCAACGACATGGAGAAGGTGAGGATCGCGAGAAGGATGGTCCAGCTCTTGAGAGCTTCACGCTTCTCGACGACGATTGCCGAATGCAGAAGCGCTGTGCCGGTCAACCACGGGATGAATGAAGCATTTTCGACCGGGTCCCACATCCACCAGCCGCCCCAGCCGAGCGTGTAATAGGCCCACCAGCTGCCGAGCCCGATGCCGAGGGTGAGCGAAGTCCAGGCCGCGAGCGTCCAGGGACGTACCCAACGCGCCCAGGTCGCGTCCACACGGCCTTCGATGAGCGCGGCGACCGCGAAGGAGAAGGCCATCGAAAAGCCGACGTAGCCGAAGTAGAGCATCGGCGGATGTACGGCGAGGCCGGGATCCTGAAGGATCGGATTAAGGCCGTTTCCTTCCGCCGGGGTTGGGAACAGGCGCAGGAACGGGTTGGACGTGAAGAGGATGAAGGCGATGAAGCCCACGCTGATCATGCCTTGTACCGCAAGCGCCCGGGCGCGCAGCGCCGGCGGCAGATTGCGGCCGAGCACGGCGACGAGTGCGCCGAAGATGGAGAGGATCGTGACCCATAGGACCAGCGAACCCTCGTGGTTCCCCCACACGCCGCTGATCTTGTAGATGAGCGGCTTGGCGGAATGCGAGTTCTCGTAGACGCCGACGACTGAGAAGTCCGACGTCACATAAGCGTGAATCAGTGTGGCGAAGGCGAAGCCGACAAGGACGAACTGCAGCACGGCGGACTGCCGCGCGACATTCATCCAGGCGACGTTGCCGCGCGCGGCGCCGATCAGCGGCACGCTCGATTGAATCAAGGCCACAGCCAGGGCCAGGGCGAGCGCGAAGTGTCCTAGCTCGATAATCATCAGGTCGCCCCGTTTCTAAGATCGTTACGTCAGTTGTTGTTCATGCCGGCGGGCGGAGCCTCGCCTTCTTTCCAGTGGCCACTGTCCTTGAGGGCTTTGGCCACTTCGGGCGGCATGTAGTTCTCGTCGTGTTTGGCGAGCACGTTGCTGGCGATGAATGCGCCGTTGTTCATGCGCCCTTCCGCCACCACGCCCTGACCTTCGCGGAACAGGTCCGGAAGGATGCCGACGTATTTCACGCTTACGGTCGCGGCGGCGTCGGTGAGGTCGAAGGAGATGTTCTGGCCTTCCTTCACCAGGCTGCCGCCGGCAACAAGGCCGCCGATACGGCAGCGTTGTTCGCAAACCGGTTTCTCGGCGATGTCCTTCGGGCTGTAGAAGAAGACGATGTTGTCCTGAAAGGCGGTCAGCACCAGCGCGGCGCCCGCGCCGAGACCGAGCAGACCGAGAAGGACGAAATAAAGACGGCGGCGCTTGCGGGTCATTTGCGGTTCGCTTTCATTTCCTCGAATTCGCGTGTGCGGGCTTTCAAGGTGCGGCGTGAGACCACCAGCATTCCCACCAGCGCGACGGTTGCGAGGCCATAGGCGGTCCATACCCAGGCGGCGTAACCGCCCATATCGATAAAAGCCGCGAAATTTTCAAAAGCCATGGACATTACTCCGCCGGTTGCGCGGCCGAGTGGCCGGCGATCTGCGAGAGACGCGCGTTGCGGATTTTCGCCGCCAGCAGCTCGCTGCGTAGCCGCAGGACCAGCAGGGCGAAATAGAACATCGTGAATGCGCCCATCATCAGGAACAGCGGCAGCAGGATCGAGCTATGCACGGAGCTGTCGACGCCTTCCTTGCTGGCTTTGATGATCGATGGCTGATGGAGGGTGTTCCACCACTCGACGGAGAAATGAATGATGGGAACGTTCACCGAGCCGACCAGCGCGAGAATGGCGGCGGCTTTGTCACCGCGCTCGGAATCCTCGAAGGCGTCGGCGAGGGCGATGTAGCCGATATAAAGGAAGAAGAGGATGAGCGTGGACGTGAGGCGTGCGTCCCATACCCAGAAGGTGCCCCACATCGGCTGGCCCCAGAGCATGCCGGTGATGAGCGCGAGCGCACAGAACACGGCGCCCATGGGGGCGGAGGCGCGCGCGACGAGGTTGGCCATGGGATGGCGCCAGATGAGGAACATGGCACTGTTCGCGGCGATGATCCCGTAAATCATCATCATGAGCCATGCCGAGGAGACGTGGATGTACATGATGCGGACGGTCTCGCCCTGCTGGTAGTCCGGGGGCGAGAACATCAGCGCGATCGGGATGGCGGCGGCGAACAGAAGCACGCAGATCCCCGCCACCCACGGATAGATGGCGTTGGCGATGCGCATGAACTGCGTCGGGTTGGCGAACTTATGCACGAACTGTCCTCAAGCTAGGCTGGTTTAGCGCGCGGAAAGGGCGCACCGCCAGCGCTAATAATATAGGGCTAAAGCCCTGAGAATCCGACATCTCTCGCGTGAAATCCCCGATAGGAAACACGTTGTTACCGCCCTGATACCTACTCGGCGGCTTGCCGCAGCGCAGCAGCGGTCCCAAAGGGACAAAGCGTGACGGCAATCAGGGCAAAACCCCCGAGGATGGAAAGCATTGGAGCGCTGGGCATGCCGGTGAGAGCTGCTTCCACCGCCGCGGTCCCGAAGATCAGAACCGGGATGTACAGCGGCAGCACGAGCAGCGACAGCAAGACGCCGCCGCGCCGCGCGCCGAGCACCAGCGCAGCTCCAAGTGCCCCGACAAGGCTCACGGTCGGCGTTCCAAGAAGCAGCGCCAGCACCAAAGTGCCATAGCCTTCCGCCGGAAGCTGCAAGGTAACCGCCAAAACAGGCGACATGATGATCAAAGGAACACCGGTCGTGAGCCAGTGGGCGATGACTTTCGCCAGCACGACGAGAGTCATGGACTGGCCGTTGAGAAGAAGTTGGTCGAGAGTGCCGTCTTCGAAGTCGACCGTGAACACACGATCGAGTGAAAGCAGCGCCGCGAGCAGCGCCGCGACCCATACGACGCCCGCCGCGATGCGCGACAAGACTTCCGCTTCAGGGCCGACGCCGAAGGGAAAAAGCACGGTGGCGATGGCGAAAAACGCGATGACGGTAAGGCTATCGGCGCTTTGGCGCAGGGCCAGTTTCAGGTCGCGCGACAAAAGCGCCGTGAACACGCTCATGTTTCATCCCACTGCATGACTTCGGTGGGCGTGAATTTATCGAGCGCGAGGGTCGTGCCGCCGCTCACCAGATCGGCGCCGTGGCTGGCCAGAATGACCATGCCGCCTTTCGCGCGGTGATCGGCGATGGTCCGCGTGAGCGCGTTCAAGGAGCGGTCATCGAGCGCGTTGGCCGGTTCATCCAGCAGCCAGAGCGGCGCGGGGCTTGCGATCAGACGCGCGAGGGCCAGGCGGTGGCGCTGGCCTGCCGACAGAAGGCGGGCCGGAAAATCGGCGAGCGCGGCTAAACCAAACGCTTCCATCGCATCGACCACGCGTGAGGCGTCGCCCGTGTTCCAGAAGTCCCGCCAGAAGGTCAGGTTCTCGCGCACGGTGAAGGCGGGTTTGATCGCGTCCAGGTGGCCGATGAAGCGCAGGTGTTTTCCGTGCGCGTCGGAATCCTCGAGCGCCGCGCCGGACCACTTGAGCTGACCGGTGACGGGGCGGGCCAAGCCCGCCATCAGGCGCAGGAGGGTGGTCTTTCCGCTGCCGTTGGGACCGCGCAGCACGATGGCGCCGCCGGCCGCCACGGAAAAATGGAGCTGAGTGAACACCATCCGCCCGCCGCGTCGGCAGGTGAGGTTTTCGCCCGAAAAGGTAGCTGTTTCAAAGGTGTCGCTGATGCTCACGGGCCGGACCATACCAGAGGATTTCCGGGGCGCCAGGACTTATGCGGGGAGAAAAAATGGCGGCCGGCGTGGGGTGGGGAGAGGGGGGGGGGGGAGGGCGGGCGGCCGGTGGGGGTTTTCGGGGAAAGGAAGGGGAAGCCACCTAACGGGCGAAAAGGCCGCCCGAAGGAGCGAAGGGCGTCTTTTCCCATGGCCCTTATCTAACGATTGGAATATGGCCCTTTTGGGGTACCACCAGAGGTGTGGGTAAGTTCGTCCGGACCTGAATACGGATTCAAAAAACCCCAATAGTCCCAAAGCGTTGGCGATGATTTTTGCACTGCGCAACCCCTGGACTTTGTGGCCGATATGTGGATGATGCCGACTTGGAGAAAACCGGGACGATAAGCCGGGGTGGGGACAGCACGCTGCGCGGGTACCGGCCAAGCCGCTACATCCAAGCGCGACCTTCCCGTTTCGGCTCATACCGTCCCTTTTGTATGCGCGGTCAAGGAGCCCCAAATGCGTCTTAGCGGTCACGACAGTCTGAAAACCCGTCGCACTCTTACGGTCGGGGGGAAGAGCTACGATTACTTCAGCCTTCCGGCGGCCGCGGAAAAGCTCGGCGACGTTTCGCGTCTGCCGTTCTCGATGAAGGTGCTCCTGGAGAATCTCTTGCGCTTCGAAGATGGCTCCTCGGTCACGCCCGATCATCTGAAAGCCCTCGTCGGTTGGCTGAAGGACAAGAAATCGGATCAGGAAATCGCGTACCGCCCGGCGCGCGTGCTGATGCAGGACTTCACCGGCGTGCCGGCGGTGGTCGACCTTGCCGCGATGCGCGAAGCGATCAAGGCGCTCGGCGGCGATCCGCAGAAGATCAATCCGCTCTCGCCCGTCGATCTCGTCATCGATCACTCGGTGATGGTCGACGCCTACGCCAGTTCCACCTCGTTGCAGCAAAACATCGATCTCGAATTCGAGCGGAACGGCGAGCGTTATCAGTTCCTGCGTTGGGGCCAGATGGGCTTCAACAACTTCCGCGTCGTTCCGCCGGGCACGGGCATCTGTCACCAGGTGAACGTCGAATATCTCGCGCAGGTCGTCTGGACCGGCGAAGAGGGCGGAAAGACCCTCGCGTATCCCGACACGCTGGTCGGCACAGATTCCCACACCACGATGGTGAATGGCCTTGCCGTGTTGGGCTGGGGCGTGGGTGGCATCGAAGCCGAAGCGGCTATGCTCGGCCAGCCGACGCCGATGCTTATCCCGGAAGTGATCGGGTTCAAGCTCACCGGTAAGCTCAAGGAAGGCACCACGGCGACCGACCTGGTGCTCACCGTCACGCAGATGCTGCGCAAGAAAGGCGTGGTCGGCAAGTTCGTTGAATTCTACGGCCCCGGCCTCACCGATCTGTCGCTCACCGATCGCGCGACCATCGCCAACATGGCGCCCGAATACGGCGCGACTTGCGGCTTCTTCCCGATCGACGCGGAAACCTGCCGCTTCCTCGCTTTCTCGGGCCGTGATCCGCAACGCGTCGCGCTCGTCGAGGCTTATGCGAAGGCGCAAGGCATGTGGCGCGACGAAAGCACGCCGGATCCGGTGTTCACCGACACGCTCTCGCTCGACATGAGCACGGTCGAGCCCTCGCTCGCCGGTCCGAAGCGTCCGCAGGACCGCGTGACGCTGTCCAGCGCGTCCTCGGAGTTCGCCAAAGCGCTTAAAGACGGCTTCAATCATCCGGTGCCGGTATCGAGCGATATTGTCGGCCTTGCCGGACCCGGCGCAAAGACGAAGTTGGAAGACGGCGATGTCGTGATCGCCGCCATCACGTCCTGCACCAATACCTCAAACCCGTCGGTGCTGTTCGCCGCCGGTTTGCTCGCGCGTAAGGCCCGCGAGAAGGGTTTGACCCGCAAGCCGTGGGTGAAGAGCTCGCTCGCGCCCGGTTCGCAGGTCGTTACCGACTATCTGACGAAAGCCGGTCTGCAGGCCGATCTCGATGCGCTCGGCTTCAACACGGTGGGCTACGGCTGCACGACCTGCATCGGTAACTCGGGCCCGCTCGACGACAACGTTGCCAAGTCCATTGAAGGCGGCGATCTCGTCGTCACCGCTGTCCTGTCCGGCAACCGCAACTTCGAAGGCCGCATCAGCCCGCATGTGAAGGCGAACTACCTTGCCTCGCCGCCGCTGGTGGTCGCCTACGCATTGTTCGGCACCATGTTCAAGGACATCACCACGGAGGCGATCGGCACTGGCAAGGATGGCAAGCCGGTCTACCTCAAGGACATCTGGCCGACGTCGAAGGAAGTCTCGGAGTTCATCGAGCAGTTCCTCACCCGCGAGATGTTCGCCAGCCGCTACTCCGACGTCTTCAAGGGCCCGGCCCCATGGCAGGCCGTAAAAGCTTCGAAGAGCGAGACCTACACCTGGGATACGAAGTCGACCTACGTCGCCAACCCGCCGTATTTCGCCGGCATGGGTAAGACGCCGAAGGCGCTTTCGGACATCAAGGGCGCTCGCCCGATGGCGATCCTCGGGGATTCCGTGACCACCGATCACATCTCGCCCGCGGGCTCGATCAAGAAAGACAGCCCGGCCGGCAAGTACCTGATCGCGCACGGCGTCCAACCGAAGGACTTCAACTCCTACGGCGCGCGCCGCGGCCACCACGAAGTCATGATGCGCGGTACGTTCGCCAACATCCGCATCAAGAACGAGATGGTGCCGGGCGTCGAAGGCGGCATTACCAAGCACCAGCCGTCGGGCGAAGTCATGCCGATCTATGACGCCGCGATGAAGTATCAGGCCGAAGGCACGCCGCTTGTCGTCGTTGCTGGCAAGGAATACGGCACTGGTTCGTCGCGCGATTGGGCCGCGAAGGGCACCAACCTCCTCGGTGTGAAGGCCGTGCTGGTCGAAAGCTTCGAGCGTATCCACCGTTCGAACCTGGTCGGCATGGGCGTGCTGCCCCTGCAGTTCAAGGGCGACATGACCCGCAAGAGCTTGAACCTCGACGGTACCGAAACCTTCGATGTCACCGGCATCAATTCCCTGAAGCCGCTCGGCGATGTCAGCGTCACGATCCACCGTGCGAACGGCAAGAGCGAGACGGTCACGGTGCAGTGCCGCATCGATACGGCCGGCGAGCTCGACTACTACAAGAGCGGCGGCGTGCTGCACTACGTGCTGCGCACGCTGGCGGCCTAGGCGCGGGCGGCGCGGGTTTCCGCGCCGTGTCGCTGCTTAACGCCGACACACTTCTGGGGCAGGCGATCGCCGCGCAGAACGCGAATGATTTCGCGCGCGCGGCGACGCTTTACCAGCAAGTGATCGCACTCGCGCCGAACCGGCCCGAGGCCTACGTCAATCTTGGCCTCATGCATCAGAATTCCGGCCGGCTCGATGTCGCGGAGAAATTTTACCGTGGCGCCATCAAGGTCGCGCCCAAACTGGCCATCGCGCATCTCAATCTTGGCGTCGTGCATGTGCAGCGCGGCGAGGAGGATGCGGCGGTGGCTTGCTTCCAGCAGGCCCTTAGGCTCGATCCTAATCGGAAAGACGCGCTGCTCAATCTGGCGGGCGCGTACGAGCGTACCGGGGAAATCGAGAGCGCGGCGAAAGCGCTAGATCGTTTGATTGCGCTGGCGCCAGCCGACATCACCGCCAATATGGCGCGCGCCAACGCGATGTTCATGTTGGGGCGCTGGCGGGACGCGTGGGCTTCCTATCACCGCCGTCACGCGATTTTCTGGGGTGAGGGCCGCGCGCTTCCGGGCCGCCCCTGGCGCGGCGAGGACATTGCCGGGAAAACGGTGCTGCTGTCCTTCGAGCAAGGCCTCGGCGAACAAATCATGTTTGCATCGATGGTGCCCGAGATTGCGCGCGTGGCCCAGCATGTCGTCGTCGAATGCGAAGCGCGTCTCGTGGCGTTATTCCGCCGCTCCTTCCCCGATGTTGAAGCCGTGCCCTGGAGCGCGGACTGGCATCCGCGTGTGCGCGGCGCCGATATCGATTTTCACGCGGCGCTCGGCGACCCGGGCTTGTGGCTGCGGGACGGTTTCGAAAGCTTCGCTGCGCACGACGGCTACCTCGTCCCCGACGCCACGCGCGCAGCCGATCTTCGTCAGCGGTACGGCGCGCTGGCGAACGGCAAAAGAATCGTGGGGCTTGCGTGGCACAGCGCGGCTGTTCCCTTTGGGCCGCAGAAAAGCATTCCGCCGGCGGCTCTGGCGCCCTTGCTCGCGCGTGAGGATATTTTTTGGATCAATCTCCAGCACGGTCCGGCGCGCGGCGAAATCGGAGCGCCGCTGTGGGCCGATCCCACCATCGACCCCGCCGGCGATTTTGATCTGCTCGCCGCGCAAATCGCGGCCCTCGATATCGTCGTGAGCGCGAGCACCGCCACAGCCCATGTGGCGGGGAGCATTGGCAAGCCAACGCGGCTCATTCTTCCCAAGGTTCTTGGGCGTCATTGGTATTGGTTCCCAGAGCGCGATGCGAACCCCTGGTACCCGTCTGTGAAAACATTCGTTCAAGACCGAGACGGCGTCTGGGACGACGCGATCGCACGCGCCGCGGCGGCGCTCTGATTGACAATCGCATATCTGAAGCGCTAGATGCGGCCATGAGCAACGCGCGCCTTTTCTCGACTACGACCACCACCACGACCCACCTGGCTGGGCCGTTGGGATGGTGCGCGCGCTAAAGCTCATACTTGCGTCACACCCCAAAAGGCCCCGCCGGCAACGGACGGGGCTTTTGGTTTTTTAGCGCGCCCCGTCCGTCCTGGCTCATTCAGGAGAAACGGACATGGATTCCATCGATCATCGCTTGCTCGGACGAAAACTCGGGCTCTTCCATCAACAAGAAGAAGGGCCGGGCATGGTGTTCTGGCACCCGCGCGGCTTTGCGCTCTATCACCTTATCGAGGACTACATCCGCGCACACATGCGCAAAATCGGCTTCGCTGAGATCAGGACGCCGCAAGTTCTGTCACGGTCGCTCTGGGAGAAAAGCGGGCACTGGGAAAAGTTTGGCGGCAACATGTTTTCTTTCCACCAGGACGGCGAGGACGGCCACCGCGACTACGCCCTGAAGCCCATGAGTTGTCCCGGTCATGTGCAGGTCTTCAATGCCGACCTGCGTTCGTTCCGCGATCTGCCGCTGCGTTACGCGGAATTCGGCGTATGTCATCGCAACGAACCCTCGGGGGCATTAGCGGGCCTGATGCGTACGCGCGCCTTCGTGCAGGACGATGCGCATATCTTCTGTCTTGAGGAGCATGTGGTGCCCGAGGTCGCGCGTTTTTGCGGGCTCCTGCGCACGGTCTATGCGGACTTCGGCTTCGAGGATGTGATCGTCGGCTTCTCGACGCGTCCGGCGGTGCGCGAGGGCGCTGACGATGTGTGGGATCGCGCGGAAGCCGCGTTGATGGCGGCTACCGATGCCGCCGGCCTGAAGTACCGGCTGCAGCCGGGAGAGGGCGCTTTCTATGGGCCGAAACTAGAGTTCGCGCTGAAGGATGCGCGGGGGCGCGAATGGCAATGCGGGACCATCCAACTCGACTTTGTCCTGCCAGAGAAACTCGATGCACGCTATGTCGACTCGCAGAACAACCGCCCGCGCCCGGTGATGATCCATCATGCGGTCCTTGGAAGTATCGAACGCTTCATCGCCATTCTCTTGGAGCATTATGAAGGGCGGCTGCCGCTGTGGCTCGCACCCGATCAGATTGCGGTTGCCTCAGTGACAAGCGCGGCCGCCGACTATGCGCGCAAGGTCTATGAGGCCCTAGCCGCAGCCGGTTTGCGGGCCATGGTTGATACGCGCGAGGAGCGCATCGGGCGTAAGCTCGCCGAGGCGCGCCGGTCGTACATCCCGGCCTTCATCGCGGTCGGCGCAACGGAATCCACGAACGGTACGGTCGCGCTCCGCCGTCCCGACGGCGGTCAGGAGGTGATCGATCTCGATGTGGCTATTGAACGCCTCCGGGCGGAGGCGCGTAAATGAGCTACAAGCCTTTTTCCATGATGCGGGCGAGACGGCGCGCAAACGCAGCGGGATCTGGCACGGCCTCGCCCTCGACGATCCGCGCTTGGTCGAGCAGCAGAAGCGCCGCGTCGTTCAGCGGCTCGCCGTCCAGGGACTCGATCCGCTTGATCAGCGCGTGTTTGGGATTTACCTCGAGCACCTTGCGGATGCCGAGGTCTGCGCCTTCGCCGTGCTGCTTCAGCATGCGCGCGAGATGCAGGCTCATGCCGCCGGTGTCGGCCACCAGGCACACCGGGCTTTCGGTGAGGCGTACCGAGGCGCGAACGTCGGCGACGGTGTCGCCCAGCACCGTCTTTAGCTTCGCGATAGCGCCGGCCACGTCGGCGGCGGGTTCTTCGGGTTTCTCGTCCGGGCCCTTCACCTTGGACAAATCGGTGCCGGCTTCCGCCACCGATTTGAACGGCTTCTTGTCGTAGGCGTTCACCGAGGGCACCCAGAACTCGTCGATGGGGTCGGTCAGCAGAAGCACTTCAATGCCTTTGGCCGCGAAGCCTTCGAGCTGCGGGCTGGCTTTCAGCGCGTCGAGTTTCTCACCTGTGATGTAATAGATGGCCTCCTGACCGTCCTTCATACGGGCCGCATAGTCTTTCAGGCTCACCATGTCGCCGGCCGTGGTGGTGAAGCGCGCGAGATCGAGCAGGTCCTCGCGGCGCTCGAAGTCCTCATAGAGGCCTTCCTTGAACACCGGGCCGAAGGTTTTCCAGAACGCGCCGTAGGCTTCCGGATCGGCGGCGCGGTCCTTGAGATCTTTCAGAAGGCGCTTCACCAGGCCGCCCTGGATTTTGCGCAGCATCGGGTTGTCCTGGAGCATCTCGCGGCTGATGTTCAGCGGAAGGTCCGAGGAATCCACTACCCCGCGGACGAAACGCAGATAGCGGGGTAGCATCCCGTCCAACGAGTCGGAGATGAACACACGATTCACATAGAGCCGGACTTGGCCTTTGCGTTCCGGATGGAACAGGTCGAAGGGCTTCTGTGACGGGATGAACAGAAGCGCGGTGTACTCGATCGCGCCTTCTGCCCGGTAGTGCAACGTGTGCCACGGCTCGTCGAAGCCATGCCCGATGCTATGATAGAATTCGGCGTACTGCTCCGGCGTGATTTCGTTCTTGGAACGCATCCACAGCGCTGACGCGCTATTGAGCGTTTCATCCTTCGCGTCGGCCTCGCCGGCCGGCGCGTCCAGAATCACTGGAAGTGCGATGTGATCGGAGTAGGTCTTCACCACATGACGGAGGCGATGGGCGTCGAGGAAATCCTCGGCGTCTGGTTTCATGTGCAGCACGATGCGGGTGCCGCGCGCGGCATCGGCGCGCTCGCCCACGCTGAATTCGCCTTTCCCATCGCTGATCCATATCCAGCCGTGGGACTCGCCAGCCTTACGAGAGATCACCTCGACTTTGTCGGCGACCATGAAGGCCGAATAGAAGCCTACGCCGAACTGACCGATAAGGCTGACGTCCTTGGATTTGGCGTCCTTATCCTTCGCGAGCGCCTTGACGAATTCCGAGGTGCCGGACTTGGCGATGGTGCCGAGGTTGGCGATGAGTTCGTCGCGCGACATGCCGATGCCGTTGTCGGCGATGGTCAGCGTCTTCGCGGTTTTGTCGAACGCGATGTGGATCGCGAAGTCGGCGCCCCCGTCCTCAAGCAGCTTGGCTTCGGTCAGGGCCGCATAACGCAGCTTGTCGCACGCGTCCGACGCGTTCGAGATCAGTTCGCGCAGGAAAATCTCGCGATTCGAATAGAGCGAATGGACGACGATATCGAGAAGTTTGGCCACTTCGGCCTGGAACGCGCGCGTTTCCGGCGCTGAGGTTGTGCTGCTCATAGGCTTATTCCCTGCGAGGACGTGAAGATTCGTGTTTTGGCCCGGTTCGAGGAGACTCGGGCAGGCGCAGATATGTGTCGCGCGATTATATCTGGCAAGAGGTTCCAGCCCTTGTTCGAATTGTCTTTTTTCGTCCCAAAAGGGACTTGGGGGAGTTGCCCTTGGCCGTCCGAAGTTCCATCATTAGAGCAGGGGTGTTCCCCTGGGAGGCTCGCTTTGGACCGCCAGGGACAAAGGAGCCGAGTTTGGATCAACAGCGCGGAGCCTGAAATGCAAGTCCCAGTCCAGATTTCCTTCCACGGTCTCGACTCGTCTGAGGCGGTCGAAACCCGGATTCGGGAGAAGGTTGCGAAACTGGAGACGTACTTCGATCGGATAACTGGGTGCCGGATAGTTGTGGAACGGCATCATAGAAACCCGCATGCGAGCGCCAACGGGCAGCCCTATCATATTTCCATCGTGCTCGATGTGCCCGGCGACGAACTTGTCGTGAAGCGCGATCCGAAGCGCGAGGAGAGCCTCAAGGATCACGAAGACATTCAAGTTGCGTTGCGCGACGCCTTCGCCGCCATGGAACGCCAACTTAAGGACTATGTGCGCCGTCGCCGCGAAGGCCGCGGGGCAAAAGAAGCCGCGCGCGAACTCAA
Organism: Pseudomonadota bacterium; assembly: GCA_020160875.1. Classification (GTDB taxonomy): domain Bacteria; phylum Pseudomonadota; class Alphaproteobacteria; order Rhodospirillales; family Rhodospirillaceae; genus SHVO01. Next base: position 99,719 of record JAIUPE010000002.1, read on the forward strand.
CGAGGGACTCTAAACCCCTCCCTTCCGGAGGCTAGACGCGGGCCGTGACCGCTGATTTCAGTTCCGGGCCGGCGCCGGTGCCCCGCATCGGCGCCGTCACGGCCGTGCTTGGGCCGACCAACACCGGTAAAACCTATCTCGCGATGGACCGCATGCTCGGTCATGCCAGCGGCATGATCGGCTTTCCGCTGCGGCTGCTCGCGCGCGAGAATTACGATCGTGTTGTTCGCGCGCGCGGCGCGGGCGTGGTCGCACTGATTACCGGCGAGGAGAAAATCGTCCCGCCGAACCCGCGTTATTATATTTGCACGGTCGAAAGCATGCCGTTGGACCGTGACGTCGCGTTCCTCTGCGTCGACGAAATCCAGCTCGCGGCCGATTCAGACCGGGGTCACGTCTTCACGCACCGGCTTTTGCATGCGCGCGGCACCGTGGAAACCATGTTTCTCGGGGCCGAGACCATCAAACCGCTGATCCGGCGCCTTGTGCCGGGGGTCGAGTTCGTTACGCGCCCAAGGTTCTCGAAGCTCACCTATACCGGCGCGAAGAAGCTCACGCGTCTGCCGCGGCGCTCGGCCGTTGTCGCGTTCTCGGTGTCCGAGGTCTACGGTATCGCCGAGCTTATCCGCCGCCATCGCGGCGGCGCCGCCGTGGTGATGGGCGCCCTGTCGCCGCGCACGCGCAACGCTCAGGTCGCGCTCTATCAAAGCGGCGACGTGGACTACATGGTCGCCACGGACGCGATCGGCATGGGGCTTAACATGGACGTCGACCATGTGGCCTTCGCCTCCATGAGCAAATTCGACGGCCGCGCGCCGCGCGCGCTCAATGCCTCGGAGGTCGCCCAGATCGCCGGGCGCGCCGGCCGGCATATGAACGATGGCACCTTCGGCGTCACGGCGGAGGTGCCGGAGATCGATCCCGACATCACCGCGCGCGTGGAAGCGCACGAATTTCCGCCGTTGCAAAGTCTCTATTGGCGCAATAACGAGCTGCGCTTCACTTCGCTCGACGCCCTTCTCTCGTCGCTGAAGTATCCGCCGCCGTCGCCCTCCCTGGTGCGCCCGCCGCCGGCGGATGACCAATTGGTCCTCGAGGCGATGACAAAGGACGCTGTTGTGCGCGAGCGTGCCGTTTCACCCGCGCGCCTGCGGCTATTGTGGGATGTCGCCCAGGTCCCCGATTTTCGCAAAGTAAAACCGGAGTTCCACAGCCGCCTCATGGCGCAAGTCTACGACCATCTCACGCACGGCGACGAGGTCATGCCCAACGACTGGATCTCCGGACATGTGGACCGCCTCAACCGGACCGACGGCGACATCCATGTGCTCATGGACCGGATCGCCGCCATCCGCACCTGGACCTATCTATCCCACCGCGGCGATTGGATGCCCGACGCGCGCGAATGGCAGGGGAAAACCCGCGAAGTCGAAGACCGGCTGTCGGATGCTTTGCACGATAAACTCACAAAACAATTCGTCGACAGTCGTACCGCGCATCTGGTGAAGCGGCTGCGCGGGGATGATGTGATGGCGGCCGACATCGCCGATGACGGCGTGGTGAGCGTGGACGGTCATCGTCTCGGCCACCTTGAAGGTCTCCGTTTCCGTGCGGACCGGACCGGCTTGAAGACCGCCGACAAGGCGGTGCTCAATGCCGCCAACGCCGCGCTGAGGCCGCTGATCGCGGCCCGTATCGAGGCCATCATCGCGGCGGACGATAAAGATATCTCGCTCGATGACCAGGCGCGCATCGTTTGGCAGGACGAGGCGGTCGCGGTTTTGACCGGAGGCAACGAACCCTTGCGGCCCCAAATCGAGTTTCCGTCGGATGAGCGTATCGCGCCGGCCGACCGCTTGAAGCTCGAAGCCCGCCTGCGCGCTTGGTTGAGCGTCCACATCGGCCATCTGCTCGAGCCCTTGGCAAAAGCGCGGCAGGATGCCGCGCCGCCCGCGGTGCGCGGCATCCTCTTCCATCTCACGGAGACCCTAGGTGTCGTGCCGCGCGCGGTTGTCGAACAGCAGTTGCAAGCGCTCAGCGAAGGTGATCGGAAAGCGCTCGCGCGCTCCGGGGTGCGTTTCGGTTTGGAGCATGTCTTCATGCCGGCGCTTCTGAAGGCGGCCCCCGCGCGTTTGCGTGGCCAACTTTGGATCGCCGCGCACCGCGAAAATCCCCTCCCGCGTCTTCCGGCGCCGGGTCGCGTTTCGATACCGCTGGCGCCCGGTGTGCCCCACGATTTCTACCGCGCGTGCGGTTATCAGCCTCTGGGCGGCGCGGGCTATCGCATCGACATGCTTGAACGCTTCGCTGCGGCGGCACGCAAACTCGCACGCGAGAAAGTCGGTGTCTTGCCGCCGGAAACTCTTTCGTTATTGGGGATCAATGCGCCCACGGGCGCGGATGTCCTGCGCGCGCTCGGCTTCAAGGTGAAGATCGAAGAGTCCGGTCTTGTGTTCCGCTTGAAGCGCCGCCGGCCGCATCACCCGCCCGGCAAGCATAAACACAAGCCGCAGGCCGTGAAGGTGAACGAGGATTCTCCCTTCGCTAAACTCAAGCAATTGATGTCGCCGTGAGCGGCGGATCTTTGCGGTTGGACAAATGGCTGTGGTACGCGCGTTTCGCCAAGACACGCGCAATGGCACAGAAGCTCGTTGAACGCGGACAAGTGACCGTCGACGGTGTCCAGGTCCTCAAGACCAGCGCCCAGGTGCATGCCGGCGATACGGTTGCCGTGGTGCTGGGGCCGGTTCGGCGCACCGTCATCGTGCGCGACACCGGCGCGCGGCGGGGTCCGCCGACGGAGGCGCGGACTTTGTACGACGAGCCGGCGCCACCCGAACGCCTCTCATGGGAGGACGCGGGTTTGCCGCTTCACAGGTCAGGCGGATGATCCAGTGATGTACTTGTCCATTCCCGGTAGGAATTTTATGACGCCGCTGTCGCCGGTCCTCCAGTTCACCGCTGTGTCATCCAAGAACAGTGTGGATGGCTGGCGGTCCTCGGCACTCATATGCGCATAGCTGGAGAACAGCGCCACCTGATCGATCCCCCATCCCCAAGTGCCTTTGTTTTTCCAATAGGTGATGTAGGCGGCGACGCGGCGCGCGAACTCGAGCCCACGAGGCGTTGGGGCGAGCCCTACGCAAGCGGCGGTTATTTTAAGGCTCGGTGAGAATTCCGCGGGCCGGGTGTTGATCGCCAGATCGTAACGCGCGATCGAGGCGAGGAGCGCGCGCGGATCGCGCAATAGCCGGACATCTGCGTCGAGCACCCACAGCGGCCGCCGTGCGCGCTTGAGTTCCTCAAACACACGGACGTATCTCACGGCATGATAGTAAAGGCGTGCGTAGGCCCCGCCCTGCGACATTGCGCCCGAGGCTTCGGCGGCGAGCGTGACGCGCACGTTTTGCAGTTCGCCGACGGCCCGCGCAATTTCCGTCCATACAGCCGGGGTTCCATCAAGGATATGAACGCTTATATCGAGCGGCAGGACGGCCGCATCCGCTTGTCGTAGAAGTGGGAGCGCGAAGCGCGTGAAATAGACCGGGTCGCAGCCGATGAAAATACTCGCGCCCGACTGAGGTGTGGGCGCAGTCAGGCGCTCAACAGGCGCGAGTCCCTTCACGATGTCGGCATCGCTCAGCACGTCCAGGCCGGCATGAAATGCGTGGCCGAAAGCGTAGAAGTCGGCTGTAGAACGCTTGGGCCCATTGCGCAACTTCGCGAAACAGCCCTCGGCGCGTTCCCAGTTTCCCTCGGCGACGGCAACGCACGCCAGGTCCGCCCATACGCTTGCGCGGTTGCTGCCGGCCACAATCTCATTCGTCAGTGCATCTTTCAGTTCCGGCAACGCCTCATGGTCCGGCCATTGATATGTATCGGGCCAGGAGGCGCCGTGCGGTGGCAAGCCGCGCGCGGCGCGGCGGCCGGCGGCGCGCGTGGTTGAAATGCGCAAGAGCGTATAGGCTGCCCGCACCGGGTCTCCGCTGACGATGTGGAGATGCTTCTCCAAATCACGGATCGCTTCGTCGGGGGGAAGCATGTCCGCGTAGGCCGCGACGAATTCCGTGGCCGTCGGATTCTTTGCGGCGGCGCGCGCGATCACGGCGCGCGCATCGTCAGGGCGGCCATCGGCGGCTTTTGCCTTGGAGAGCCGTTGATGGATCGCAAGTGGGGCGTCCGGCGTCAGGGCCAGGAGTCGTTCAAGCGTCCGTTCGCACGCGCGGAAGTCCCGCCGCTCGTATTGGATCAGCGAAAGCCGATCCAGCACGTCCCGGAGGGTGATGGGCCCCGCCGTGGCGAGAATCGCTTCCGCGGCGTCCCAATCGCCCGCGTCGATCGCGGCTTCATACGTCAGCCCGCCTGACATCAGGTTTTTTCGAACACGAGCGTGTGGTTATTGGCGGGCATCGCGATCCGCTCGGCGAGCGAGAACCCGCGCGCGCGCGCCAGCGGTTCGATGTCCTTGAGATCGCGGATGCCCCAGGTGGGGTTGCGCGCGCGCAAGGATTGGTCGAACGTGACATTGCTCTCGGCCTGGAAGTCGCCATCGATCACATACGGTCCATAGGTCACGAGGGGGGCGCCGGACGCCAACGTGTGCTGCGCGCCGTCGAAGAGGGCGATGGTCGCTTCCCATGGCGAGATGTGGATCATGTTGATGCACAGCATCGCGTCCGCGCGCGCGACCGGCCACGGCAGGCGGGTCACATCGAGCGCGATCGGCGCACGCAGATTGGCGAGACGGGCCTCGACGACATAGGCGGCTATGCTTGCGCGGGCGCCTTCGTCGGGGTCGCTGGGTTGCCAGTCGAGATGCGGCAGCGCCTTTGCAAACGCGGCGGCGTGATAGCCGGAGCCCGAGGCGATCTCGAGTACCAAGCCGGGTCCGAGGCGCCGGGGGGCGAAGACGCGTGTCAGCACCGCGAGGAGTGGTGGCGTGTTGCGCACACTTGCCGGGGGAATCAATTTGATATCATTCATGAACTGCTCTTTGCGGTTGTCATGACTTGACGCCTCCGCGCGAAACGAAGTACCTGAAGCCCAGTAACATATCAGGGCGGCGAGGGATTTAATGGCGTACGTCGTCACGGAAAATTGCATCAAGTGCAAATACATGGATTGCGTCGAAGTGTGTCCGGTGGACTGCTTCTACGAAGGCGAGAACATGCTCGTCATTCATCCGGATGAATGCATTGACTGCGGTGTGTGCGAGCCGGAATGCCCGGCGGAAGCCATCGTCCCCGATTCGGACGAAGCGGCAACCGAATGGTCTGATATCAATAAAGAATATGCCGACAAGTGGCCGAACATCACGGCCAAGGGCGAAACGCCTTC
>JAIUPE010000003.1 GCA_020160875.1 Pseudomonadota bacterium
ACAAAGGCCAAAGGGCTGGGAAGGGGCAAAGGAAGGGCGCCAAGGGGAAAGGCCCTATCCTGAAAAGGCCAAAAGGCGCCCCCGAGCAGCCCGTCATCTGGGGTTCGCCATGCTCTCGCTGTTCCAGCGCAAACGGGTGCCACCCACCGCCGGCACGCCGCCCACCTCCGCCATCGAAACTCCGAAAGGGTCGATGCGGCCGGAGTCGGCCGCATCGCTGCTGGCCACGCCGCGTCGGCAGAAACTGCTGGAACACATCTGGCAGCGCACATCGCTCTCGCGCCGACAGTTCGCCACGCTCTACCTCGGCCCACTGGAGCGCTACGCCGAGCTGGTCCAGCAGTTCCCGGCTTCCGAGAACCACCACCACGCCTATCCGGGCGGCATGCTGGACCACGGCCTGGAGATCGTCGCCTATGCGCTGAAATTGCGGCAGTCATACCTGCTGCCTGCGGGCGTCACGCCGGAGGCACAGGCGGCCCAGGCCGAAGCCTGGACCGCAGGCACGGCCTACGCATCCCTGCTGCACGACATCGGCAAGATCGCGGTCGATCTGCACGTCGAGCATGCCGACGGCAGCGTCTGGCATCCCTGGCACGGCCCGCTGCGAAAGCCCTACCGCTTCCGTTACCGAAAGGAGCGCGAGTACCGCCTGCACAGCGCCGCCACCGGGCTGCTCTACGCGCGCCTTCTCGATCGGGACATCTTCGACTGGCTCAGCGGCTATCCCGACCTCTGGGCCGCGCTGCTGTACGTGCTGGCCGGCCAGTACGAGCACGCCGGCACGCTCGGCGAGCTGGTCGTGCAGGCCGATCAGGCATCGGTCGCCCAGGAGCTCGGCGGCGATCCCAGCAAGGCGCTGGCGGCGCCCAAGCATGCGCTGCAACGCAAATTGCTCGACGGCTTGCGCTACCTGCTCAAGGAAGAATTCAAGTTGAACCAGGCCGGCCCGGCGGACGGCTGGCTGACCCAAGACGCCCTGTGGCTGGTGAGCAAGACCGTCTCCGACAAGCTGCGCGCACATCTGCTGTCGCAGGGCATCGACGGCATCCCGGCGAGCAATACGGCGGTGTTCAACGTGCTGCAGGATCACGGCATCGTGCAACCGACGCCGGATGGCAAGGCGATCTGGAAGGCTGCGGTCACCAGCGAGGCCGGCTGGTCGCACGCCTTCACCTTCCTGAAACTCTCGCCGGCGATGATCTGGGATGCCGCCGACCGGCCGGCGCCGTTCGCAGGCCGTGTGCAGGTCGAAGAGGAACAAGCGGAGCCGACGCCGCAGGCGCCGGCGGTGGCCGATGGGCCGCGCGCGGAAGGCATCGAAGCTGCATCCGCGAGCACGGCGCCGGTCGCATCCGCAGCCATGGACACCGGCGTGGCCGCGCTGCTCGACCTGCTGGGCGACACCGCTCCACCCACGGCACCGGAGATCCCGAGTTCCCCTGTTGCCGAGCCCGAGCCGGCCCCTTCGACCGTGCCCCCGCCGCAGATGGGCCTCGCGCCTTCCCAGGATCGCGCGGAGCCCTCCGGGGCGCACTTCATGGCCTGGCTGCGTCAGAGCATCCAGACGCGCAAGCTCATCATCAACGACGCCAAGGCCCTGGTGCATACCGTCGCCGGTACGACCTACCTCGTCAGCCCCGGCGTGTTCCAGCGCTACGCGCAGGAGTACCTTCAAGTCGCCGCGCTGGCCAAGCAGGAGAAGCTGGAGGGGTGGCAGTGGGTACAGAAGCGCTTCGAGAAGCTGGGACAGCACCGCAAGCAGCCGAGCGGGCTGAACATCTGGACCTGCGAAGTCACGGGGCCGCGCAAGTCGCGCCGGCTGCACGGCTACCTGCTCGTCAGCCCGGATGCGCTGTTCCAGGAGACGCCGCCAGACAACCCATACCTGCGGCTCCTCAACGAGGCCGCAAAGCGCGAAGATTCAGCCCTTGGGGGCAAGGACAACGACGATCAGGGGTAGGCGTGCGGCCGCTGCGCAGGCCGGCTTCAATCCGCGGATGGGGCCGACTCTGCCAGCTTGGCTTCGGTCAGAGTCATCAAGTGGGCGGAACTGCATTTCAGCGCACGGGCGATCTTGAGGATGAGGGGGAGCGTGGGGACATGCTCGCCGCGCTCGATCTTGCCCATGTGAGACCGCTCGATGCCGGCCATGTGAGCCAGCGTTTCCTGAGCGATACCCTGGTTGGTTCTCTCTTCCCGCACGGCAGCCCCAAACGCGATGGCTGGTTCCGCTTCGTAGGTAGTGGTGCCGGTGGGGCGGCCCCTTTGGATCGAACGCTTTGGCATTGCCAAGAGCGTCGAACACGGTCACGATTTAAACCACGTTAAACTTAACTCATTCAACGGCTTCGAGATCAGTTGCCACGAGTTCACCGCCTGGGGGGAGCTGGACGTGGAATCGAGTGACATCACCGCCGAAATTCGCATGGCCGTCCTCGGCGAATGGGTGCCTCCCCAGCTCGCCGACGTGCTCGCCCTGCAGCGTGCCGAAGAGCCGGAGACTCATGCCGTCCTGGCCGGATGGACAGATCCCGTTCGAGGCGCGGAGCTGCCGGGCGACGGCTTCGACTTCGCCTTGTCTGCGGTTGCCCGGCAGTGGCCTGGCTGGGTATGCGAGCCGCTGTGGCATGACACGCTGGCGGTCGCCGTGGCCAAGCGCTCCCACCTGCTGGCCTACCGTGAAGTGCCGTGCGAGGAAGTGCTCAAGCAGCCCTTGATCTGCTCGCAGTCCACGGCCGATGAACCATGGCGCATGACCGTGCAGCGCGTGTTCGAGAACGCGCTGCAGGAGCGGGAGCAAACGGTGGAGACATTCGATGTGGCGATGACGCTGGTTGCCGCCGGGTACGGGATCGCCATTGCGCCTGCCGCGAGACTGGCGAGCTACCTACGCCGAGGCATCGCCGTGCGGCCGCTGGCCGGCGCACCAACGATCGTGATGGCTTACCTGCTGCGCCGCAACGCTTCCTTGTCGGACACCCAGGCAAGATTCGCCCGCCGCGCGCGCTTGGTGTCCTGACAGATACGCCGGGATCGCGGTTTCGCCACGATCCCGCATTCCTGCTGCTAGGCAACCACGACTCGCGGCAGGGTCCATTCGCTTTCCTTCACGGCTGTGCTCACGGCCATGACGAGCTTGTCGAGATTGCTGGCCGTCACGCCCTCCAGTGCCGAACGCCCCCGCAGCATCGAGCGCGGCTGCAGCAGTGCATGGTAGATCTGCCAAGGGTCCGCACCCCTGGTCAGCTTCAGGACGGACTGGATCAGCTCGTGCTTGAGTGGGTCGAGGTGCCAGTCCGGCACGCGCTGGCCGCGGTTGCCTACGTTCAACGCCAGCAAGTTGCCCGCCTTGATCTCGTAGCTGATCCACCTGCGGGATTTGCCTGCCATCTTGGCAAACGCAGCGACGGGAAGGTTGTGCGGCGCCTCGAAGACATCGAACAGTTCCATCCTCTCGCGCTGAATGTCCGAAGGCACCAGCGGCGCGGCCGATCGAGGGGGCGGAACCGCCGGCAGCCGATGTGCGGCGGCAGAAACCAACGGCATGGCGTCACCCGGCTTCGTCACCAGCAGGATTGGCGAAGCGGCAACCGGCGTGGAGGGCGCGCTTGCGGTTTGCTCACTCGGGAACGCGGGCACGCCTTCCAGATGCACGGTGAGCGGCATGCTGGCTGCCTCGACCTGGTTCTGCTCGAAGAGGTCGAGCCGATCGGCCCAGTCCTGCATCATGCGGCGACGCTGCTCCACGTACTCGGCATGGTTGTAGGTCGCGCTGACCTTGTTGGGATCGACATGCGAGAGCTGTGCATCCACCCAGACCTTCGGGTAGCCGATCTCGTTGAGCGCAGTGGACATCGTGCCGCGGATGCCGTGTCCGGTCAGGCGTTCCTGATAGCCCATGCGCTTGAGCGCACCATTGAGCGTGTTCTCGCTGATGCGCTTCTTCAAGTCGCTGTCGTGCCGGAACAGGTGGCGCTGGGCCGGCTTGAACTCATCCAGCAGGTGCCGGACGATCTCCATGGCCTGAATCGACAGCGGAACGATGTAGGGCGGGATGTCCTTTGGCTGCTGCCGCTTCTTGCGCATATCCAATTGGAGTTGCTTCACGACGTCGGGCGGGATGATCCACAGCCCACGGTCCAGATCGAATTGATCCGGCGTCGCCTGTCGCAGCTCTCCGGTTCGCACGCCGGTCAGCAGCAATAGCCGCAGCCCGAGCTGGGTCTGCCGCCTGCCGCGATAGCTGCGTAGCCGCTGCAACAGCTTCGGCAGTTCGGCCATGCGCAGGAACGGGTTGTGGTTGACGGGTGGCAGCGGCAGCGCCACCACATCGAGATCGGAGGCGGGGTTCTGTTCCAGGCCCGGCACGATCACCAGCGCGTAGCGGAACAGTTGGTTGAACCACGTCCTGACTTTCTCGGCGACGGAGAGCGCCTTGCGCTTCTCGATCTTGGCGATCACCTCCAAGAGGTCGGGACGCTTGATCTCATAGACCGACCGCTTGCCCAAGGCGGGCAGCACATCCTTGTCGAAGATGCGCGGAAGTATCGAGAGGGTCGTCTGCCGGCCTTCCTTGAGGCTGAGCCCGCGATGCTTGAGCCACTTGCGATACACCGCCTCGAAGGTGTTTTCGTCGGCGAGCCGGACAGCGGTGCGCTTCTGCTTGCGGTGAACGCGAGGATTGGTGCCTTTGGCCAGCAGGGCGCGCGCTTCGTCGCGCAGGCTGCGGGCCTCGCGAAGCGTCACCTCCGGGTAGGTGCCGAGCGACATCCGCTTCTGCTTGCCCGCCCAGTAGTAGCGGAAGTGCCAAGTCCTGCCCCCTGCAGCCGTGACGGCCAGGGAGAGGCCATCCAAGTCAGGGAGGGTGTATGCCTTGCCAGTTGCCTTGGCCTGTCGAACGACCAGGTCTGAGAGTGCCATGCTCTTGCTCCTGAACATGAGTCAGGAACCAGATGCTGGTCACGTCGACCTCGCCCCTCCATCAACAATCCGGAATCAGCCGCGCCCACAAAAATGGACTTGTTTGTGGACTTAAAAGTCCCGGCTGTAGGCGGATCGCAGTGGACTACGGCAGACCGTCAAAGAGAGGAAAAGTCTTTGTGCGGCAACGACTTGCAGACTCTCTTGGACTTCTGCGGAAGTCCGCAGATTGATACAGTGGAGCGGGTGAAGGGAATCGAACCCTCGCCTAAAGCTTGGGAAGCTTTCGTTCTACCATTGAACTACACCCGCACGCCCGCATCGTCCCCCATGAGAGCCTTGCGAGAATTTTAGGCTTTGGCGAGCCGTTCATAGCATATAACACCCACAGCGCAAAATAAGCGCCGGGGGTGCGTGCGCCCGATGACGAACGGCGCGCGCATGATCGACATACCCCCCTTGAATCTTGCGGAGCGCACGGTGACGGATCCTTGGACCTTGGTCTGTGTGGCCTACCTCGCCGCGGTGCTGGTCGCCCTTTCCGCGATCGACCTGAAGACGGGCTACCTGCCCGATCCGCTGCAGATCGCGTTGGCCGCCGGTGGCCTCGCCGTGGTGCTGATCGGATCGCCGCTCGCCCTGTCTTGGCCCATGGCCCTTGCGGGAGCGGCGCTGAACGGCGGGCTATTCTGGGGCCTGCGCTGGCTGGTGAGCCGGTGGAAGGGACGCGAGGCCATGGGCCTGGGCGACATCAAGTTGGTGGCGGCCGGCGGCCTCTGGGTGGGGCCGCTCGCGCTGCCGTACATCATGGCCGCGGGGGGCGTTCTGACCCTCCTGGGCGCTGGTGTCGCGGGTCTGGTCACCGGTAAGGCGGTCTGGCGCGGGGAAATGCCCCTGGGCCCCGGCCTTGCAGCGGGCGTTCTGGCCTGTTTTATCGCAGGACTGCTGGGTTTTCCGGGTCTTACCGGGCCGGCCTAGTGGCCGGGCATGGCTCGGGAAAGCTTCTGACATTTCCTTAATGTGCCCTGGAGCACCGTAGCCCCTAGAGACACCGGACGACGGCTATCTTATTAACTTTCTTGCGTTATTGACTTACAGGCTAGGATTCTAAGAGTCCGGCCAGAGGACGAATTTCGGAAGCTGCCATGCCTGAGTCTCCCATATTTTCGCCGGCGCCCGCCGAAATCTCGCAGTCGTGGAGGAAGGCGCTGCTTCCGGCGGACGCGACGGTCCATGACGCGGCGGCCAATCTGAACGAGTCCGGCCTGCAGATCGCCCTGGTGGTGTCACCCCAAGGCATGTTCGTGGGCACGATCACGGACGGCGATATCCGCCGCGGCCTCTTGCGGGGCCTCGAGCTCAAGAGCCCGATCGACGCCATCATCCAGCGCGAGGCGATGGTTTCCCCCATCGACATGCCCAAGGAAGCGGTCTTGAAACTGATGCAGAGCAACCGCATCAGCGCACTGCCGATCGTCGACGAGCGCCATCAGCTCGTCGGACTGCACCTCCTGAACGAACTGATGGCGCCGAGCCACCGCGACAACGTCATGATCATCATGGCGGGCGGCATGGGCACGCGCCTGCGCCCCTACACAGAGAACTGCCCGAAACCCCTCTTGCCGGTGAACGGCAAACCCATGCTCGAACACATCATCGAGCGGGCCAAGGCGGAAGGGTTCCAGCGCTTCGTGATTTCGGTGCACTACCTCGGCCATATGATCGAGGAGTATTTCGGCGACGGCTCCAAACTCAATATTCAGATCGAATACCTGCGCGAGAATGAGCCCTTGGGCACCGCGGGCGCCCTTGGCCTGTTACGACCGCGCCCGAACGCGCCATTCGTCGTCACCAACGGCGACGTTCTGACCGACGTGCATTACAGCGAAGTCCTAAAGTTCCATGCGCGCTCGGAAGCGACAGCGACGATGGCCGTCAGATTGCATGAGTGGCAGCATCCATTCGGCGTCGTAACCACGCGCGGCGTGGATATCGTGGGCTTCGAGGAAAAGCCGATCTCGCGCAGTCACGTCAACGCGGGGATCTACGCGCTCAATCCGGACGCACTGGACTTCCTGAACCCGGACGAACACTGCGACATGCCGACGCTGTTCGGGCGGCTGCGCGATGCATCGCTGCGCACGATCGTCTATCCGATCCACGAAGCCTGGGTCGATATCGGCCGTCCCGACGATTACGAGAAACCGCACCGCCGGCCGGGCACCTAGGCGACGATAGGAATATGCCCAAAAAGCGTCTCATCTTTGTCCTTCTGCATCTGAACGGACAGTTCTGCATCAGCCGTAATTTCCGGCTGCAGAAGGTCGGCAATGCCGACTGGCTTAAGCGAAATTATAACTTCTCGAAAGTGTCGCGGTTCATCGACGAGCTCGTGATCCTGAATGTCGAGAGCGACAACATCGACCAGAAGCGGTTCCTGGCCACCGCGTCCAGCATCGCTTCGGAAGTCTTCGTGCCGGTGGCGCTGGGCGGAGCGATCCGCGACTTCCGCGACGCCGAAACCTATTTCCATAATGGGGCCGATAAAGTCGTGGTGAACACGCTTCTATGGCAAAACCCCGCCGTCGTGCGGGAGATCGCGAACGTCTACGGCGAACAGGCGCTCATGGCGTCGGTGGACTACCGGGGCCTGGAAGGACCGCGCACGCCGTTCCTGCGGGGCGGCGAAGGGCCGGCCACGGGCGCGGCCTTGGGGTCCTGGGTCAGCCACGTCGCGTCGCTGGGCGTCGGCGAAATCCTCATCAATTCTGTCGACCGCGACGGCACGGGCATGGGCCTAGATCTCGGCGTCTTCGACGTCGTACCGCCGGACGTCAACCTGCCCTTCGTGCTGATGGGCGGTGTCGGGCGGACGGACCATTTCCAACCGGGCCTGGAACTGCCGCGCGTATCGGGCGTCGCGACCTCCAATCTTTTCGCCTTCATCGGCAAAGGGCTTTCGGCCTCGCGCGCGGCCCTGCTAGAAGCAAACATTAACATGGCGTCTTGGGCCTAACCGGCATGGACCAAGTCTCGATCAATACCGCTTCGGGCCGCGTTTGGAGCACGCTCAGCGTGAAAGCGCTGGCGTCGTACGTGCGCGCCCAGATCGGCGCATTTTTTCCGGATGGTTTTGCGATCCCGCTCGACACCATGGAAGGCGGCGCGGAACAGGCCTTGGCCGCCGTCGCGCGCGGATGGAAGCATATTGCGCTGGCCGGCTATACGCGGGACGGCGAAGGCGCGTTATCGCACCTTCATAGCGACCGCTACGCCGTCTATCTGTCGCTACTGGCGCATGCGCTGTCGAAGGCCGGTCACAAGGAGATCGCCACGCGCGTCTACCTTCTGAACAAGGCGCTGCACGCGTTCGACATGTATCACGAGGTCGAGTTACCGGAGGTGTTCGTCTACGTGCACCCGGTGGGCAGTGTGGTGGGCCGGGCGCAGCTCGGCAATTTCCTGTGCATCTATCAAAACTGTTCCATCGGAGGCAGTCCGCGCGAGGGCAGCCTCGACTACCCTATCCTCGGCGACGGCGTGCTGATGTACGCAAAATCGACCATCATCGGGAACTCCAAGATCGGCAGCCGGGTCGTGCTGGGCGCCGGAGCCATGGTGGTCAACCGTGACGTACCGGACGGCGCGCTGGTCGCCGGCACCGCGGTAAAACCGGACAACCCGAACGTTCCCTTCCTCCTCTCAAGAATTTTCCACGGATTCTCCAAATGAAAAATCTCTTCTGGTGCACACGCTGCTTCAACATGTCGACGCGTCCGCGCGTCGAGTTCAGCGCCGAAGGCGTCTGCAACGCCTGTCAATGGTCGGAAGAGAAAAAGACCTTCGACTGGGACTCGCGCAAAAAAGAGCTTCTCGCGTTGTTCGACAAGCATCGCCGCACCGACGGGCGTTACGACGTGCTCTGCCCCGTCTCCGGCGGCAAGGACGGCTCGTACGTCGCCTATCAGCTCAAGCATGTGTACGGCATGACACCGCTGTGCATCACCGTGCGCCCACCCCTGGAGTTCGGCATCGGTAACGAGAACCTGACCGACTTCGTGAACTCAGGCTACGACCATCTGCACATCACGCTGGATACCGATACGATGCAGAAGATCAACCGCATCGGGTTCATCGAACACGGCCGTCCGTTGTTCGGCTGGACGACGGGCATCCTGTCGGCCGTGATCCGCGCCGCCGCGTTGAATGAAATCGCGCCGATCTTCTACGGCGAAGACGGTGAAATGGAATACGGCGGCTCGACCGAAACCAAGTACACGCCGTATTTTTATGTCGACTACATCAAGAAGGTTTACCTGTCGGGCCAGTACGAAAAGACCTTCGGTCAGCTGGACCAGAAGAAGATCTATCAGTGGACGTTCCCCGACGAGGACGAGCTGAAGCGCATCGGGGTGTTCAAGACTCACTGGTCATACTTCGAGGCCTGGGATTCCTACCGCAACTATCTGGTGGCGAAAGAACACTGCGGCCTGAAGGAGCACGAGGAAAGCAACTCGGGCACCTTCACCAATTTCGCGCAGAACGATTCCTCGCTGTACGCGCTGCATACCTATCTGATGTACCTCAAGTTCGGATTCGGCCGCGCGACGCAGGATGCGAACATCGAAATCCGCCGCGGCGCCTTGACTCGCGAGCAGGCCAAGCCGCTGGTCCAGCTGTACGACAACCAGTATCCGGAACGTCACCTCGAGGAATATCTCGAGTACTACAAGATGACCCGCGAGGAATTCGACGCGGCGCTCGACCGCAGCGTGAATCGCGAATTGTTCGAGAAGCGTGATGGCCGCTGGGAACCCCTGTTCGAGGTGCAATAGGCCCGTCCGATGGTTTTTGTGATCGACTACGGCGGCGGCAACACCTTCAATTTCCATAAGGTGCTGACGCATCTCTCGGTGCCGTTCAAGGCATCGGCGGACCCGGCCGACCTGGCCGGCGCGCCTATCGCCCTGCTCATGGGTGTCGGTCACTTCGGCGGCGCGATGGAAGAACTGACACGGCGCGGATTCGACACGGCCATCAAGTCCTATGTTGCCGGCGGCGGGCGTCTGTTCGGCGTGTGCGTCGGCATGCAGTTGCTGTTCGAAGGCAGCGAGGAGGCGCCGAGCGTGAAAGGCCTGGGCCTCCTTCCGGGAACCTTACGCAAACTGACGCCACGGCCCGACGCGCCCGTGCCGCATGTCGGTTTCGACGAGGTACGCTTCGATAAACCGTCGCAGATGACCGAAGGCCTCGCCGACGGCACCGCCTTTTACTTCACGCATAGCTTCGCGATGATCGATACGCCGCCGGACTGCTGGACGGCCAAGTGCGTTCACGGTGACGCCTCCTTCGTGGCCGCCGTCGACAACGGCCAAGTGGGCGGCGTGCAATTCCACCCGGAAAAGAGTCAGAGCAACGGCATCGCGATGCTGCGCAACGTGCTTGCCCCTTACATGAGTTCCGCGCCGTGATCACCCTCGGATACTTCGCCGACGGACCTTGGTCGCATCGCGCGCTTGAATTGATCGCAGATGATCCGCGCTTCAAGGTTCTGTTCATCGTGCCGCGCTTCGACACGCGCGATCCGGTATTGGCGGCGTGGGCCGCGAAGCTCGGCGTGCCGTTCTTGCCGATCGAGAAGGTGAATGCGCCGGAGGCGATCGCCGAGATCAAATCGTTCGGTGCGCAGTTGTTCGTTTCGATGTCGTTCAATCAGATCTTGAAACGACCGATCTTGGATGCTGCGCCAATGGGCTTCATCAACTGCCATGCCGGCGCACTACCGTTCTATCGTGGACGCAACATCCTCAACTGGGCGCTGATCAACGACGAGAAGGCCTTCGGCATCACAGTCCACTATATCGACGAAGGCATCGACACCGGCGATATCCTGGTGCAGCGTCTGCTGCCGATCGACGACGAGGATACCTACGCAACGGTGCTGAAGCGCGCCATCACGAGCTGCGCCGACGTGCTGCATGAAGCGCTGGCCGGACTTGAGGCGGGAACCTTGCATGGGCGCGTGCAATCAGAAATCCATCCCGTGGGAAGTTATTTCGGACGTCGCCGGCCGGGCGATGAGTGGATCGACTGGACGTGGTCGAGCCGACGCATCTTCAACTTCGTGCGCGCGATCACGCATCCAGGGCCTTGCGCCATGACGCGGCTCGACGGAAAGATCGTGAAAATCGTAAGCGCCGGCATGATTCCGGATGCGCCGTCGTACATCTGTACGCCAGGCGAGATCGTCGGCGTCCTGCCGCAGGGCGTGGCCGTAAAGACCGGCGACAGCACCATCTTCATCTCGGCTTGGGAAGGCGATGGGGAGGCGGCGCCGCGACTGAAGATCGGCCAGCGGTTTTCCGTGCGCGGGCCGGAGCCCGCATGAAGGCCCTGGTCGTCGGATACGGCTCCATTGGCCAGCGCCATACGCGCCTGCTTGAAGAATTGCAGTGCGAGGCGGCGGTTGTCAGCACGCGCGAAGGCGTTTACCCACGGCGTTACGCCTCGTTGCAAGCGGGCCTCGAGCAGTGGCGGCCCGACTATGTCGTGGTCGCGAATGAGACGTCGGCGCACGCCGGCGCGATCGAAGCCCTGATCGATTTTGGCTTCAACGGCCGTCTACTCGTGGAAAAACCGCTGTTTGACGCCGCGCGGACGTTGCCGGCAGCGCGTTTTTCGCATGCGGCCGTGGCCTATAATTTCCGCTGCCATCCACTGATCCTGCGTCTCGCGCACGAGCTTGAAGGCGCGCGGATTTTTGACGCTCAGATGCACGTCGGCCAGTGGCTGCCGGATTGGCGCCCGGGCCGCGATTACCGCGCTTCCTACTCCGCGCGCCGCGCCGCGGGCGGCGGCGTGTTGCGCGACCTATCGCACGAACTTGACCTCGCGCTTCACTTCTTCGGACCGTGGAAAAGGCTCGCCGCCCACGGCGGGCACTTCAGCGCCCTCGAGATCGATAGCGAGGACACCTTTTCGCTCCTGCTCGAAACATCGCGGGCGCCCACGGTTCAGATCTCCCTCAACTATCTCGACCGTCCGGGACGCCGCTCGGCCGTCATCAACACCGACAAGGGCATGCTGCATCTCGACTTGGTGCGTGGCCTTTTGCTGAAGGACGGCCAAACACTGGCCGAGCAGCCCGTGGACCGGGACCACACTTACCGTGAGCAGCATCGCTTGATGATCGACGGCGGGGCGGACAAGCTTTGCACACTCGCGCAAGGCGTGGCCGTCGTTGAGATGATCGAAGCGGCCGAACGCGCCAATGCGGATTCGGCCTGGGTAAAAGGACCCGCGGCATGAGCGTTCTTTGCACCATCAATGCCCGCGGCGGCTCGAAGGGTGTCGCGAATAAGAACATCCGTCCCATGCACGGCCGGCCCTTGATTGCCTGGACAATCGAACAGGCACGCGCGAGCGGCGTGGTCGATTTCATTGCCGTCAGCAGCGATTCCAAGGACATTCTGCGGGCCGCCAAGGACGCCGGCGCCGATCTGTTGGTCACACGCCCCGACGAACTGGCCACGGATCAAGCCGCCAAGGTCCCCGCCATCCGCCATAGCGTAGAAACGGCCGAAGTGCATACGGGCAAGCGCTTTGACGTGCTGGTGGACCTCGACGCAACGTCGCCCTTGCGTATCCCGTCCGACATCAGCGCCTGCATCGAGCTCCTGCGCAGCAAGAATGCGCCGAATGTCATTACCGCCATGCCAGCCCGCCGATCGCCCTATTTCAATCTCGTCGAAGTGCATGACGACGGGCGCGTGACACTGGCCAAGCCGCTGGCGAAGCCCGTGGTGCGGCGCCAGGACGCGCCGAAGTGCTATGACATGAACGCGTCCATTTACGTGTGGCAGCATGACGCGTTGTTCGAGGATCCAGCCATTTTCAAGCCGGACACGGCGCTTTATATAATGCCGGAAGAACGGTCCATCGACATCGATTCCGAACTCGATTTCCGGATCGTGGAAATGATCCTTGCTGAAAGACTCCCATGAGCGAACGCCCCTCCTATCAGAAGCGCTTTGACCTCGCGGGCCGCAACGCGGTCATCACGGGCGCGGTCGGCATCTTGGGGCGGCGGTTCTGTAACGGGCTTGCCGAATTCGGCGCCAATGTCGCCGTGGTCGATCTGGACAAGACCGTGGCCGACGAGCTCGCCGCCGAACTTTCGAAAACCCATGGCACACGCTGTATCGGCATCGCCTGCGACATCACCGAACCTGAGTCCGTGCGCGAGATGACCGAAACGGTCGTGCGCGCGTTCGGCGAGATTCACATCCTTCACAACAACGCCGGCGGCAGTAAGCCTACCGCCGACCGCACCAAATATTTCCAGGCGTTCGAGCAATACGAACTGGATGAGTGGCGCCGCGTGATGGCCGTGAACATCGATGGTGTATTTCTTGTCGACCAGGCTATCGGCCGGCAGATGGTCGCCCAAGGCAAGGGCGGCAGCATCATCCATACCGCATCGATCTACGGCGTCGTCGCGCCCGACCAGCGGATCTACGAGGGCTCGGAATATATGGGCCGCGCGATGAGCAGCCCGGCCGTCTACTCGGCCGCGAAGGCCGCGGTCGTCGGCCTCACCAAATATCTGGCCACCTACTGGGCCGACAAAGGCATCCGCGTGAACTGCATCACGCCGGGCGGCGTCGAAAGCGGGCAGAATGAGACCTTCAAGAAAAAATACGGCGCACGCGTGCCTTTGGGCCGCATGGCCTACGGCGAAGAGATGGTCAATGCGGTGGTGTGGCTGGCCTCCGATGCTTCATCCTACGTCACGGGGCAAAACATCCTGATCGACGGGGGGTTGAGCGCTTGGTAACCCGATTCCCGATCGTTTACCTGCCCATTGAATTCGGTTCACGCGAGTTTGATAGCAAGGCGCTGCTGGCGACGGTTTTGGCTGCCCGCGGCTACAACGTGGTCATCGGCCAACAATGGCTGCTGTACAACAACATGCGCCAGCTTCCGGCCGGCACCGTGCTGTTCAAAAGCTTCAACAACATCCATCACCCGGCGATGGCGGCAGCAAAGAAGGCGGGCCACCGCGTCATCATCCTCGAGGAGGAGTTGCTGGCGCACATCGAGAAGGTCGCCATCGCCAACTATTGCACGAAACATATCTTCGACTTGCCGGACGTTATCCTTGCCAATGGCGCTTTCGAGAAAAATGTTCTCGACGAATTGAGCGGCGGCAAAATCCCGGTGGAGATCGCCGGCAATGGCCGCGTTGATATCCTGAAGCCGGCCTACCACGGCTTTTTCCAGCGCGATATCGACGCCGTGCGCGCGCGCTTCGGCGATTTCATCCTGATCAACACCAATTTCGGGATCATCAATACGCTGTGGGACAGCGTCGAACAGGTGACCGACATCCACGTCCGCGCCGGCTTCATCAAACTAGACGATCCCAAATCGGTGAAGGCTTGGGACGATCAGATCGAATTCGAGCGTGTCAACAAGGCCGCGATCCTGACCGCGATCAAGGAACTATGCCGCCGCCGCCCGCAGCAGCGGATCGTGCTTCGCCCACATCCCGGCGAGGCGATTGAGCGGTGGAACGGCGTCTTCGCCGAGCATCCCAACGTGTCGGTCGTCCGCGAAGGCGCGCATGTGCCTTGGACGCTGGGCTGCCGCATGTTGTTACACACCTCGTGCACCACGGGCTTCGAGGCCCAGGCCGCCGGGAAAATGGCGATGAGTCTGGTCGCCAATCCAAACTGGATCAGCGACTCCTTCATTTCGAATCACCTCAACCCGCTCTTCACCGATCCCATCAAGATGGTAGACGCGGCCGAGGCGTACCTCGACCGCGGCGAGGTCATCCAGAAGGGCCGCCTCAGCCTGGAGGAGGCCGAACATTACGTATGGAATATCGGCGGCAATGTGGGCGTGGAACGTATCGCGGACCTGCTCACGCGCGATCTACCGGCGCCGGGTGCGACGATCAAGATGCCGCCGCTGGCGGCCTATGAGCGATCGGAAAAACTGAAGAGCAAGTTCGATCTGAACATGCAAGGGTGCGTTGACGTCCTGCAACGCATCCTGGGCACGACGGCGAGCCGCGCAAACCTCAATCTCAATCAGATCGGCGAGAGCCTATTCTATCTGGCTCCCGCCGCTCCGCAGGCTTAAAGCCTATTTATTAACGTCGAAGATGACGATGGTGCGGCCTTCCTGGCCGGGCTCGCTTTCATGGCGCACATAGACATTGCGCACATGCTTGCCGAAGACCGCGAGCAGTTGGTCGGCGCCAGGATAGTGTTTCGCGGTGCGCCCAAGCTGGGATTCCTTCGCACGGCCCGCTTCGTCGAGGACGGTCGCACCGATGGCGATAATGCCTTTGTCTCCCACCACACGCAGAAATTCGCGGCACGCCTGGTCGGGATCGTCGGAATAGGTCAGCACCCAGCCGGCGATCAGCACGTCGAAGGAGTTATCGGCGTACGGCATCTTGTGCATGTTGCCGACTTCGATCCACGGCGAATAGGAGAAGAGGTCGAGGCCTTTGATGTTCTCCGGCCGGAAGCCCTGGCCAACCATGCTGAAAAGTTCCATCTCCGTGCGCGGACCCACGCAGAGGGCCTTGAGGTTCTGGGCGCCGAAGAATACGCGATCGATGGCATAGAGCGGCCGGATGAGGCGGTTGGTGCGTGCCACTGAGCCAAAGCTCTCGAGGCCCTTCACATTGTGCTCGATCGCATCGACAAACAGCGAGTCATGATCGTCGGTGAATTTCAGCTGACCCTTCGCTTCCTTATAGCGACGCAGCGAGATGACATACCGCGCATAGTCGTTCAGGAAGAGTTCCTGCGGCTTCTGCTTGAAGTTCTCGATGATGGCGTTGAGGTCGTGGCCGGTGATTTCGATTTTCATCTTTTATCCTATGGGAAAGCCGTATCAGGCATCATGAAGTCGCGAATCGCACCGCATGGCGGGCGAGCGGAGTCGTCGCGCAGTCCGGCGGCAGCGTTGCCAGGCCGGCCTCCATCCAACGTTCCAGACGGGCCGGATAAGGAATGCCGGCATAAAGTACTTGGAATATGCAGCGGCGGCCCGTCTTGGGAATTTTGCCGCGATGGAAGCCGAACGTATTTTCAAGGAAGCATGTGCCGGGACCGCCCGTAATCTCCATCACCGCGGCGCCGAACACCTGATCTATCAGATGCGCGACCTCACGGCCATTGCCATTGAAAAACAAGGACATCTTCTCGGGAAGCGCGCCGATCGCATTTAAAGCATCGGTCACGCCTTCCGGCCGGTGTGATCCGCGCACAAAGATATGCGGACCGTCGCCGGCAGTCACGTCACTGAGATAAAGGAAGAGCTTGCACGAGCTGAAATCGTCGCGGTCGCGGTGGAAAATCTGGGCGCCATGAGGCTCTTCACGCTCAGGAAGCGACCACCACGCGTCCATCTGCACCATGGTCGCCGGCGCGCCGATATGACGGCTGGCGATAGCAAGGATGCGCGGGTCGGTCGCGATACGGAAGACGTGCGGCGCGCGCACGACATCCTTCACATCATGATGGAGAACGGTCTCCTGCCGCGTGAGGTTGGTGCAACCCTCCAAGTACTTCAGGATCTCCGCCGCCTCGGCGGGGCTGACGAGGTCGGCCAGCGGCACAATGCCATCCCGTGCGAAAGCGTCCGCGGCGGCAGAATCGGGCTGCGGCACACCGGTACGTTCGCGTTCCGACGCGGCGAGAATCTGGCCGATCCGCTGGCGGATGCCCGGGTCCCCGATTTGTTTGTTGATGCCCCACAACAGGTTGCCTTGTTCGGCGGGATCTTGCGCGAGAACACAGTCCAAAAACCCGGTACCGGGAGCTGGATTGAACGGCTTGATAACCGATAGCAGCGCTTCGGTACGTCCAAGCTCGGTGTAAGTCTGATTCACGGCGCGTAGCGCCGCAGCGTAGACCGATTGAGCGTCTTGCATCTTGTTCATCGCGAGGCCGTCCTAGAGTAATTCGTTCTCATGATAGTTGCGCGTCGCGCGCTTCCCCACGACCGTCCAGAAGTCATAAACCGACCGGCCGTTACCGGGGCGCTTTGCGGTGACATTCTCCGGCGTAAACAACTCGCCCTTCGCGATGGCGCGCGCGGCGACAAGGCTTTTTCGGGCGATGGCCCGGTTCTTGGCTTCCGATGGGCGGCAGATCTTACGGAAGTCGCCAAGCGAACGTTCCACTTCACGGATGGCCTGCACCATGGCCGTGAATTCAGGCGGTTCGATCGACGCACGATGATCAGGGCCGGGAAGCATACGGTCTAACGTCAGGTGCTTTTCGATCATGGTCGCGCCGCGCGCGACGGCCGCAACACTGACGGCGATGCCGGGCGTGTGATCGGAATAGCCCACGGGCAACTCGAAGACATCCGCCATGGTATCCATCGCCCGCAAATTCACATCCTCGAAAGGCGCCGGATACTCGGTCGTGCAGTGAAGAAGCGTGACATATTTCGCGATGAGCGCCTGTCCCTTTGCGCTGGCATAAGCTTTCCTGAAAGCCGCGCGTGACGGCTTTGCGCGCGGTGTGAGGTAGCCGAAGGCCATCACGCCAAGAGCCTCGGCGATTTCCGGCAGTGTGCCCATGCCGGTCGATAGGATAACCCGGCGGCGCGCCTGAGCGGCCTTGAGAAGCAAGAGCGGATTCGTCAATTCGCCCGACGGAAGCTTGATCAGATCCAGACCCAGGTCCTTCACGAGGAAGTCGAGACTATCGCCATCGAACGGCGTGGAGAGGAACTGGATCTTGCGCTTCTTGCAACGGGCGATGAGCTTCGCGTGATGCGCCGGGCTGAGCTCGAGCGACTTGAGCATATCGAGCTGACTCTGCGCCTTACCCGTCGTTTCCATCTGATACTTCGCCTTCGGCGCCGACGCGGAGGCCAGTTTGCCAGCCTTGAAGGTCTGGAACTTCACGATGTCCGCGCCCGCTTCAGCGGCGGCGTCCACGAGTTCGAGCGCCCGGGGAAGCGAACCGTTATGGTTCACGCCGGCTTCGGCGATGACGAGGGTATGCGAAGGCTTCATAGGGCCGGCCAATCAAAAAAACGCTTCTTCAAAAGCAGTTTGGGGTCACGAACGGTTTTGAGCGCTGCCACAATACGTTCCGCGGCGTGACCGTCGCCATAGGGATTTGTCACATCGCGGCACGCCGTACCCATCGCCTTTAGAACCGCGGCGTGAATCGCGCCTTGATCCGGCGCAACGTCGATAACCGAGGCTGCCCGGAGACGGCCCTTCTGGCGGTCGCCGATGTTGACCGTGGGCGTGGCAAAGCTGGGCGCCTCGTAGAGGCCGCTGGAGGAATTTCCGACCACCGCGTCCATGTGTTTCAAGGCACTGAAATATCTGAGGGATCCGAGGGACGGATGCAGTACGGCGTTGATATGCCCCTGGACGAAGTCTCCGATCAACCGCGCGATGGTCGCGCCTTCCACGTCGGCATTGGTACCGGAAAACACCAGCCCCACGTCTGGGCCAAGACGATCGAGCGCAGCCAGCATCTCGGCGCAATGCGCCACGGTATCGGCAGACAAGGTTTCTGGATGGAATGTGACCATAAGGTTTTTCGCCCGCGGCACGAGACCGACCTGGCGGAAAAATTCATCGCGTTCGAGAAGCGTGGTCGTGCGGATCTTGTCCAAGCCTGGGCTGCCGACGACAAAAATATGCGCGGGATCCTCGCCCATTTGGCGCACGCGCCGAGCGGCGTCCTGCGTCGTGACGAAATGCAGATGCGACATTTTCGTCATCGCGTGACGGAAGGCATCGTCGGTCGCGCCCTCGGTGATATCGCCCCCGATGAGATGGGCGACGGGCACTCGTGCGAGCGTCGCGGCGACAACGGCACCCAAGATTTCGTAGCGGTCGCCGAGGACGAGGAGCATATCGGGCGCCAATTGCGCGAGCGCTTCGCCGAACCCAGTCGCAGCGGCGCCGAACGAAGCGGTGACCCCTGCCGGGCTGTCGTCGCCGAGGCCCATATCGACCGAACGGCTGATGGCAAAACCGTCGTTGGCGATATCGCGCGCCGTCGCGCCGGCCTCCGCGGCCAGATGCTGGCCGGTCGCGATAATATCGAGATGAAACGCCGTATCGTCCCGCAGGAGAGACAGGACTGGCGATAAGAGGCCCCAATCCGCCCGCGTGCTGGTGACCGCGCAGACCTTGAGCGTCATGACCGCCCCAAGATTGGACTTGAGGGAATATTCACGAGCCGGCGCGCCAGACTCTCAGCGACGGACAGATCCATGCGCGGACAGGCCGCGTACATCGGCAGATGATGCATCAACGTCCACACCGGGCGCGTACCGATCCCAGAGGCATTTGTCCGCGCAAGGAGTGGTTGGAGCAAATCGGCGCTGTCTTCGTCGAGCAGAAGGGCGTTGAGCCAATAATTGCTTTCGCAGCCGACGGGCTCGCTGACGAAGCGCACACCTGGAACCTTCGCAAACGCTACGCGATACCTTGCGGCCAGCGCGCGTTTCTCGGCAAGGAACGCCGGCAGGCGTTCCATCTGCGCACAGCCAAGCGCGGCGTTAAGGTTCGGCATACGGTAGTTATAGCCCACCGCGTCATGACCGAAAGCCCACACGTGGGGCATTTTGGCCGTGGTGGTCAGATGTTTAAGGCGTTTTCCGAGGTTTTCGTCATCGGTGATGACCGCGCCGCCGCCACCGGTCGTGATGGTCTTGTTGCCGTTGAAGCTCAGCGTGCCCATCGCGCCAAAACGGCCCGTGTGCTTACCGCCGTAAGAAGAACCAAGCGATTCAGCGGCATCCTCGACGACCGTGATATTCCACTTCGCCGCGACGGCCAGGAGCCTGTCGATCGCCACCGGGTGTCCGAACGTATGCATCGGCACAACGGCTGAAATGCGCGCGCCGGTCTCCCGGTTGCGGCACTCACCGTTCACCATATGGGCGCTGCGTTGCAAACCCTCTTCAAGCTTATCCGGATCGAGACCAAGGGTCGCCGCGCTGCTGTCGACAAAATGCGGACGCGCGCCGCAATAACTCACCGCATTGGCGGTCGCGATGAAGGTAAGCCCCGGCACGAGGACTTCGTCGCCCGCCGTGACCCCTGCGACTTCGAGCGCGACATGGAGCGCCGCCGTCCCGTTACAGACGGCAACGGCACGCCGCGCGCCGGTGAATTCGGCGAGCATCTCCTCGAAGCGGTCGACATATTTGCCGACGCTCGAGACAAAGGTCGAATCAATGCAATCGAGGACATAGGCGCGCTCGGCTGCGCCGAATTCCGGCTCGTGCAGGCCGATGGGACGATCGCTCGGCGGGAGCACCGCCTTGAGCGTGGTCAAGATCTGATCGATGTCCGCGCGCACGCCAGCATCACACGTTGTAGATATCGCTTTTATAACGCGCGAGATTTTCCGGCTGCGTAAACCATTCAATGGTCTTGCCAAGGCCTCGCTTGAAGCCCTCGAGCCCGCCATGCGCGGGCCGCCACTGCATCAGCGTATTGGCCTTGTCGTAGCTGGCAAACAAGCGCTCGACCTCGCTGTCCTTGGGACGGATGCGCTGCGGGTCGGCTTCAATCGCGACATCGCGACCCATGACTTCAGCGATGGCCTTCGCGGTGTCGCCGATAGAGATTTCGAAACCACTGCCGACATTGGTGACCGTTCCGAGCACCGCGTCGCTTTCCATCGCCGCGATGAAGCCGCTGACGGTGTCTTCGACATAAGAGAAGTCACGCGTCGGCGTCAGCGCTCCGAGCCTCAGCGTCTTCGCGCCCTGAGCGATCTGCGTAATGATCGTGGGAATGACGGCGCGCGCCGACTGGCGCGGCCCATAGGTATTGAACGGACGCAGAACAGCAACCGGCGTTTCAAAGGAGGTGTAATAAGACAGCGCGATATGATCGGCGCCGATCTTCGACGCGGAATAGGGCGACTGTCCCTGCAGCGGGTGTTCTTCGGTGATCGGCACGAAGCGCGCGGTCCCGTAGACCTCGCTGGTGGAGGTGTGGACGACTTTGGTGATCCCGAGATCGCGCGCGGCCTGCACGACATTGAGCGTGCCTTTGACGTTCGTGTCCACGTAGGACGACGGCGCGTAGTAGGAATAAGGAATAGCGATCAGGGCCGCGAGGTGCAGGATCGTGTCGCACCCCTTCGCGCCAGCGACCACCGACTGATGGTCGCGCACATCGCCGGTGAAGACCTCGAACTTGCCTTTGACGTCCGGCGCGCAGTGATCGAGCCATCCCCAGGAGTTGAAGGAGTTGTAGAGAACAAATGCCTTAACGTCGTGGCCGGCCCGAACAAGCGCTTCGGTGAGATGAGAGCCGATAAAACCCTCCGCACCGGTGACTAGAATTTTGCGTTTTTTCATCCTGAGGTCTCATCCCGTAATCGCCTTAGGATTTACCCGAGCGCAGCTTTCCAGGGTATTAATTATCTGTATTTATGAAGAAATATCCGCAAGTACGGCGACGTGGTCTTCGGGCCGGACGGTCAGAAACTGGTTGAAATTACCGCTCGCGGCCGTGCACGCGTAGAGCTTGTCCTGGCGGACCACTTTGCGCTCTTTCTCCAGCACTTTGTAGACCTTGTAGCCAAGTGCGGAAATGATCGGATTGATGATATCGCATGCGCCGGCGCTGAAGGTCTCCAGAAGGATGTCGGGCTTGCGCGCCAGCACCTCGGACATGCCCTGGATCGCGGCCACTTCACCGCCTTCGACGTCGATCTTGACCAAGGCGCGATCACCGATCGTGGGTGCGATCTGTGAACCGTCCAACTTGTGCATGGGCACGATGATTTCCTCACGCCCCGCGCCGCGGCCAAGACCGCCCCCGGAGGAGATTTGCTGGTTGGGTTTGCGCACCCAGCTAAAGGGCGCGATGCCGTCTTCTTTACCGACCGCGAACCAGTGCTCGACGATATTGCGGAATTCATTGATCTGAATATGCATGCGCAAACGCGTGTAAGCGTGCGGATTGGGCTCGAACGCGTGGATCTTTACATCCTTGCGGATCGATGCCGCCGAGAGACTGTAGACACCGACATGCGCGCCGATATCCAGGATACCGCTTGCCGTCTTCGCCAGCCGACACCAGATCTGCATCGAACCAGGTTCAAACTCCTTCTCATAAAGGATATTCGCCGCGCGCGGGCAATCATTCGCGGTGAACATCACGAACGGTGGGGCTTCGAACAGATTCACTTCGTAAAAGCCGTAAAAAGGGAATTCCGATGACGACGCCGTCACCAACCCCCCTTTATGGAACGCCGCCAGCGCGCGCGCGTTCTCAGCCTCCAGTTGCTTCAAATCCATCGTGCTCACCGATCCACCCGCAAGTATTTTGCTTGTTTAAGATAACACGGCACCGGTGTCACTCGCCGTTCGCTCCCATCGCACCCACATGGGACCTCCGACCGAGGTTGCAAAGAGTCCATCTCGGGGTATCCGGCCCCTAACTTGGCGAGACAAAGGCCTCGTGATACGACATAAACACGCCGATCCTGTCTCTATTTGCCGCTAAATAAGGGCGCCCAAGAGGGCGA
The DNA here is from genome assembly GCA_020160875.1 of Pseudomonadota bacterium. Classification (GTDB taxonomy): domain Bacteria; phylum Pseudomonadota; class Alphaproteobacteria; order Rhodospirillales; family Rhodospirillaceae; genus SHVO01. Next base: position 22,482 of record JAIUPE010000003.1, read on the forward strand.
CGACCGATCCACGGATGAGCCAGAACACCACAATATCCGCCGGCGCTACGCACGCCGCAGAACTCCTTCGCATTGCCACCGCGGCCCTCGACGCCGGAGATCTCGCCGACGCGGAAACGCAGCTGCGCCAGGTCGCCGCCATAGCGCCCAACGATCCCGTGGCCGCCCACCAGCTCGCGGTTGTCCTGGTGAAGACGAACCGCAGTGAAGAAGCCGCGGCGGTGCTGAAAAAACAGGCGAGCGTCGGCGCTCTTCCTGTGTCGCTGTTGCTCCTCGGGACTCTGTTCGAAGCTACGGGCCGGGTCCAGGACGCCGAGCTGTGTTTCGAGAAGGTTCTTAAACGCGAGCCGGAAAATCAGGCCGCCGCCGCGCGGCTCGCCGCGATCCGCGAAGAACGAAGAGCGGCGAACAACATTTCATCCTCGGGCACAGCGGACGATATCACCGCGCTTGAACAAGCGGTCGAGCGCGCGCCCCAAAACGCGGCCGCGCTCCACAACCTGGGCTGTGCGCTCGTGCGCGCCAAGCGGTTCGCGGACGCGGAAAGCATGTTGCGGCAGAGTGTGCAAATCTCGAACCACCCGCAAACTTGGATGGCTCTGGGCGAACTCTACGAAACGACCGGCCATATCCCGCAGGCTTACGGTTGCTATAAGAACACCTTCAACGTTGCCCCAAACGACTATCACCTCCTCATGAAGCTCGGCGCGCTTACGGAGGTGATGGAGGACAAGCCCGGCGCTCGGGAGCACTACCGGCGCGCGTTGGAAGTGAAGCCGGGGGACTACCAAGCGACGTCGAAGTACACCAGCCTCATCTTCGACAAAGAACCGGAGCTTGCGGTCCGATCGTGGGAGGACGTGCTCACAAAAGCCGGCGACAATGTGGAACGCCAGTCAGCCGCTCTCGATCAGTTGGTATGTCATAAGGAATGGTGGGAGCGCATCAAGCGCGGCGAAATGCCCTATCACTGCGCGCGTCTCAGCGATCTATTTTTCACCTACGCGCTCGATGACGTGAAGCAATGGGACGCCATCAACCAGAAGCGTCTCGCCGACAAGCCCGGCAATCCTTCGCTGCTGGCTGCGGCCGCGCTTTCCAAATTCAGCCTGCGAGACCGTCACGGCGCCGAGACGCTTTTCCGCGCGGCCGCGGAAAAGGCGCCGGACCATGTCCTCAGCACGATACGGTTTGAGCCGGCCTTCTACGAACAATTGCGAGCCTTTACGGACGCCGACCTGACGCGCACGCTGCCGCCGGTCATCGTAGCCGCCTCCCTCGTCCCCGATCCCAAGGGCATTCTCTACCTTTCATGCAACTTCACGTATTTCCGCGCCTTCGCCCTTCCCATGGTCGTGTCGATGCGCGAAACCTCGCCGCACACGCCGGTTCACATCCACATCATGGATGCGAACGAAGAGGAAACCGCTTTCGCACTGGCCTTCTTGCAAAAGCTCTCGCCGATTAAATTTGCGCTGAGCGTCGAACGACCCGGACTTACGAAGGGGCCCATTCAGGAAGCGCGTTCTTATTATCATGCGGTTCGCTTCATCCGCTTCTACGAGCACCTTCGCCACTACGGTGTCCCCCTCTGGCTCATGGACGTGGACGCCGTGATCAATACGGATCTCGATGGGCTGTTCGCCACGCTGGACGGCAACGATGTCGCCATGCGTATCCGCCCCGGCCGGAAGGAGCCTTGGAATCAGTTCAACGCCTGCGTCGTCGGCGCCGGGACCAGTGGCCCGTCGTTTGAATACATCCGACTGGTCGCCGCTTACCTTGCCTATTTCTTTCAGAACAACGGCCTGCGCTGGGGCATCGACCAGCTCGCGATGTACGGCGTATTCGCCGACATGGAAGATCGGAAAGAAGAGCCGCGCCTCGCCCTGCTCGGCGAGCGCGAAGTCGACTACACCTACCGCGACGATGGATACGTTTGGTGCAACTCAGGCGCGGGTAAGTTCCAGCACTTGAAGCGCATCGCCAAACCGAACAGCCTTCCGCTCGCGAATTTCGACGGCAATAAGTTCGTGGGCGTTTTTGAGCGCCACTGGAAAGAATGCGAGCGGATCGCCGCGGAGCTTCCGGCGCTATCGACGTAAAGTCGCATCTGGATTTTGGGCCGCGAGGCACAACCACAAATGCGCCTATTCCCAGGCCTCTCGTACATCCCAACTTTTATTTTCAAGTGAACCGGCTTAAGAGGCGGTATGGAAAATACGTTTCCCTATGAAAATTTCGCCGCTGCTGTCGCCGCCGCGCGGACGGCAGGCAAGAACGGCGATCTTGACGAATCCGCGCGCCTTTACCGGCTCATTCCTGGCGCCTTTCCGCACAAAAAACATGCCGTCACGATCGCTGCGGACGGCTTAAAGGGCATCGGCCTCTGGACTGAAGCCGTCGCCGTGCTCGAGACCGCCCTGCGTGGTAAACCGCAGAGCGCGATGTATCTGTGGAACTTGTCGGAATTGTACCGTGAGATCGGCGATCACGCGCGCGCCGCCGGCTACCTGCAACGTTATATCGACCATGACCCGCGTAGCGCGGAGGCGTGGGTCCACCTCGCACGGTTGCACGATCTGGGTGGCGAGGCGGCCCTGGCCGAAGCCGCGTACGCGAAAGCGCTCGACCGTGAACCGATGAATGTGCTGGCGGCGCTCGGCCGCGGCGACTCGCTTTTCCACCTGGGGCGCGTCGACGAAGCAATCGCGCTCTATCGCCGCGCTGTCGCGAGCGCGCCGCAGGATGCCGTCGCCCTGTTCGCCCTGGGCAGCGCCCTGCGGACGCAAGGCGCCGAGAGCGAGGGCCACGATTACCTGCGGCGGTCGCTGGAGATCGATCCCGGCAATGCGCGGGCCCACGTCAATCTTGGACTGACCTATTTCAACACAGGCAACTTGAAAGGCGCTGAAGCATCGGCGCGCAATGCGCTCCTTATCGACGATCAGCTTCAAATCGCGCATGTGCTGCTAGGATTGACGCTCGCCGAACAGGGCGATCTGCCAGCCGCCGCGAACGCATTGTCCCGCGCAGCCGCGAGTTCGCACCATAGCGAAGCGCTTTTCGCCCTCGCGGCGGTGCAGAGCGCGCTCGGCCACAAAAGCGCCGCCGAACTGGCGCTTCAACGCGTACTCGCCGCCGAGCCGGATAACGGCGAAGCCAAGCACGTTCTCAACGCTTTACACGGCGCACCGATATTCGCGCCTGACGAGAGCTACGCCCGCGAAACGTTCGATCGTCTTGCCCAACGCTACGACACACAAGAGTTACACTTTCGCGGATACAACGTTCCTGCCGCGATCGCCGACCTCATCGAAGCCCATGAGCCCGAACGGCACAGCATCGTGCGCCTCGCCGACCTCGGCTGCGGCACGGGTCTCGTCGCCGCGACTCTTCACGACGCCTTTAGGACGGAGACGATCCTCGGCATCGATACATCGCCCAACATGGCGAAGATTGCCGGCGCGAAAGCGTTGTACGATCAAATCCTGATCGGCGATGCGCGCGACATCGCGAAATTGGAAGGGACATTCGACGTTATCACCGCGGGCGACCTGTTCCCGTATCTGGGCGAGCTCGCGGCTTTCATGACCGCCGCGCGCGCCCGGCTGGCGCACGGTGGACTGCTCGCCTACTCGATCGAACTGTCGCAAAGCGCGCCGGTGGCGCTCGGGCCGGACGGGCGATTCGTTCATACCCCGTCTTATGTGGAAGACGCCGGGCGAGCCGCAGGACTAAATCCCGTCGCCGCCCGCGCCATCACCCTGCGCCGGCTGTTCGGGAAAGACGTCGCCGGCCTCGTGGGGCTTCTTCAAGCTTAACCGCGCGCTTCGGGAGCCTTACAAACTTGTAAGCCCCTGGCTGCGGACAGGGGGAAATTAACCTGACGCGGTCAGTCTTTCTGTCATTCTGTTAAAGTCATGCGCGGTGCGGCGGGTGGTACAACCGCCGCGCCGCGCGCGAGCCCCCCCGCGAGCTTCCTGGAGCAGCTTTTGGACGCCACGATTACCCGCCCCGAGCCGAATACACCGCCGCCCGCCGTGGCCGCCTTCGAGGTGCAGCCGCCGCTGGGGCAGATCCTGTTACAGCGCGGCCTCATCAGCGACAACGATCTTGCCAAAGCCATGGGCTTCCAAGCGAGCTTCGGCGGTCTGCTTGGCGCGATCCTGGTCCGGATCGGCGCGGTATCGGAAGACGCCGTGCTGGACGCGCTTTCGATCCAGTTGGGCCTGGAGGTGATGTCTAACCGGCAAATGCCGCAGGATCCGGCCATCTACGCCGCGACGATCAAGTCCTCCGGAATCGACAGCGAATGGTGGATCGACCAAGCCACCCTCGCCTGGACCGACGACGCGGGCGTTGTTCACTGCATCAGCCGCGATCCGGTGAAACCGAGCCTGCAGGAAGTCCTGCTCGCCGCGTTCCCGGACAAGGAAATCCACTGGTGGTTGATCCGCAACCGCGAACTCGACCTCATGACCGACCTTGTGCGCCGCGCGCTCATGTCGGACGGCCGCGACATCGAGGGCGACGTCGCGTTGCTGCGGGAACTCGCCGAGGAAGCCCCGGTCGTCGAACTCGTCTCGAACGTGATGGCCCAGGCCGTGAACGAGGCCGCGTCGGACATTCACGTCGAGCCGCTCGAGCATGAATTCGAGATCCGCTACCGCATCGACGGCGTCCTTCAGAGCCGCGTCACGCTGCCACGCTCGCGCTTCGACGCCGTCGCTTCGCGCATTAAACTGATTTCGGGCCTGGATATCGCCGAGCGGCGTCTTCCCCAGGACGGCCGCATTAGCATCCGCATGAGCGGCAAGGATCTCGACATCCGCGTCTCGTGCCTCCCAGGCGTATGGGGCGAGTCGATCGTCATGCGTCTCCTCCTCAAGGAGCATAAGGAATTCTCGCTCGCCAAGATCGGCATGGCCAAGGATCACCTTGAGACGTTTGGAAAGCTCGCCAAGGAACCCCACGGCATCATCCTGGTGACTGGCCCGACCGGTTCGGGAAAGTCGACGACACTCAAGGCGACGCTCGAACACATCAAGGACGGCAAACGCAAGATCATCACAGTCGAGGACCCGGTCGAATACAACATCCCGGGTGTCACGCAGGTCCAGACCAAGGCCGACATCGGCTACACCTTCGCAAGAGCGTTGCGCTCGATCCTGCGCCAGGACCCTGACGTCATCATGATCGGGGAAATCCGTGATCTTGAAACCGCGCAGATCGCGGTTCAGGCATCCCTGACCGGCCACATGGTGTTTTCGACCCTGCACACGAACGATTCCCTCGGCGCGTTCACGCGTCTCATCGACATGGGCCTGGAGCCGTTCCTCGTCGCCTCGTCCGTGCGCGAGGTCATGGCGCAGCGCCTTGTGCGCCGCTTGTGCCCGCATTGCAGGGTCCCGCAGCAGCCGCCTCTCGCCATCCGCGAGAAATGCGAAAAATTGAGAGAACGATTCCCCGACGTGCTCACGGGCGAGCCGCGTTGGTTCGAGGCGCGCGGTTGCGCGCGCTGCCAGAACACCGGTTACCGCGGCCGCCTCGGCATCTACGAGGTCACGGTGCTCAACGATGAAATCGCCGAAATGATTCTTCACCAACGTCCGCTGAATGAATTGCAGGTGGCCGTCCGTAAACACGGGTTCCGCGACCTCATGGAAGACGGCCTGATCAAGGTGTGGCAAGGCGACACCAGCGTCGAGGAAGTCATCCGCGTCACGGGTCAGGCCGGCGTCGACGGCGACTGATTTCGGCGGACCGCACCCCCTATGGCGCCTTCCTCCACACCGATGCCTCAGGCGTTCGACGCCGCATATCGGGACGCGACCGCTGCACATCAAGCCGGCCGCTTCGCGCAGGCCGTCGCCGGATACGAGGCTCTGCTCCCGATGGCGCCGGAGCACGCGCAGCTTCGCTACCTCCTGGGTGCGGCCTACGTCGAACTGAGCCGTTTCACCGACGCCGTCACAGCCCTTGAACAGGCGCTGCGTTTGCGTCCGCGCCATTTGCCGACCGTGGAGATGATGGGTTCGGCCTGGCTGCGCGCGCAAGCTCCCGAAAAGTCGGTGGCATATTTTCGCGAAGCCGACATGTTGGCCGGCAGCACGGCCGAGACCACCGACCGCCTCGCCAATGCGCTACGGCTCGCCGGACAATATCCAGAAGCGAGCGCGGCCTACCGCAGCCTTCTGGCGCGCGATCCATCACAGCACAAAGCCTATGTCGGTCTCGCATTATGCCTTGCCGCCTCCGGCGATGCGGCCGGCGCCGAACATATCCTGCGCGTCTGCCTTCAACGCCATGCGGGCTATGGCAGTGCCGTTTTGACGCTGGCGTCCGTCCTGGGACAAATGGAGCGGTTCACCGAGGCCGAACAAGTATTGCGCGATTACCTCGCGGGCGACCCGTCCAATCTCGGCGCGCGCCGTCTGCTCGCCAACGCGCTGCACAAACAAGGCCGGCTCGTGGACGCCGAGGATATCTACCGGGACATCCTGCGCACCAATCCCGATGAAACCCAAACTTCGCTTCAACTCACCGAAGCTCTCCTTGAACGGTCTCAGCTGGACGAAGCCGAACTCATCTTGCGCGAGCTCAAGCGCGCGGCGCCCGGCCATGCGGATGTCATCACCACCCTCGGCCGCGCGCTCGAATTGCGCGGCGACCTTGACGGCGCGATTGCCTTGCACAGCGAGGCGATCGCACGCGACCCACGAAACGCAAATGCCTATCTGAATCGCGGCAGCGCGAAACGATTCAGCGGCGATTTCGAAGCCGCCCTCGCCGACTACGACGCCGCGCTCGCGCTGAAGCCGCATTTTCCGCCGGCGATCGCAAATCGCGGCTTGACGCTGCTGATCCTCGGTAGGTTGCGAGAGGCATGGCCCTCCTACCGCGCGCGCATCCGTGCCGTCCACGGCGCGCCTGATCTCACCTCCGGCAAGCCGTGGGACGGATCCCCGCTGGCCGGAAAACGCGTCTTGGTCTGGCTGGAATATGGATTGGGCGATGAAATCCTTTTCGCAAATCTGCTGCCTGAGCTGATCGACACCACCGCGCACTGCACGATCGTCTGTTCGCCGCGCCTGTGCCGGCTTTTCGAGCGCTCATTTCCACGCGCCAGGATTGTCGCGATGGGAAGCGCCATCGACGGCGACTTCGACGTGCGGCTCCCGTTGACCGACGCCGCGCAGTTGCTGCGCCCAACGGTCGCCTCGCTTCCGCGCCACCGCGGATACATCGTGCCGGATTCCACATTGGTTCAAGAGATGCGCGCTCGCTATCAGAACGGCACGAACGCGCGCCTCGTGGGCCTGTCCTGGCGCAGCGCGGCCGGACCGACGGGGCGTTTCAAGTCCTTGCAACTCGCGCAATTCGCTAAGTTTCTCGACGTTCCCGACCTCAATTTTGTGTCCCTGCAATACGGCGACTGCACCGATGAGATCGCGCAAGTCTCGGCGATGACGAGACGCAGCATCATCCACGACACGCGTGTCGATTCATCGGGCGATCTGGACGCCTTTGCCGCGCAAACGGCCGCCATGGACCTCGTCATCTCGGTCAGCAATACGACCGTGCATGTGGCAGGAGCGCTTGGCCGGCCGGTATGGGCGCTCGTCCCCACCGGACCGGGGGCACATTGGTATTGGTTCATGAACCGCACCGACAGCCCGTGGTATCCTAGCGCCCGGCTGTTCCGTCAGGACCGGCGCGGAGACTGGGAAAAGCCGCTCGACGACATCACCGCTGAACTGGCGAAATGGGCACATCCATGACCACGGCGCTGGACCGCGTCACGCGCGCGATGGACCACCATCGGCATGGACGGCTCGTGGAAGCCGAAGCCGGGTACCGCGATACGCTGCGGCTCGACCCGAACAATCCCGATGCGCTTCACTTGCTTGGGGTGATTATTGCCGCACGAGGCGACGCCGCACAGGGCGTCGAACTCATCATGCGTGCGCTCGCGCGCAATCCTGATTCGAAGGAAGCCCATCTCAATCTCGCGAACATCCATGCCAACAGTCTGTGCATGGACAAGGCCGAGCATCATTTCCGCGAAGCCTACCGGCGCGACAAAACCAATGCCGATGCCGCCAATGGGCTGGGAGGGAGCTTTCTTCACCGCGGACGCTACGGCGAAGCGGAGCGCTATTTGCGCGAAGCGTTGGCCCTCGCGCCCGGCTCAGCCCCCGTGCTTCTCAACATGGGCATGTTCATGGACGCGACCGGGCGATTCGACGAAGCGCTTGGCTTCTATGACCGCATCCTCGCGCAGCAGCCGGAGCATATCGACGCGCATTTCCATCGCGGACTCGCCCTTCTCGTACGCGGGCGGTTTTTGGAGGGCTGGACGGAATATGCCTGGCGGGTGCGGAGCAAGCGCACGCCGACATTTTTCGGGCGCTTCCCCTTTCCGTATTGGCGCGGCGAACCGCTCGCGGGTCGCAAGATTCTCGTCTGGACCGAACTGGGACCTGGCGACGAAATACTTTCCGCCACCATGATTCCCGACCTGCTCGCCGCCGGCGCAACGGTCATTCTGCTTTGTTCGCCGCGCATGGCGCCGCTTTTTGCCCGGTCGTTCCCATCCGCGCACATCGTCGCCGCCGGCGAGGCGCCCCGCGATCCGTCGATCACGCAAGGGATCGAATTCCAGGCCTCCGTCGGCGAACTGGGCGCCGCGCTGCGGCCGTCTTTCGCGGCGTTTCCCGGACAATGCGCGCCGCTGAAGGCCGATTCGGACAGGACGGCGACGCTGCGTGCCCGTTACCAGTCCGTCAGCCCTGGAACCAAGCTGGTGGGAATATCCTGGCGCAGCAAAAACGTCCGGATCGAAGATGCCAAATCGATCCCACTCGACGCCTGGGCGCCAATCCTGAAACTTCCCGGGATCACTTTTGTGAATCTGCAATACGGCGACGTGGCGGAGGAGATCGCTCGCACGGAGCGCGATCAGGGCGTGCGTATTTTCACCGATCCACAGATCGACCCACTGGCGAATCTCGACGACTTCGCCGCACAAGTCGCGGCGATGGACCTCGTCATCTCGGCCAGCAATACAACCGTACATATTGCGGGCGCGCTCGGACGCCCCATATGGGCACTGGTCCCCTCAAACCATGGGCGACTGTGGTATTGGTTCCTTGAACGGCCGGACAGCCCCTGGTACCCAAGCGCCCGCCTGTTCCGGCAAAGCGCGGGCGCGGATTGGGGTCCAAGCCTCGCAGCGGTCGCGGAAGAATTGAATCAATTCAGTGTCGGCGCCGGCGGGTGCGGCCAAACAAGCGGCTCGGCTTCGTAAGACTCTTATTCACATTCTCATGGCTCGACCGAACCTTCCACCTTCTCAGCCAATTCATGAAGCGGCGGCGCTCCACCGTGCCGGACGCCTCGCGGAGGCAATCGAGAGCTATCGGAAAATCCTCAAGAAAAATCCGCGTGAGCCGGATGCGCTGCACCTGCTCGGCGTCGCTCTCATGCAGCAGGGAGACCCGCGCGAAGGTCTGGTATGGGTCACCAAAGCCCTCAAGGCACGCGACGATTTTCCCGACGCGCATTCAAACGCTGCGATGATCGCGGGACAACTCGGCGACCTGAAACTTGCCGAACATCACGCGCGCAAGGCGGCGCATTACAAAAAGAACGCGGCGACCTACACCACGCTGGGGCAGATCCTTCGCACCCTCGGACGCTACGACGAGGCGATGGCCGCGTTTCGCGCCGCGCACGAAAGCAATCCGCGTGACATTGACGGCTGCGTCGCCTACGCGCGCGGCCTGCGCATCACCGAGAATTTTCCCGAGATGCTGCGCGTCGTGGAAACGGGGCTCCGTCTTGTTCCGGATCATCCGACGTTGCGACTTTTCGCGTCCGAGGCTCATTTCGGCCTCGGGCAACTGAAGGCGGGTTGGCACGCCTATCGCCATCGTTTCCGTTCATTGGAAAATCGCATCCCGCCCAAGACCTATGCGCTGCCGACCTGGCAGGGGGAAGACCTCGCCGGACGCACACTCCTGATCTGGGCCGAGCAGGGCCCCGGCGACGAGACGATGTACGCCAACATGTACGCCGATGCCATCGCCCGCGCGAAGCGCTGCGTCATTCAATGCTCGCCGCGCCTTGCGCCCGTCATCAAACGCTCGTTCCCCAACGCCGACATCATCGATCGCGATCTGACGGCGGAAGAGCTCGCGAAGGTGGATGTGCAAACCCCCGCCGCCAGCCTGGGCGAATGGCTGCGCCCGTCGCGCGAGTCCTTTCCGACGACGGCGGGTTATTTGCAAGCGGATGCCGATCTAAAGGAAAAGTTGCGCGCGAAGTACCTCGCCAATGACAAAGGCCGTCTTCTCATCGGCCTCGCCTGGCGCAGCGCCAATACAAACGGCGCCGCCGAGAAATCACTCAACCTCCTGGAATGGGGACCGATCCTAAAGGTTCCGGGCGCAATCTTCGTCAATTTGCAGTACGGGGATACCGCGGCGGACCGGGAAAATGCGTCACGCGGGTTCGATGTGCCGATCATTCACGATCCCACCATCGATCCTTTGAAAGATATGGACAGCTACGCCGCGCAAGTCGCCGCGATGGATCTCGTCGTCTCTTCGAGCAACACGGCCGCGCACGTCGCGGGCGCGCTGGGTGTGCCGACGATCTGCATGCTACCGCTCTCGCTCGACCACGGCCGCAGATGGTATTGGCTTGCCGACGGGAACCGCACACCCTGGTATCCGTCGCTACGGCTCATCAATCAAACCGAACCTGGTCAGTGGCTCGATGTCATACGCGACGCGGGCTTGGCGGTTCTGGAGTCCACCCGCGCGGGCGGCGATGATGTCGCGGGCTATTACCGCAGCATGATTTCCGGCTTTGCTTCCATGAAACGACTGCGCGACGCCGAGGCGGTCTGCGCGCATATGGCACGCGATCCTGCGCTCGCCGCGGAAGCTTACCTGAACATTGGCGAGATGCGCCGCAATGCTCTCGACGCCGACGGCGTCTTCGCGGCTTGCGAAAAGGCCATCGCCGCCGATCCGGCCTATTGGCAGGCATACAATCTCAAGGGCGCCGTGCTGGCCGATCTTCACCGATTCAACGAAGCCATCACCGTGTACAAGCAGGCGCTTGAATATAATGCACGGTCGCACATCGTTCATTCCAACCTCGGCAAGGCCCTCCACCACCTAGGACGAAACGCGGAAGCGATTCATCACCACAGCCTGGCGTTCGAAAGCGCGCCACCGGAAAAGACTTCGGCCCTCGACGCCATCACGCTCAACTACGCCGCGGCGCTGAATGATAACGGCGACACCGTCCGACCTCTCGAACTAATCGACGGCCTGCTCGCGCGGAATCCGGACAATGCCGACGCGCATTACAACCGCGCACTCATCCTTCTCGCACAGGAACGCTGGCGGGCGGGATGGCCCGAATTTGGCTGGCGCCTGAAGCGGACGAACGCGCCCGTCTATTACAAATATTTCCCGCAAATCAAACCATGGGCGGGTGAATCATTTAAGGACAAAAAGGTCCTGGTCTGGACGGAGCATGGCATCGGCGACGAGATTCTCGCCGCAACCATGGTCCTCGATCTGCTCGCGACAGCGCGAAAAGTCGTCATCCTCTGCTCCGGGCGCCTTATACCGCTTTTCCGGCGCTCGTTCCCCGGCGTGCAGGTGGAGGAATTGAAGACACCGGTACCGCAAGTCGCCCTAGCGCCCGACTTCGATTGCCAGATTGCGATGTGGGACCTGGGCCTGGCGTTCCGTGAGACTGCGGAAGCCTTCCCGGTACGCGCCCGCACCCTCGTCGCCGACGGACCACGCAGCGCCAGCCTCAGGAAGCGCTATGCGTCCGCGCATCCGGGCAATCTGCTTGTCGGAATTTCGTGGGCAAGCCCGATCAACCAGGAAATGGGCTGGCTCAAGGCCAGTCAACTCGAGTCATGGCGGCCGATCCTCGAGATCCCAGGCGTCACTTTCGTCAATCTCCAGTATGGCGACCAACGGCTCGCACTGGCGCGAATCCGCGAAGCTTTTGGAGTCGAGATTCTCAATGACGAATCTATCGATCCCCTAAAGGACATGGATGCCTTCGCAGCACAGGTCGCCGCGATGGACCTTGTCATCTCGACCAGCAACACGCTGGTCCACACCGCCGGCGCGCTCGGCACGCCCACATGGGTGCTACTTGCCCGGGGGCGCGGACAAATCTGGTACTGGTTGCAGGACCGTGCCGACAGCCCCTGGTATTCGTCCGTGCGGCTGATAAGACAGGAAACGCCCGGAGACTGGGCACAGCCGGTCGCCCGGTGCGCACACGACCTCCAGCGACTGATACAAGACAAGAAAAGGAGCGGCACATCATGATGCGCATATTCATCGGCTACGACTCGCGCGAAGCGGTGGCCTACAACGTGCTGGCGCACAGCATCCAGACGCGCGCCTCCCAACCCGTCACGATCGCGCCGCTGATGTTGTCGCAGCTGAAGGATGTGATGACGCGCGAGCGCCATCCATTGCAATCGACCGATTTCTCGTTCAGCCGGTTTCTCGTCCCCTACCTGTCGGGATACGAAGGCTGGAGCCTGTTCTGCGATTGCGACATGCTCGTGCTCGACGACGTCGCGAAGCTGTGGGCGCTGCGCGACGAACGCTTCGCGGTCCAGGTGGTCAAGCATGACCATAAACCCGCCGATACGGTGAAGTTCCTCGACCAACCACAGCGCCAATACGAAAAGAAGAATTGGTCCAGCGTCATCCTGTTCAACAATGCCAAGTGCAAGGCCCTCACGCCGGATTACGTGAACAGCGCGACCGGCTTGGAGCTGCATCAGTTCAAATGGCTCGGGAACGACGCCTTGATCGGCGAGATTCCGCACCGCTGGAATCACTTGGTCGATTACGACCCGACGGTTCCCGCGGACCAGACATCGCTTCTGCACTACACCGAGGGCGGGCCGTATTTCGAGGCGTACAAAAATTGCAGCTACGCCGATGTATGGCGCACCGAACGCGACCGCATGCTGTTTGCCGGATAGGCAACCCGGCGCAATGAAACCGCTTCAGAGAGCCGCCGGCCATTTTCAACGCGGCGAGTACGATCAGGTCGAGCAGATTTGCGGCAGGATTCTCGCCGTCGACGCTGACAACGCGCGCGCTTGGCAAATGCGCGGGCTGGCCGCCCTTCATCTAAAGCAATTCGAGAAGGCGGTAGCCTACCTGACGGAAGCGGTCACCCGGCAAGAAACGCCGCAAACCCTTATCAATCTTTCGGTCGCATTCCTGGCGCTGGACCGGCCGCCCGACGCCATCGTTGCGCTTCAAGCCGCGCTTCAGCTTGATCCTACCAACCCCGGAGCGCTCCTGAACCTGGCCGCATGTTATCTGCGGGAGAAGCGTTACGAGGACGCGGAAGGCGCGCTCACGCGCGCGCTGGCGATCAAACCGCATTGGCCGAAAGCCATGGAGATGCTGGGGCGGATCGAGATGAAGCGCGGCAATTTCGAGCGCGTCACGCAGCTTGCAAACGCCGCCCTCGCGGCGGACCCCGCCCTGTCGGTCAGCCACCGCTTGCTCGCTGATATCGCCATGCGCGAAGGCGATTTCGAGACAGCTTCGGATCACTATGAGCTCTCGCTGAAGAATAATCCGGACGACGCGGAAACCCACGGCAATTTCGCACTCCTGCTTGCGCGCCGCGGCAGCTATCAACAGGCCGAGACCTGGTATCGGCACGCCGCCGAGATCCTGCGCGACGACGAAGCCACCAACCAGGCCTTTGCCGAGGTGCTCCTCATCCAGGGGAATCTCAAGGAGGGATGGCGGCAGCATGCCTGGCGCCACATGCGCACGGAAGAGGCCCAGCCCATTGTCGATCGGCCGTTTCTGTCCGACATGCCGTCCGGCGCGCGGGCGGTCGCCGTGCTGGATCAAGGCATCGGCGACCAGATTCTGATGGCGGGCCTTATCCCGGACCTTTCCCGGCGGATCGCGGGGCTGGAGATCGAATGCGATCCACGCCTTCATGCGCTGCTCCGGCGCTCGTTCCCCGGCGTTCAATTCACCCGGTTTATCATGCGCGCGCCCGGGGCCGTACCGACCCCGGGCAGTTTCGGCGTCGCTGACACGGCCCCCTGGCTACGCCCGCGCTTCGAGGATTTTCCGGCCCATCGGGGATATTTGAAAGCCGACCCGGTCCTGCAAAAAATCTTGCGTGAACGTTACATCGAGAAGTCCCGCGGACCGGTCATCGGGATTTCGTGGGCGACACGCCGGGTGAAGCTGGGCGCTCACAAGTCCTTGCCGCTCGCGGCATGGGGGCCACTTCTTTCCATGCCCGGCGTCACATTCGTCAATCTTCAGTACGACAGCGATCCCGCCGAGGTAGCGGAGGCAACACGCCAATTCGGCGCGCGCATCATCACCGACACGACTATCGATCCGAGCGGCGATCTCGACGCCTACGCCGCGCAAGTGGCCGCCATGGACCTGGTGATCAGCACCTCCAGCGCCGCAGCGCATTTTGGTGGGGCCTTGAATGTCCCGACCTGGGTGTTCGTGCCCGCGGGCTTCGGGGGATTGTGGCACTGGTTTCTCGACCGCGGCGACAGCCCCTGGTATCCGTCGGTCCGGTTGTTCCGCCAAACGCAGCGGGGCGAGTGGCAGGACGTGGTCGCGCGCGCGTCCGCCGATTTCGCCATCTACGTCGAACAATGGGCGGCCCGAAATCCGTGACACAGGACACCCTGCAGATCGTCGAGAAAGTCCGCGCCCTGATCGCGGCCGGTCAGCACGGCGCGGCGGCGAGCCTCTGCGAACAGAACCTTGGGCAATTGCCGCCCGGCGCCGCGGCGGGTCTTCTCAATGGCCTGCTTCTCACCATCAAGGGGCGGCCCAACGACGCGATCGCCGCTTATGACATGGCGCTGTCGTTCGCACCGGACGCGCTGTACGCCTACGTGGGCATCGCGGAGATCTTGGTCGAAAAGGGTTGGCTGCACAGCGCCGCCGTGGTGATGGAAGAGGCACGCAAGACCGTGCCCGCGACGGCCGAAGCGCGAGCCCTGTTCGACACATTGTGCGCGCGTCTGGAAAAACTTCCGCGCACAGCCGGCGGGGGAAGCACATGACCGGCTCCGCGAAGATCGCCAAGTCGCTCGCGGAAGCCGTGTCGCTCCATCAAGCCGGCCGCCTGGACGAAGCGGAGCGTCTCTATGACAAGGTGCTAAAACTCGATCGCCGGAACCTCGACGCGCTCAATCTCAAGGGATTGATCGAGAGCCAGCGCGGCCGTCACGCCGAAGCGCTGGCATTGTTCGACCGTTGCATCGCGGTCGCCGCCGCATTTCCGGACGCGCATTTCAACAAGGCCGTCGCGTTGACGGGTCTTGGGCGCGGCGAGGAGGCCCTGCACTCCTACCGCAAAGCCATACAACTGCAGCCCGCACACGCGAACGCACGGCTGAATGCTGGAATCGTTCTGCACGTCCTGGGCCGCGCAAGCGAAGCCATCGCTGATTTCCGCGCAATGACCATCGCCTGCCCGCAGGATGCGCGTGGATTCTACAATCTCGGCCACTGCCTAGTGAAAGGCACGCCGGCCGCAGACGAATCCGCGCGGAGCGCAATCGCACAGGAAGCCGTCGCGGCGCTCACGCGCGCGCAAGCGCTCGATCCCGCGAACGCCGATGTACAGCTCATGCTTGCCGAAGCCCATGCGCTTCGCGAGGAATATGGACCGGCGGCCGACAGTTTGCGCGCCGCACTGCGCCTGGGGACAAACTGGCCCGCGCAACGCAGCGCCGAAGTCATGAGCACCCTCGGCGAGCATCTTCGCAAGCAGGGCTTTTATGACGCCGCCATCACGACACACCGGCAGGCACTAGCGCTATCGCCACGTCAGCACCTGATCCAATTCAATCTGGCAGCCGCCCTTCACGATGCCGGGCGGCGCGATGAAGCCGAAGCGCTTTACAAGGACGTCATCGCGGCGCAGCCGGATTTCACGAAAGCCATCGTCAATCTTGGCGATGTGTATCGCGATCAAGGCCGTCACGAGGAGGCGATCGCGCTTTTCGAGAAGGCGCTTGCCATCGAACCAACGGTACAAGGCTATGCCAACATCGCCGCCGCCATGACCGATATGGGATGGATGACGACCGCGCTCATGCTCAACGAGCGCGCAACATCGCTGGGCCCTTTGAACGCGACCGTGCGCTACAATCGCGGCGCGAATCTGCTCAGCATGGGCCGTTTCGAGACGGGCTGGGCCGAACACGAAGCCCGGTTCGACGTCGCGGACGTCGCAACGTTCCGGCGCCCGGCGCCGGAATGGCGCGGCGAAGATCTGACGGGCAAAAGAATTCTTGTCTGGACCGAGCAAGGCCTCGGCGATCAGATCCTGCATGGATCGATGATCCCCGATCTGACGGCCCGCGCCGGTCATGTGCTGATCGAATGCCTGGGCCGTTTGGCCCCGACCTTCGCGCGCTCGTTTCCGGGAACCACCGTCATCGCGCGGGACAACCCTCTGGCGGCGGCGTCCGACGGCGAAACCTACGACGTTCAAATCGCGGCCGGCAGTCTTGGACAATATCTGCGGCGCTCCTTCGGCGATTTTCCGCGTCACGCGGGATATCTGAAAGCAGATCCAGCCAAGACCGAACGATTCCGCAACTCGTACGAGGCGTTGGCCGCCGGCCGGCGCATCGTCGGCATTGCCTGGCGTAGCCGGAACCCGCGTCTCGGCGCGAACAAAAGCACCGAGCTTGCGAATTTGAAGGCGATTTTGGAAACGCCCGGCGTTTTGTTCGTCAATCTTCAGTACGGCGATTGCGCTGCGGATCTCGCCGAAATTCGCGCGCGATTCGGCGTCGATATCTTCCACGATGCATCCGTCGACTCGCTTGTCGACACGGACACGTTTTTCGCGCAAGTCGCAGCCATGGACGCCGTTGTGACCACTTCGAATTCGGCGGTTCATGTGGCGGGATCGCAAAATGTCCCGACGTGGCTCCTGCTGCCGCCGGCCAAGGGAACGTTGTGGTACTGGTTCCAACACCGCGCGGACAGCCCGTGGTATCCGGCGTTAACGCTGGTGCGCGCGCACAATGTTGCTTCGCAAGAGCCGTGGGAGATCGAACCCGCGAACCGCATTGCATCGGCACTCGCGCGTTGGGTCGCTGCACCGCAGGATCACCAAACATGACACGCGCCTCCTCACCGCCGATCATGGAGTGGCTGCGCAAAGCCGTGACCTATCATCAAGCCGGCGATTTGCACGCCGCCGAACGCCTTTACGACAAGGTGCTGAAAGCCGACCGCAACAATGCGGACGCGCTCAATCTCAAAGGCCTGATCGCGAATACAAACGGGCGGCACAAACACGCCATCGCGTTTTTCGATAAGGCCGCCGCGGCGCGGCCCGGGTTCGCCGATCCGCGGTTCAACAAGGGATTGTCGCTCGCCGCGCTGGGCCGCAACGATGAAGCCCTTGCCTCGTACGCGGAGGCCGCGCGGATCAAACCCGACTACGGCGACGCGCGCCTCAATCTTGGCTTGCTTCTACATATGGCGGGGCGGAAGGAAGAAGCCATCGCGGCGTTTCGCGCGATGACGCAGACATGCCCGATGGATGCGCGCGGCTTCTACAACCTCGGCGCCTGCCTTGAAAAAATCCTGCCGGGGACCGAGGCCGACAAACGCGATGCGCTAGCCGCAGAGTCCGCGGCCGCGTTCGAACGCGCGCTGGCGCTCAACCCCAGCAATCCCGACATCCACTACGGCTATTCTAATCTGCACACCTTCCGCGGCGATTATCGCCAAGCGGCCGCGCATCTCGAGACCGCGCTGCGCCTGCGGCCGCATTGGCCCGACGGCTGGAACAATCTCGCGAACCAAGCGGAAGCGCTCGGCGATCGCAAAGGCGCGCTTACGATGTTCGCGCGCGCCCTCGAGCAAGATCCCGACAACACCGGCGCGTTCGTCAATCGGGGGATGACCTGCCTCGCTCTCGGCCGTTTGGCCGAAGGCTGGCAGGGATACGCACGGCGCTTCGACGATCCGCGGTTCCCTTTCACGCCGCGCAACTGGCCGTGGCCGAAGTGGACGGGGGAAGACTTAAGCGGGAAAAGCATCCTGCTGTGGGGCGACCAGGGCGTAGGCGACGAGATCCTCTACAGTTCCATGATCCCGGAGATCGCGCGCCGCGCCGCCGTGTGCGTCGTGGAGTGTGAGCCGCGGCTACTGCCGATCTATCGCCGGTCCTTCCCAACCGTGGAGATTGTTTCGGTCCGCCGTCCGGGAGACTTGGCCCTTGCCGGCCGAGCTTTTGATTTCCAGAGCTCCGTTCTCGACCTTGGCGCGCAGCTGCGGCCGAACTTCGCGGCTTTCCCGATTCGCGCCGGCCTTTTGCGCGCGGACGCCGATTCGACCGCACGCCTGCGGCAGGAATACCTGCGAAATCATCCCGGAAACCGGCTCATCGGCCTGTCCTGGCGCAGCGTCAATCCCGGGATGACCCACCAGAAAAGCCTCGAGCCCGGCGATCTCGCGCCTTTATTCAGGCAGCCCGGCGTCACCTTCGTCAATCTTCAGTACGGAGACGTTGCACAGGACCTCGCGGCGATCCGCGAATCGCATGGTGTCGCGATTCTCGCCGATGCCACCATCAACCCTTTGGCCGACCTCGATGGTTTCGCTGCGCAGGTCCAAGCCTGCGATGCCGTGGTCACCGTCAGCAACACAACGGCCCATGTCGCGGGCGCCCTTGATGTCCCGACGGCGGTTTATGTTCCCGATGGCCGAAAACGCCACTGGTATTGGTTCGACGAAGGGGCCTACAGCCCGTGGTATCGATCCCTACGAATCTTCAGACTTCCAGGCGCAAACGGGATGGAAGAGATTTCAAAGGGCATTTTATAAAAATACAATTTTTAATTGTATTATTCTATAATATATTGATTTATATAGAAAATATACCCTTCTCGCCCAAGAAGGCTTAATTTTTTTCCGTACAGGCCGTAAACCTCCCGGTAACCTTTCGTCCGGAGAGGATGAGAGACGCCGAAAACACTGAAAAAAAAGCCACATCCGGACGGAAAAGCCCCCGCGCCCGGCTTGACAATATCCGGCGGCAGAGGTGATATGGCGGCGCGCTGACGGGCGCCGTCGTCTATTCCGTAGGGAATAGGCGTGAACCAGATCTGAAACCTTAAGGGGATCCCATAATTATGAATAAGACCCAACTCTACACGCTGAGCAGCGCGCTGCTGGCGTCGACCGCTCTCGCCAGCACCGCGAACGCTGGCACGATCGGCCGTTTCGCTAACTCGGGCGACGTCTTCACGACCGTTCCGGTGACGATCTCGACCTCCGTGTTCTCGACCACTGCCTCGACGGCGAACGGCGTGACCATCGGTGGCGTGAGCGCCAGCGAAGCCAACTTCGGCATGCGCTACACCAACAACTTCTCCGGCACGACCCGCTGGACCACGGAATTCACGATCACCGGCGCCCGCTTCATCACGGCTGGCCTCACCACCACGAACGTGACCATCCTGCTGGCCTCGAACGGCAACACCAGCACGATCTCCGCCTCGATGACGGGCGCGACCTCGTGCGCCACCGTGACCTCGCTCGTCGACCTGTTCGTGGTCAACGACTGCGCCGTCACCGGCGGCAACACGCTCACCACGAGCGTTGCCTATGGTGTCAAGTTCACCGGCGTGACCTTCAACAACGCTTCCGGCCTCGCCACTGCCGGCGGCACCGTGACGCTGACCGGTCGCGTGTACAACCCGACCAACACGTCGCAGATCTTCGAAGCCTCCTCGACCGGCACGGTGATCTCGGCGATCAATCCGTACGCCTTGGTTGTGACGGCCGGCGCCACCGCGACCGCCAGCGCGACCACGACCCCGATCGCGTTCTCGAACCTGTCGCAGCCGAATGACGGTTCGCTGTCGCTCCGCCTCGTGACTCTGCAGATCACCGGTCAGACCGCGCTTGGTCAGTCGCTCAACGCGACCAACTCGACCGTTGCGACCACGACGGCCGGCACGACCTCGATCTCGGTCGCCAGCTCGGTCCTGTCCAGCACCGCTGTGCAGAACGTCCGCCTCGACGCGCAGGCTGGCGGTTCGACCAACTCGACGCTCGCGAACTTCTCGGGTGGCACGGTCACCTTCACGCTGACCAACACCATCTGGGCTGCGGGTAACTCGGCGAACATCGTTGTGTCGTTCACGAACAGCCAGGCGATCCCGGCTGCCGCTGCCGGCACGCTGACGGCCTCGATCCAGGCCGACCAGCAGGCTTACACGGCGACGGGCCAGACCGCCGCGATCAACCAGGGTGGTTTCCGCGCTGAAATCAACACCTTCAACGCGTCGACCAATGGTCCGTTCGGTTCGTACCTCCGCATCCACAACAACGGCCAAGTCGCCGGCACCGTCACCGTGACGGTCCGTAACGACGCGACCGGTGAAACGCTGGGTTCGAGCTACACGACCTCCTCGATCGCCCCGAACTCGACCGTGCAGTTCTCCGCGCTGCAGATCGAAACCGGCGCGAACATCCCGACGGCCAGCCGTTCTGGTTCGTACACCGTGTCGGTCACTGGTCCGATCGTCGGTTACGCCCAGCACATCCTGTTCGACGGTAACTCGGTCGCCGATCTCTCTGGCTTCCGTAACAGCGGCTCGACCGACGGTCGTCCGTAAGACTGATTTAAGCCGGTTCGCCGGCTTAAGGATGAGGGAGGGTGAGCAATCACCCTCCCTTTTTCTTTGCCTGCAAAGGACTTACCGCCTGCGCCGGGCGCGCGATGCAGGCTCTAAACTGACATTCATGTAAGCCGTTGGCCGCAGCAGTTCGGAGTATGTTCCCCCGACGCCAAAACCAGCGGCACAGCAGGGCATGCTTCAATCTTTTCAATACGAAGCCTTCGACGCGGCCGGCCGAGTTCTCACGGGCCGGCTGGAGGCAAACCATGAGCGCGAGGCGCAGCGCACCCTCGAGGGGCGCGGCCTCACGCTTGTCAGCCTTGTCGCGGCTCGCCAGCAGGCGGCCAAGGCGGGCCTGTTCAACATCCAGCGCGGGCTCACCGCCCAGGACCGGATCCTGGCCCTGAAACAACTCGCGCTTCTTCTGAAAGCCGGCGTTCCTCTGATTCAAGGAATCGGCGCCCTCAAGAACCAAGCCTCGCACCCCGTGTTGACGGAAGCTTTCGGCGGCATCGAGAAGCGGCTGCGGTCCGGCGAGACATTCACAAACGCCCTCACGGCGGCGCTGCCGTCTTTGCCCGCCTATGTGTATCAACTGGCGGCCTCGGGCGAAGCGATCGGGCATCTCGGCCAGGCCCTGGACGACGCCGCCGCGCAGATGGCGTACGAGCGCCAGATTCGCCAGGACATCCGCAACGCGCTGACATATCCCGCGATCCTCATCACCGCCGGGATCACCGCCGTCCTGTTCATTTTCATCGTTGTCGTACCGCGTTTTTCCACCATGGTCGCCAACGCGAAGGAGCCCCTGCCGTGGATTTCCGCCGTGGTGATCAACACCGGCATGTTCCTGAACGACAACAAACTCATGCTGCTGCTCGTGGTGAGCGGTTTCGTCTGGTGGGTGGTCTCGAGCGTCAAGAACCCCGCGCGCATGGCGCAGATGCGCGAATTCATGGCCGGGCTTCCCCTCATCGGCGTCTGGCTCAAAGAAGCCGAGGTCGCACGTTGGGCGTCCATGCTGGGCACGATGCTCTCGAATGGCGTCGACCTCATCAAAGGCCTGCAATTAGCCCGGGACGGCGTCAGGCTGTCGGGTTTGCGTGACCGGCTGGATCAGGCCGTGAAGCTGGTGCGCGGCGGGCAATCGCTTTCGTCGGCGATCGCAAGTCAGCATGCGTTCTCGGACACCGCGCTCAGCCTTATCCAAGTCGGAGAAGAGTCGGGTGAACTTCCGACGATGCTGAAGTCGCTGGCGTCGCTTTACGAAGACACGGCGCGTCAGCGCATGAAACAGTTTCTGCTGATCCTCGAACCCGCAGCCATCCTGCTGATCGGGATCGTGGTCGGTGGTATCGTTGCCGCCATTATGTTAGCTATCACCTCCATCAATCAGGTGGCCCTGTAGTATGCGAAACCTCGTTTCCCTCAAGAACATCCGCCGGGCCGCAGCGGCGTCCGAGAAGGGTTTTACCCTGCTCGAAATGCTCGTGGTGCTGCTCATCATCGGCCTGCTCGCCGGTCTGATCGGTCCGCAGTTGATGGGTCGCGTCGACATCTCGCGGCAAACCGCCGCCGAAACCCAAAGCCGCATGCTCAAGAGCGCTCTCGACACCATGCGCCTCGATATCGGCCGCTATCCGACCAAGGAAGAGGGGCTGGCCATGTTGACCGTGGCACCGTCCGACGAGCGTATCGCGCGTAAGTGGCGCGGACCGTACCTGTCGGAAGATCTGCCGGCCGATCCGTGGGGAACCGCGTATCAGTATGAGCCGCTCAGCGCGAATAGCGTGGCGCTTTACAGCCTCGGCGCCGACGGTAAGGCCGGGGGCGAGGATATCAACGCCGATGTCGGGCTTCTGCCAAAAACCGCGGCTGACACCGCCACGCGCTAGAACGCATGTCGCCGGCGCCATGGAAAAGCTCATGCCTGCGCCGAGCCACACCCGCGGTTTTACGCTGCTTGAGGTCGTCGTCGTCCTTGTGATCGTCAGTATGACGGCCGCGCTCGCGTTTCCGCGTCTGAGCACCATGGCCGCCAGCTTCACCTTCGCGACCGAGCGCGATTCTTTTGAGCAGACCCTGAACGGCCTGCCGTATGCGGCCTTGCGCAGCAATAGCGACCAGATACTGCTTGGCACATATACCGAAGCAGGCCGTGATATGCGCAAGCCGCTGCGTGGCTCACTCGGCGATACGCTCGATCCGTCCTTACGCACGACCTCGCTGCTGGCGAACGCGCGTGAGCATCTACCGCCGGTCAATGCATCCTTTGTCGCCTTCCCATTGCCCTCCGGCTGGCAAATAGAAGTGGACGAGCCGATCTATTATCGCGGCTCCGGCTTCTGCACCGGCGGACGCGTGAACCTTTTTATCGGGCGTGTTGAATACACCTACCAACTGCGGCCGCCGCTTTGCCGCGCCGAGCTGGTGGAGTAGGCCATGCGGCATTCCCCGGCATCGGCGGGTTTTACGCTCCTTGAAGCGATCGTCGCCTTGACCGTGATGGCGTTGGCCTTGATTCCGCTGATCACGTTCATCGCGCAATCCTCGGACCAACTGATGCGCGCCGCCGACGCCAACGAGCGTAGTATCGTCGGCCAGTCGGTTCTGGCGTTGATGGATCCGATCAATCCCATGGTCGAGCCGGAAGGGATTCTGCCCCTGGATGACGAGATCAGCGTATCCTGGAGAAGCGACACGATCGTTCCACCGAATGACGGCGCGATCGTCGGCACGCTCCTACCCGGGTTCCGCGTCGGATTCTATGGCGTAAACGTCACGGTCAAACGCGGCGAGCGTCCTTGGTTCGAGTTCCAGATGCGTAAGGTCGGCTACCAGAATATGCGGGGCAGCAGCACCGATCCGTTCGGCATGGCGCCCTGACATGGCGAATCCTCACGCACAACGCGGCTTCACGCTCCTGGAGGCCTTGGTCGTCCTGATGATCACGGCGATGGTGGCCGTCGTGCTGGTGCAAGGGTTCGGCCTTTTACTCGGCACACGCACCGCGGTGCAGGACAAACTGGTCGCCGTGAACGAAGCCGTGCTGGAGCAGAGTCTGTTCCTGGAACCGCTGCGCGGCGTCGTGCCGGATTATCCCGAACGGCCGCACGTCTTTGTCGGTGAGCCGGAACGCCTTCACGGCATCACCGTACGCCCTCTCCAAGCTCGAACGGGAACGCCCGTCCCCTTCACGCTCACTATTTCCTACGATCCGAAGACCAACCGGACTTCGCTGACCTATCAGGAGGAAAACACCCCGCCGCTGGTCGTCGGGGGATGGGCCGGAAACAAGGGCGCTTTCGCGTACAAAGATCTGACGGGCGACTGGCTCGAGGCCTGGCCGCCGAAAAACTCCACGGACGCGCCGCAGACGCCCTGGCTGATTCGTCTCGAGAAAGGCAGCGGCTTTCCAACCAACATGGTGGCGAGCGTGGGCGGCACGCACCGCCGGGCCCTGCGGTTCCGCGACACGCCTTTCGGGCCCGAGACGCCGATGCCCTGAGGGGGGCGCGGCGAGCGTTAAGGGCGAACTTATTAAGCAATTACAAAGATTTGGAACCTTTGGCCTGACAATGATTTAACTCCCTCTCGCGGCGTTCGCCGATAGTATCTGCGCCATGCCATAAGCCGCTCGCTTTGGGCCTGCCGATGTCTGTCGATCGGCGCCGCGCAAGGCCGGATGAAGGTTTCAAGAAGTGCTCCTTACGTTCCCACAGCCGCCCAGCGCCCCGAAGCGCGCGCACGCGAAAGGCTTTATCCTGGCCTTGACGCTGTGGATCATCGCGCTGTTCGGTCTCGGCATCGCCGCGATCAGCACCTGGATCGGGATGGCGACCGAAAACGCGCGCACGCTACGCACGCGGGTGGACGATGAGATCGCCCTCTCGAACGCGAAAAACGAACTCATTTTTGCGCTGGCAACGCGGCCGATGACGTACCGCGGGCTGGAAGTCGGCACGGCGCTCGATCAGCCCGCCGACGGTGAAAAAAAGGACGTTGCCACCGACACATTCATAGCGATGTCCAACGCCATGCAAGAGACGTCACGCGTGATCGCGTTCGACCGCCGCCCCTACGTCCTGGAAAGCAACCCTGACTACATCATCCAAATTCAGGACGGGCGCGGTCTCATCAACCTGAATCGAATCCAGCCCCCCCTGCTGCGCCGCTTGCTTGCGCTTTATGACACGCCGGAGACGCTCCGCAGCGAGCTCCCCGATACGCTTCAGGACTGGGTTGACGAGGACGAATTCACGCGTCTTGCCGGCGCTGAGAAGCCCGACTACGACCAACTCCGGCGCTTACCGCCCACCAACGCGCGCCTGACGACCCCCATGGAAGCGCAGAACATCCTGGGATGGGATCAGATCCCGCGGATTTGGGAAGATGACCTGAGAGCCCCGATCTTCTCGACGTGCACAACAGCCGGGTTCAACCCGAATACCGCGCCAGAGGCCTCGTTGATCGTACATACGCCGGGCCTTACAGAAGACGCGGCGAAATTCATCGTCGAGCGCCGTCAGGCGAGTAGCTTCCGTCATGCGCGCGAATTCCTCGAACTGGCGAATATCTCGGTTCCCAACGAAGCCTTCTTTTTCGGGACGTCGCCCGGCAGTTGCATGGTGATAGATATCGTCAATCGCAATACCGCCGAACGCACGCGCGTCTCACTCACCCTTGTTCCTCGCGGACAAAATCAGCCTTGGCAGGTGGACTATGCTTTCCGGATCCCTTCGCAGTACAGCGGAGCGCTTGACGGGCTCAATCCGCAGCTCACTTTCCCAACCCCCGAAACGCTTACTGCAAGCAGCGACGGGCATATCACGCCTGCCAGGGTCCGATAGGCGCACCAACTGGATTCTCAGCCGCCGCTTCGTTCGCCAGCACATTTTCGAGCTGGGTGAGGGCCTACCCGAGTCCAAACGTAAGGCAGCGCTGGCCCTCATGGTTCGCAAATGGGCGCCGTTTCCATCGCCGCAGTTCGCCGCGCAGTGGGTCGGTCACCGCGCCTGCGTGTACGCTTGGGATGCGGGCGCCGTCGCCGCGGCGATCAACGAGGCCGGTGAAAGCGCGCAAAGATGCATGGCTTGGCCCGAGACGTTCTTCCGTCCACCGATGGAGGACGGAATCCGACTTTCGCAGATGCTCGACGGCGTCGAAGGCCAGGTATGGAAAGGTGGATTGCTCGCCGCCACGCGCTGGTGGCCGGCGACGCCCGCACCGCGCGACTGGGCCACTTTCCTGCGTTCGGCCGGCGTCGATCTGACGCAAGTGCCGCTCGAGGTTCCGGCGGTCGCGGAAAGCGAGCTGCTCGAACTGCCGTGGACCGTCGCCAGCGCGCCGGTCACGGATCTGTTTAGCCTGCTTCAAAATGAGCGCGCGGCCGCCATTGCGGCGGCCGTCGTTGCGGCGCCGTTTCTCTATTATCTCGCACAAGCGGCCGTGCTCCTTATCGGTACAATGCGGGTCGAAGCTTCGATCGCCGATCTGACCGCGGCCAATCAGAGCATCCGCGCCGACCGCGCCGCCGCTTTCACGAATCTCGAGAACATCGAATCCTACCTTGGGCTCGAGAACACGCCTTCACAGTTTATGATCATGAACGTGGTGAATACCTTGCTCAGCGACAGTAAGGTGAAAATCGATGAGTGGAATTTCGATGCGGGCAACCTGCAGCTCGTCATACAGGCCGATCGCGCCCTGGAAGCGCCCTTCTTCATCGAGATGTTCGAGAAGAACGAGCATTTCTCCAACGTTTCCGGCACGGTTGGAAATCAACAACGCGAACTGCGGCTGAACATGCAGGTCGATCCCCAACAATGGCCGACGTCATGAAGAACTCTTTTCCCACGCTTCAAAAATTGTTCGAGCGCTTACAAGCCGAAACCCACAGCAAGTTCGGCCCCGTCGTCCTGACCGATCGCCTCAAGATGCTGATTTCCGCCGTCGCCGGCATCTTGTTGGTCGCGGCTCTTATCGCGTTGCATCAGATGGTGTCGGGCTTGCAGCGCGATTACCAGCGTGCGCAGGTCGAAAAAGCACGCCTCGAAGCGCAGATCGAATCCGGCGGCTGGGATGAAAGAAAGCAGCAGAGTCAGGTGTTGAAGTCGCTGCTGGAAGAACGGCTGTGGGCCGCGCAGACCCCCGGCCTCGCGGACGCGAGTTTCGAACGGTGGCTGCGCGACCGCATGGGACCGCACAAACTTGAGCCCGTCACGCCGATCCAGGTCCGGCGCATTCCGCTCGTCCGTCAGACTCCGTCGGGGGAGGTCTCGCCTCTTTCAACAGTTCAGCGCATGACTGCCAAGTTGATCCTTCCGTTCGATGGCGCGGGCCTTGCCCAATTCCTGGCGGATATCGCCGAGGCGGATAAAGCCGTCGTGGTCGACCGTATGATCGTGCGGGCGGGCCGGAACGCACGTATCGAGATGGACGTGTCCGCTTTTTACCGCTCCACCGAACGGAATTGAGGAGCTCTGTCTTGGATCGCGTGTTGAGAGAGATCTTGCAAAGACTTGAGGTCCTTCGGCCCTATGCGCCGCATTTGGGCGCGCTTGGCCTGGCGATACTGCTGGGACTGACCGTGGCGGTGGTTAGGGTTTCAAGCGCCCCCCCCGCCGTCGACACCGCCGACCGCTGGCCGTTTCCGCAGTGGGCGCCTTTCCGGGCAGGCGGGCAGCGGGACACACTCGCGCGCGCCGACCTTTGGACGAACGACCCCGCGAAAGCAAAGGTCGTGGAGAAGAAGCCGGAAGGGCCGCCGTGGCGCTTCATCGGCACGGTCCAGGAGGGCAAGGCCCGGATCGCGGTCATCGAGGTCGACCAGGGTAAACGGGTCCAACGGTTCGTCAGTGGCCAGCCCCTGCCGAACGGCGCGGTGATCAAAAAGATAGACACCAGCGAACTAATTTATGATGAGAATGGCGAAGAGCGCGTGCTCAAGCTATTCGGCGCCGCCAAGACGGACAACCTCGCGGCCGGAAGTGGGAAGAAGTAATGAAAGTCTCGTTCAAGCGAATCGCGCACGTAAAGTTCTGCCTTGTATTGGCGGCCTCTTTCGCCTTGCAGAGCTGTGCGCCGAAACCCATGCCGATCACCGAACCACTGGGCATCCCGAAAGCCGCCGATCGCGCTGAATCGGTCGCCTTGGCGAGCACCGGACCGGCGACCCGCCGCGACAAACTGAGCGCCGTGGCCGGACCCGGCGTTCCGGAAGGACGCGGCCGCGCCGAGCCGATCCTGTCGTCAACCCCGCCCCGGCTGACGGGTGATCCGATCAGCATCAATTTCGAAGGCATCCGGCTGCCCGCGTTCGTCAACACGGTTTTCGGCGAACTGTTGAAGGTGACCTTTGAAATCGACAACACGGTCGTGCAGCGCGATCAAATGGTCACCCTGCGCACAGCCGGCCCGCTCGGCCCCAACGAGTTCTTCACGCTCGTCACCGAAGTGCTGAGCAATTACGGCATTAGTGTCGTCTATTCGAATAATGTTTATCGCATCGTCGAAGCCGCCAACGTGAAGAAGCCGATCCCGCGCATCATCCGCTCTCGCGCCGCCGGATCGGTCCCGTCCGATATCCGCCCGCTGTTCTACTTCCACCCGCTCGACAGCGTTCCTCAGGCGAGCATGACGATCTGGTTGAACCTCATCATGGGCGACCGCATTCAAGCCATCGCCCTGCCTTCGGCCAACGGGCTCGTGCTCCTTGGCAGCGACGAGGACGTGCGCTCCGCGGTCGAGATCATCGAGACGCTCGATCAGCCTTACATGTCGGGCAACCAAAGCCTCAAGATCTCGCCCGCCTTCTGGAGCGCCCAGAAGCTGGCGCAGCAACTGACCGAGATTTTGACGGCGGAAGGCTACAGCATCGGCACCAGCAGCAACGCCGCAGCCGCCATCAAACTCATTCCGGTCGAGGCGCTCAACGTCATCATCGCCTTCTCGACCAGCGAAGCGGGACTGCAGCATGTCCTGCAATGGGCGTCGGAACTCGATCAGCCGTCCCAAACGGTGAGCAGCCAGGGGGCCTTTTATCATCAGGTCTATAACGCGCAGGCCAAGGATATCGCGGCAGTCATCGAAGGCCTGACCAGCAGCGGCGCCGGGTCAATGACCGTGAACACGGCGGCCCCGACCACCGCAGCGGCCTCCGGTGTGTCGCAACCCTCGTCCCTCACCCGCCAACGCATCATGGTGGATGAGCAGCGCAACGCGCTGATCTTCGTTGGCACCGCCGAAGAATACGCGCAGTTCCGCACCCTGGTGCAGCAGATGGACCGGGCACCGCTCGAAGTCATGATCGAAGCCACCATCGCCGAAGTGACCCTGCGCGACAGCGAGAATCTCGGCATCATCATGGATTACGACAGCGACCGGGCGGTCGCACAGAACCAGACCGTCGTGAAGTCCGACACCGGTGGACTGTTCTTCAACCTGATCCGCAGCCGCGCGCAGATCATGGCCCGGGTCAATGCCCTGGCCAGCAACAACCGCCTTCAGGTCCTTTCGAGCCCGCGCCTTGTGACATCCAGCGGCAAGCCGGCAGCGATCAGCGTCGGCACCCAGGTGCCGATCATCACCGCCC
This sequence comes from Pseudomonadota bacterium, assembly GCA_020160875.1. GTDB lineage: Bacteria > Pseudomonadota > Alphaproteobacteria > Rhodospirillales > Rhodospirillaceae > SHVO01. The sequence goes on from JAIUPE010000003.1 coordinate 51,809, forward strand.
AGGAAACCGCGGCCGGCCAGGTGCAAGGCAACACGTCGATCCTGCAGTCGATCCAGTACCGCGATACCGGCGTTATTCTCAACGTCCAACCGGTGATCAATTCCAACCGGCGCGTGGAACTGACCGTTTCGCAACAAGTCAGCTCGGCGCAAGCGAATGATCTGTCCGGCGTTCAAAGCCCACTGATCATCAACCGCTCGCTTCAGACGACGCTGTCGCTGAATGACGGCGAGACTGTGCTCCTCGGCGGCATGATTCAGGAGAATTTCAGCAAGGGAAATTCGGGCATTCCCTACCTCAAGGACATTCCGCTGGTGGGCAACCTGTTCAAGAGCGGCTCGCATTCGGTCGACCGCACCGAGCTGATCGTCCTGATCACGCCCTACATCATCGACGGCCCCGAAACCGCACAACGCGTCCGTGACGCGTTCCGGGCGAAACTGGGTGAATGGGCCCGCCCACCCGCCGACGAGGCGGCGCCGCAAAGCATCTCACAACCGCAACCCTAAGAGATCTATCGTCCAATGCCGTTCAAGTTCGCTCCGCTTTTCGCCGCTCTTGCCACCCTTACCCTTTCACCGGTCCGCGCCGCAGAACCCGTGGAGTCCACGCTTTCGGCGGCCGAGAGACAACAGCTTCCGTCACTCGACAAGCTGACCATCGCGGAACTTGAGGGCCGCATGGCGCAAGGCGACCTGCGCGCCCAGGCGGAACTCGGCGCCCGTTACGGACGCGGCCAAGATGTCCAAGCCGACGTCGCGAAGGCGATTACGCTCTTGAAGGACGCCGCCGACAAGAACAACGCGGAAGCCCAGCATTGGTTGGCGACGGCCTATGCGAACGGCGTCGGTGTGGAGAAAAACGAGGCCCAGGCCGCCTTGCTGTACGAGAAGGCCGCCGCCCAAGGGCACCGGGAAGCGCAATACATGATGGGCGTGCTGATCTCGAACGGCCAGGCGGGCTTCTCCTCCAGCTGGTCCGGCGCATTCCCCTTCTTCTGGAAATCCGCCGATCAAGGTCTGGCCGTTGCGGAATTCATGATCGGATATATCTATCAGGAGGGGAAAATCGGCGACGTGAACCCGCAGGTGGCTGCTTACTGGTACCGGCGCGCACTGAGTCGCGGGCCGAACAACAAAGCAGCCTTCAATCTGGCCTTAATGGTCGGCGAAGGTAAGATCACATGGCAGCCCGGCGATCCGTTCGAGAAGCCTCCCGAAAAAGCGGCCGGAACGCCGAAAGATAGCGCGCCAACCCAGCCTGTTTCATAAGGAAGACCCATGAGCAGATATCTTCTTTGCGGCGTAGCCACGGCTTACTTTCTCAGCCTGAACGCGGCGAACGCTGCGTCCTTCCGCGTCGAAACGCACGCGCGCGGTTACAAGGTCTTCAGCACTTACGAGAAACCCGAAGAATGCGAAGTGAACCTGCATTTCACGTTCACTCGAGACGGCAAGCGCGATAAAGGCGAGTCGCTTTGCACGTTCAAGCCCGTCCCTCAGGGTAAAGACGTGCAATTCTGTGAATTCTCACACGAGCGCCTGGTCGACCCGGTTATCTCCGAGCCCTTGAAACCTACGTGCAAGCCACTGAAATAAACGCGGTACGATTTTCGGAAAACTAGGATATGAGGACGATGACGACTCTGCTTACGCCCGCTCGCGATCACCTCGAGTGCACGGCCTGATCGCGATGACCGATCAACTCTGGATGACCGTGGGAATTCTGGTGGTGGAGATCGCGCTATTCCTGGCCTGTCTGGTTCAGGTCCGCAAGCCGATCGACCCGCTGAAGCCGCGCATGCTGCCCTACAATATCATTATGATCTTTCTGACGGTGGCGATCTTCGCCACCGTTGCCCATATCATCAGTCTTCTGACGGGACATCAGCTCGCGCCGCGCCGCGGCAAGGGCATGCGTTAGCCTAACGCACCGCGCTACTGGGCTGGATCGCTTTCGTCGCCGTGGTCCAGCCCATGGCCGTATCGAGAATGGCGTGCAGGATCGCCTGATGACCGGTCTCGACAAAACCGTAGACTCCTGACGCGACAAAGAAGTTGATGTCGCCAAGCTGGCGTAGTGTGTTGCCTTCCGTGAAACCGCTGAGCGTGATGACGTCACACTTGGCTTTCGCCGCAGCAAGCGCCGCATTCACGATGTTCTTTGAGTTGCCCGAACTCGAGATCGCGATCAGCACGTCGCCCGGGAACGCCTGCATCTCGATCTGCTTGGCGAAAACCTGATCGTAGCCGAGGTCGTTGCCGAGACACGTCAGCGACGAGGCGTCATTGAAAGTCACGGACCGCACGCCGCCGTTCTTGGCGAAGTCGATCGCAAGATGCCCCGCGATGCCCGCCGATCCGCCGTTACCGACGAACATGACTTTACCCGTGCCGCGTGCGATCCGGCGCATGATGTCGTGCACGCCGGCAATGCCGGCATCGACCGAGAGCGCCTGGCCCTGCCGGTCGGTCACGGCCGTCGCGGAGAGCGCCTCGAAAAAGGTCTTTACGTAGTCGGCGAATGAATTGGACATGTGGAGGTCAGAGCCTATGCAACAAGATATATAACCTTCACGAAGGTCCATTAACAAGTTATGAGCATGTCGCGCACGCCTCAACATCGTGTGGGACATAGGCCTTTGGTGGCCAGAAAATGGGTCTCATCCGTGAGCCGCCGGCTATTTGGCAAGGCCGGCTGCAGGGCGTTATAGTCGAACCGTCATAACGTAATCATTCGGCCCATGTACGAAAAAGTAACCCGCGACATCTCCGTTTCGGTACGGTCGTTCTATCTTGAAGAACAGTCTTCACCCGAGGACGACCACTTTGTGTGGGCGTACCGGGTGAACATCAAAAATGGCGGGCAGGATACGGTTCAGCTTTTAAATCGACATTGGAAGATCACCGACAAGAACGGACGCCTCCAGGAAGTGCGCGGTTCCGGCGTTGTTGGAGAACAACCGGTGCTGAAACCTGGCGAGACCTTTGAATACACGAGCGGATGCCCGCTTGAGACACCGTCGGGAATTATGGCCGGGACGTATCAAATGTCGACCGCGAGCGGCGAGCATTTCGATATCGAGATCCCCGCCTTTTCGCTCGACAGCCCTTATGATACCGCTGCGATAAATTAGTCAATTTGCTATCGCCGCGCGCGCCGCGGCAAAGGATGCGGCCATGACGAACATTCGCAAATCGAGCGCGAGCGAAGATTCCACCCCGACCGGCAAGAATGAGCGCCCTTCGCGCGCCGAAGCCGAGGCGGCCGTGCGCACACTCATCCGCTGGGCTGGGGACGACCCGGACCGCGAGGGCTTGGAAGACACCCCGAAGCGCGTCGTGAAGTCATACGAAGAGTTCTACGAAGGCTACCAGCGGGATCCGGAAGAAATCCTACGTCGGACCTTCGAGGAAACCGAAGGCTACGACGAAATGGTCGTTTTAAAGGACATCGAATTCCACAGTCACTGTGAACACCACATGGTGCCCATCACCGGCAAGGCTTACGTAGCCTACCTTCCCGACAAACGCGTTGTCGGCATCTCAAAGCTGGCGCGGGTCGTGGAAGCCTACGCCCGGCGCTTGCAGATTCAGGAAAAGATGACCGCGCAGATCGCCAACGCGATCAATGACGTGCTGAAACCGCGCGGCGTGGCTGTCATCGTTGAAGCCGAGCACCAATGCATGACGAGTCGCGGCGTGAATAAGCAAGGCGTGGCGATGGTCACGTCAACGATGCTGGGCGCCTTCCGCGATGACCCGTCGACCCGACGAGAGTTCCTGGCGATCGTCGGACGCAGCTAAGCCGATCAGCCGGCGCCGCGCGCGATCGTCTGCTGCACGCGCGGCAGCAATTCGCGATCCAAACTATCGAACGCCTTCTTCATCATTTCCGCCCATACCGCCTGTTTCTCGGCATCGGTGGTGCCTTCCGGAACGGTCGTCGAATTGGTCGTGGTCGCCGACGCGGTGCCCTGCTGCCCGCCGTTCGCGTCGATCAGCACCACGGCGATATCCACGTTGAGCGCGTATTCAGCCGATTGATCCTTACGGAACCAGCCGGCGATCCCCTTTTTCACGGGCAGAAGCTTCTCGACGATATCGGCCTGGCGCACGGTGACACGTAGGGTGTTCTCACCTGCCCCCGTCATCGCGAAACGGCTCTTCGCCCACATGTTCAGGGCCTGCTCCAACGGCACAGGCGCACGGTAGCCGACATGCGGATATTCAGCAGGCGGGCGGTTCTGCACTTCGACGGTCATGGCGTTGGCGTCGATTGCGATCGGCGTCACGTTTTGGAAGATGTTCACGGTGTCCTGGGCAGACGCGAACGGCGCTGCAAGAACAAGGGCCGCGAAGGCCAGAATCGAAACACAAAGGCGTTTCATCATTTCACCTCGGGAGTTTGAGGACGGTTACGTTCGGCGAGTTCGACCAACTCGTTTTCCGAGAACGCATAGTCGGTGCCACAAAACTCACACGTCATATGCACCACACCGTCCTGCGCATAGGATTTGACTTCATCCACCGGAAATGAGGCAAGAATACGTTCGCTGCGCTCACGCGAGCAACGGCACTTTGCGCGGATCGGTTTGCGCTCCAGAACCGCGCCACCAACCGTCGCATAGAGCCGCGTTAAGATTTGAACGGGTGAAAGGTTAAGATCCAAAAGCTCGGAATCCTTCAAGCTCCCGAGCAGGATAACCGCCGTCCGCCAAGCGTCCTCGGCTTCTTCCTTATCGACCGGCCGCCCGCCATCTTCGGGCATGCGCTGGATGAGCACCGCGCCCGCCGTCCAGGCGCCGCCCTCGCGCGGGCCGCCCACGGCGATCTTGAGCGCGGATTCGATCTGCTCCGACTGCCGAAAATAGTTGTGGACGGATTCCGCGAGGCTTTCGCCTGAAAGCTCCACGACGCCCTGATAGCGCTCCGTATCCGGGCCCTGATCCACCGTGAACACAAGGTGACCCGACGAGCCCATCAGCTGCGGTACAAATCCAGGGGCACGCGGCTTGGCGAGATCAGCCGCGAGTTCCTCGGCGTCATACTTCGCGCAGGCTCGGATATCGCCCGCGCTGGTGACGTCGGTGACGAGCGTATGCACCGATCCCTTGCCCTGGACCTGCAAAGTGAAAACACCATCGTACTTGAGGCCGCTAGCGAGCGCGACCGCAGACACGATCGCTTCGGCGAGCAGCGCCGAAACCTCCGGCGGATCATTGTGGCGGTTGATAATTTCCGACACCGCCCCTGTGAGACGTACAAGCCGGCCCCGGAAAGCGCCATTGCCGATGATAAACGGCTGGCAAACATCTTCGGCGGACATCGGTGCGCCCGCCGCCGTTACGTGAGACACCACAACAATATGCCCTTTTGTGCGTGAAGCCGGTTTTCGGCCTCATCCCAAACCACCGACTGCGCGCCTTCAAAAACGCCCGCGGTCACTTCCTCGCCGCGGTGCGCGGGCAGGCAGTGCATGAAAATCGCATCGGGTTTCGCCGCGCTCATCAAACGCTCGTTCACTTGGAACGGCGCGAGCATCGCGTGACGATCGCCAGCCTTGTCACCCATGGAGACCCATGTGTCGGTGACGATACAATCCGCACCGCATGCGGCGGCGAGTGGATCCACACTCACACTCACGCGCGCACCCCGTGCTTTTGCCCAAGCAAGGGCTTCGGCCGACGGCCGCAATTCCGCCGGACAAGCGAGCCGAAGTTCAAAATCGAATAACCCCGCGGCATGGATCCAGCTCGTGGCGACATTGTTGCCGTCACCGGACCACATGACGACCGCATCCTTGATGGGACCTTTACGCTCTTCGTAGGTCATGATGTCGGCCATGATCTGACAAGGGTGCGAGGCATCGGTAAGCCCGTTGATCACCGGCACGGTGGCATACTGCGCGAGCTCTTGCAGCTTCTCCGGGCCTGATGTGCGCAGCATGATAGCATCGACATAGCGTGACAAAACCCGCGCCGTATCGGCGATGGTCTCACCGCGCCCAAGCTGCATGCTTTCCGGCGACATCACGATCACTTGGCCGCCCAATTGCTGCATTCCGACTTGGAAGGAAACGCGGGTCCGCGTGGAAGGTTTCTCGAACAGCATCGCGAGCGTCTTACCGGCCAGCGGCTGACCGGACGCGCCAAGCTTGGCTTGCGCCGCTTTGAGCCGCGCCGCGCTGCTCAAGATGGACCGCAACGTCCCGGCATCGAGGAGATGGAGATCGAGAAAATGCTTCAGCGTAGTCGACATGTGAGCCCTCCGGGCCGGTAACGCGTGCCCTAAGCCGCCGCAAGCTCCGCGGCTGATTTTTCGATGATCCCGACGGCGGCCTCGATTTCCGTATCGCCGATGATGAGCGGCGGCACGAGACGCACGACATTGTCGCCCGCAGCCACCGTCAGGAGGCCGTTCGCCATGAGGCGCGCGACCAAATCGCCATTCGGCCCGACGCACTTGAGGCCGATCATCAACCCCTTGCCGCGAACCTCGGCGAACACCTTGGGGTATTTCGCCACAACGGCCTGCACGCCGGACCACAATTTCGCCGCCGCCGCATTCACACCGTCGAGGAAACCCGGCGCAAGCATGACGTCGAGCACGGCGTCGGCCGCCGCCATCGCCAGCGGGTTGCCGCCGAACGTCGAGCCATGAGAGCCAGGCGTCATGAATTGCGCGGCCCGCTCGGTCGCGAGACAAGCGCCCACGGGAAACCCGCCGCCAAGGCCCTTCGCGAGGGCCATGACATCGGGCGTCACACCGGACCATTCGTACGCAAAGAGCTTGCCCGTGCGGCCCATGCCGGTCTGCACTTCGTCGAAAATCAAAAGAAGGCCAAATTCATCGGCCATGGCGCGCAGTCCACGCAGGTAGTCTGGATCACACGGTAAAATGCCGCCCTCGCCCTGCACCGGTTCGACCACGACGGCCGCTGTTTGCGGCGTCACGGCGGCGCGCGCTTCGTTGAGATTACCTAAAGCGACCTGATCAAAACCTTCCACTTTGGGCGCGAAACCGTCGAGGTGCTTTTCCTGCCCCCCCGCCGAAATCGTGGCCAGCGTACGGCCATGAAAGGCGCCGCGCGCGGTGATGACACGGTGTTTTTCCGTGCGGCCTTGGGCTTGATGGTAACGGCGCGCGACTTTCAGCGCGCACTCCATGGCTTCCGCGCCGGAGTTACAGAAAAACGCCGTGTCGGCGAAAGAGTTCGCCACCAGCCGCCCGGCCACCTTCTCCTGCCCCGCGACACGGTACAGGTTCGAGCAGTGCCACAGCTTATCCGCCTGCTCCTTGAGCTTGGCGACAAGATGAGGATGCACATGGCCCAGACTATTCACGGCAACACCCGCGGCAAAGTCGAGGAATCGGCGGCCGTCCACCGCGATCAACCACGCACCTTCGCCACGTTCGAACACGATGTCGGTTCTCGCGAATACCGGCATCACAGCGGAAATAGCCATGAGTCGCCCCTTCACTGGCGAAGCTCGGCCGGAAATCCGGCCACGAAAACAAGACGGAAAAAATTTGGGCGGCCCTCAGACCGCCCGCCCATCCTTCATACGCTTAACCCGGGGTTTGTCAACGACTGCGCCACCCGCCGATACTCAGGCCTTCAGCTTATAGCCGCTGCGAATGACGGCGTAGGTGCAGAACGTGGCAACGATACTGAGGATCGTCAAAATGATGACGCCGGGAATGTGATTGCTGACCGGCTGACCGAGGAACCCGTAACGGAAGCCGTCGATGTTATAGAAAAACGGATTGTAGTGAGCGATGAACTGCGCCCACGGCGGCAACCGATCGATGGTGTAAAACGTGCCAGACAAGAAGGTCAGGGGCGTGACGATAAAATTTGTCACGACCGCCATGTGGTCGAACTTCTCGGCCCACACAGCCGCGACGATGCCGAGCAGCGACATGAGAAGGCAGCCCGCAACGGCGTGAAACAGTATAAGCCAGATGCTGTAAACATGAATGTCAGCAAAGAACGCCATCACCCCGAGGCACACGGCTCCAACAGCGAGGCCGCGCGTCACGCCGCCCAGCGTCCAGGCGACAGTCAATTCCAACGCGCTCAATGGCGGCATCAAAACATCGACGATATTACCCTGAACCTTCGAGACCAGGATTGAAGACGAGGTGTTGGCGAAGGCATTCTGGATCATGGTCATGATCACCAAGCCCGGCACCAAAAAGTCGCCGAAAGGAAAACCGTGCACCATGCCGCCACGACCAAACGCGAAGACCATGACCAGGAGGAACATGAGGCTGGTGATCACCGGCGCGGCAACCGTCTGAAAAACCACCTTCCAGAAGCGCCGCACCTCCTTCAGGTAAAGCTCCCACATGCCGCGCCAATTGACCGAGCCCATGGTTCGCGGATAAGGCGCCGTGAAGGCGTTCGAGTTCTGTACCGTCTGATCGCGCATTGCAGTCCTCTTTACTTGGACGCCATGATGCCCCGGCCATGACGGAACCACAACGCCCCGCACGCAAGTCTGCCCCGCGCAAAATGACGCCGCGGCGGCTGGAAAATATCGCGCGCTTCTATATCGAGCGGTTCGCCACCACGTCGGCGCACCTGCGCCGGGTCCTGTCGCGCCGGGCCGAGCGCGCGCGGCGGGTACACGGCGGCGAAGCCGCCGAAATGAACGGCTGGATCGAGGAGGTTGTCGCCCGCCTGGTGCGCCTGGGCCTGGTGAACGACGCCCGCTATGCCGCCGATCGCGCGGCGTCATTGCGCCGACTGGGCCGTGGGCCGGGGCGCATTCGCGCGCTTCTCGCGGCAAAGGGCGTCCCCCGGGCGATGATCGAAAACGTTCTGAAGGAGACGGCGGAAACCGACGACGGAGAGGACGCGAGCCTCAATGCCGCAGTCGCTTACGCCAAGCGGCGGCGTTTTGGGGCCTATGGAAAAGCGCCCGCCGACAAAGAGGAACGGGCAAAAAAGCAAAAGAAGGAACTCGCCGCGCTGGGCCGTGCCGGTTTCGCCTATGCGATCGCGCGTAAGGCCCTCGCGGGCGATGCTGAGTAGGCATTAACGGCGCACGGCGAGCGCCTGATCCTCAGCGCGGATGCGCACATAGAGGATGGCGGCATTGAGCACCGAGAACGTCACCGCCAGCATCCAGGCGTCAAACACCAGCGGCAGCACAGCGATCTCCAGGATCACCACCAGATAATTCGGATGGCGAACGAAGCGATAGGGCCCGCGCCGCACGAGGGGGGCGTCGGGCAGCGTGATGATGCGCGTGGTCCAAAACGGGCCAAGCGACCACAACACCCAAAGGCGCGCCGCCTGGAGACAGACAAAAACCACGAGCAGCGACAGGTTGACGACCGGAGAGGTGAGCGCGACCCATCCCAGGAGGGTGATGAGCCAAACCGCATGAAGCGCGACGATGAGCGGATAATGCGCAGCGCCGATCTCGACAGCGCCGCGCGCCATAAGCGCAGCCGTATTGCGCTTGGCGACGACCAGCTCGGCAAGACGCTGGCCCGCCACCAGGAGCAGGATGGCATAGGCGAACCAGCCCGGCACAGCCATGCTCGCTGTCATAACCTATCCCAGGTCCATGAGACATGTGGCCGCTGAAAAACCAGGACCCAGGGCGGTCATCAGGTGCGGCCCCTTTTCGCCGGCCGCGAGCGTGCGTTCGAGCACCGCGAGGACCGTGACCGCCGACATATTCCCGCGTTCGGCAAGCACGGCGCGGGCATGAACGAGCCCCCCCGGCGCGAGGCCGTAGGCGCTTTCAAGCGCCTCGAGCACCCTCTCGCCGCCGGGATGAACAATGAGGCCGGCGAGATCCTCCTGCGTGAGACCACAGTCACGCAAGAACACATCGGTCACGGGACGGAGTTTCGTGCAAACGAGATGAGGGATGCTGCGTGAGAAAATCACGCCGAGACCGTCATCCTCGACACGCCAACCCATGATATCCCGCGTCTCGGGCCATGTATGTTCGCTCCAGGCATGGACGCGCGCGCGCGAAATCGGGCTGTCGCCCGCACCGCCGGCGCGCAACAGAACCGCAGCCGCGCCGTCGCCGAAAATCGCGGCGGCGATGATGTTTTGTTTACTGTTATCGGCCGCGCGGAATGTCAGACCGCACAACTCGACGCAGAGAAAGAGAATCCAACGTCCTGGCATCGACCGCGCCATCGCGGCGGCGCGCGCGAGACCAATCGCGCCGCCCGCGCATCCAAGGCCGAAGACCGGCAAGCGCTGCGTCGCCGGCGAAAGGCCAAGCGGTCCCTGTAGAAGCGAGTCGAGGCTGGGCGTGGCGATGCCGGTGGAAGAAACGGTTATCGTCGCAGCGACGTCTTTCGCGAGCACGCCAGCCGCGGCGAGCGCTTTCTGACCGGCTTCGATCAGGAGCGCGAGCGCGTTTTCCTCGTAGAGACGGGCACGCTCCGGCCAGCCGTGAGCCGTGCCATACCACTCCAGCGGGACACAGGAATGGCGGGACTGCACGCCCGCATTCCCGTAAGCCGATGCCATCCGCTCCATGAGCCCGGACGCATGGCCAAAGATCCGCGCCGCCGCCGCGAGCGCCTCGCCCTGTGTGAAACAGAACCGCGGATAAGCGGTGGATACGGCGGCGATGTGGACGGGGATTTGACCGGCCCACGTATTCGCCGGACTCAGGGACAGCGGCGCGTCGGAGGCGATCAGCATGGATACCCTAATGTGTCTGGATATCTTGAGTTCCAGGAGGCAACGCGCAGGCCACCGGCGCCGCGGCCGGATCGACGATCATGTCGCATACAAGCACAAGATCCTGGAGGACGGGACTCAAACGGTTTGCGAGGAACTTCACAAGGCCAGGAGCGGCTTCCGGCGCGCAAAAAGCCCAGCTCAAAAAAGGGCCGTCATGAGGGATGAAAGCGGCGATCTCCGGCGTCCTAGATAAATGCGTTATCGCCGCACCGATATCCTTCCCGCATCCCGCCTTCAGCCATTGCGGGCGCACGCCCAAGTGCCACAAAAGATAAAGACCCGGTCGCCCGACAAGCGGCTGCGGATCGAACGATAGCAGGCGCGGATAACGCGCGCCGTCCGGCTGCCAAACGATAGGCGGCGATGTCCCACGTCCCGGCGTGATGGCTCCGGCCATGCGTTTGAGGATACCGGACGCCTTGTCTTTCACGAGGATTTTGCCTCGCCGCGCCGAAGCATGACGTGGGCGAGGCCCGCGTTCACCGCCAGGACGAATGCGCCCGCGAAGACGATATCGCTGAGGAAGTGCGCCCCCTGGATGACGCGCACAAGACCGATCATGGCGCCGCACGCAAGGCCTATGACCACGCCGGTCAACCGCCATTCCTTCGGCAACAGAAAGGCGTAGGCCGTGAGCCAAAACCCGATCGCGGCATGGCCGGATGTGAAGGAGCAATTGTGCGCGCACTCCTGCGCGATCCAGCCCGGCGGTGTGAAAGCGGCGTGGCCGCCGAAGAAAACAGTGTCATTGGGCCGCGCGCGGCCCCAATGCGACTTGAGGAGAGTCTCGACAAGAAGGCCAGGCCCAATCGCGAGGGTCGCGATGAGATAGATCATGCGCGGCGTTGTGATCCCTAAAAATGCCTGACGGAACACAAGGCCCGCGATCCACAGAAGCAGACAGAAGATCAGCGTGCCGATAATGAGAGTGGGCGCCGCCTCCCGTACAAAGACAAAGAACCGCGCGCGATCGAGATAAAAGCCGGAGCCGCTTTGGTAAAAAAGTCCGCTAAAGGCGACATCGAGACCGGGCACGAACATCAGAAGGCACAATGCGGCCATGACCCAGCGCACGGGATGTTCGCGCACTTCGCGCGCGAGGCGTTCGTTCATTGTCAGCCGTCCTCGCGGTGGAACAGATAGGCGAGGCCGAGCAAGCCCGCGACCGCCGTTGGCGCCCATGCGGCCAGCATCAGCGGTAAGGTCGCCGAAAGGCCAAGCGCATAGGTAAAACGGCTGAAGAAGTAAAAGAGAAATCCCGTCGAGACGCCGGCGATGCCGCGCGCGGTCCATCCGGCAAGCCGAGCGTTGGAGGTCAGGAAGAAGACGGAGGCGACCAGCACCATCGCGCACAGCAAGAACGGCGTGGCCAGTAAGGAATGCCAATAGAGCCGGTGCGGCAAAGCGGAGAATCCGGACGCGCGCGAGAATTTGATGAAAGCGGGTAATTCCCAGAACGAAAGCGTCTCCGGCGGCGCAAAACTGTTCTCGACCTGCTGAAAGGTGATCGCGGTCGGCAAATCGAGGCTATCGCGAAAGACCGGGGGACGCCCCGGCACCATGTCCCACACGTTCTGTAGGTGGAACTGTCCGCCGGTGAGCTGCCCGTTCTCGGCGTTGTAACGCCCCTCGAGCTTCTCTGACGCGTCGGTGCGGAAGATCGACACATCATTGAGCTGGAGTGTGCCGCCGTCTTGGCGGACAGTGGCGGCGTGGACGACGATGCCGCGGTTGTCGCGCTCTTCGCGTAGCCAGAGACCCGCTTTGCCGATGTTGAGGCTGGCGGCATTCTTGCGCAGGAGCGTCTGGTCCATGCGCTGATAGCTTTCGTACATCGTCGCGGCGAGCGGATCGATGGCGGCCAGATTGAGAATACCCAAAAGGCCCGCAAGGATCAGGGCCGGGGCAAGGAATTGCCAGACCGACACACCGGCCGACCGCATGACGACCAGCTCGTGGCTGCGCGAGAGCCGGAATAACGCGAACATCATCGCGATCATCACCGTGAAGGGCAGCACCGCCTGAACCGTGTGCGGCATCTTCAGAAGCGCCATGCCGAGAACCGTCCCGAACGCGAGATTCTCGTCGCCCACGGCGCGGCGCATCAGCTCGATGGTATCGAACAGAAGGATCAGCCCGGAGATCACGGCGAGCAGGCCCACGAAGGCGAGAATGAAGTGCCAGCCCAGATAGACCGAAAGAGTTGGTGTGACGCGCGTCACCAAGGAAGCCTTTTGCATTGTGCAGCGTGCTGAGCGTAACATCGCCCAGCACCCCGGGGAACCATGGTCAAACTGACAAAAATCTACACGCGCGGCGGCGACACGGGCGAAACGTCCCTCGGCGACGGCTCAAGGGTCAAGAAACACGATTTGCGCGTCGCGGCCTACGGCGCCGTCGATGAAGCGAACGCCGCCATCGGCGTCGCGCGCCTGCACACAAAAGACGCCGCCGACATCGACGCGACGCTGTCGCGGATCCAAAACGATCTGTTCGATCTCGGCGCCGATCTATGCACCCCGCATACGGCCGGTGAAGGGCCCGGAAAAGCGCTGCGGATCGTACAAGCTCAAGTGGACCGGTTGGAACGCGAGATCGACGTCATGAACGGCAAACTTGCGCCGCTGACATCTTTCGTTCTACCGGGCGGCGCGCCCGCGGCGGCCCTTCTCCACGTCGGGCGAACCATCGTGCGGCGAGCGGAGCGTGACATTACGGCGCTCGCGGAGCACGAGGCGATCAATCCCGTGGCGCTGACATATGCCAACCGGCTGTCGGATCACCTGTTCGTCCTGTCACGCTATCTCAATGCGGGAAATGCCGGCGACGTGCTCTGGGTACCGGGCGCTAATCGGACATAAAACGCGGGACAGGCGTGCGTTTCGATGCTGCAACGCAGCATTATTTCGTTTGACACCCCAGATACGACGAACTAGTTGTGTTGCCCTTTCCAAGCTGAAAAAACATGTAGACCGGCGCCAGGCCGGACACCCGCTGGGCGTCAATTCCGTCCACCACATTCGCGGTTTTCGGGGGAACAGGTTCGGACACCATGAAGATACTCGTCGCAATCAAACGCGTGGTCGACTTCAACGTCAAAGTTCGCGTCAAAGCGGACAAGACCGGAGTCGAACTGTCCAATGTCAAAATGTCGATGAACCCGTTCGACGAAATCGCCGTCGAAGAAGCCGTACGCCTCAAAGAGGCCGGCAAGGCGACCGAGATCGTGATCGTCTCCATCGGCCCTCAGGCGGCGCAGGAAACCATCCGCACCGCGCTGGCCATGGGCGGCGACCGCGGCATTCTGGTGCAAACCGATGCGGAAGTTCAGCCGCTGGCGGTCGCGAAGGTGTTGAAGGCGGTCGTCGAGAAGGAAAGCCCGAACCTCATCGTGCTCGGCAAACAGGCCATCGACGACGATTCCAACCAGGTCGGTCAGATGCTCGCGGCCCTGCTCGGCTGGCCGCAAGGCACGTTCGCCTCGAAGGTCGCCCTCGAGGGTGAAGGCGTCGCCGTGACGCGCGAAGTGGACGGCGGCCTTGAAACCATCAATCTGAAACTCCCGGCCGTGGTCACCACGGACCTGCGCCTCAATGAGCCGCGCTATGCGTCGCTGCCGAACATCATGAAGGCGAAGAAGAAGACCATCGACACCTTGGCGCCCGATGCGCTCGGCGTCGATGTCGCCCCGCGCCTCACGACACTGAAGGTCGAAGAACCCGCGAAGCGCCAAGGCGGCGTGAAAGTCGCCGACGTCGCGGCCCTCGTCGATAAACTCAAGAATGAAGCGAAGGTGATCGGATGACCTCCCTCGTCCTTGCAGACCACGATAACGCCAGCCTGAAGGCGTCCACCTTGAGCGCCGTGACCGCGGCCCAGCAGATGGGCGGCGATATTCACATCCTCGTCGCCGGCCAAGGCTGCGGCGCGGTTGCCCAAGCGGCCGCGAAGATCCCCGGTGTCGCGAAAGTGCTCGTCGCCGATGCGGCTCAGTATGCCAATGCGCTGGCCGAACCGCTCGCCGCGCTGATCGTAAGCCTCGCCGGTCCCTACAGCCACCTCGTCGCTTCGGCGACGAGCGCGGGCAAGAACGTTATGCCGCGCGTCGCCGCGTTGCTCGACGTCGCGCAGATCTCGGACATCTCGGCGGTGGTCTCGGCGGATACGTTCGTGCGTCCAATCTATGCCGGCAATGCCCTTGCCACCGTGCAATCGAAGGACGCGAAGAAGGTCGTGACCGTGCGCGGTTCGACCTTTGACAAAGCCAAGACCGACGGCGGTTCGGCCGCCATCGAAAATGTGAGCCCCGCCGCCGATCCGGGCGTGTCGCGCTTCGTCAGCCAGGCGCTGTCGAAGTCCGAGCGCCCCGAACTGACGAGCGCGCGAATCGTCGTCTCGGGCGGCCGCGGCATGGGTTCGGGCGAGAACTTCAAGATCATCGAAGCGCTGGCGGACAAGCTGGGCGCCGGTGTCGGCGCATCACGCGCCGCCGTCGACGCGGGTTTCGTGCCCAACGACTATCAGGTCGGCCAGACCGGCAAGATCGTGGCGCCGGAACTGTATATCGCGGTCGGCATCTCGGGCGCGATCCAGCATCTGGCGGGCATGAAGGACTCCAAGGTGATCGTGGCGATCAACAAGGATCCGGAAGCGCCGATCTTCCAGGTGGCGGATTATGGTCTCGTGGGCGATCTGTTCCAGATCGTCCCTGAACTGACCAAGTCGCTCTAAGCTGCGCACTTAAGCGTCCTTTTTAGAGTTAGGTACAGGACGGATACGATGAACCAAGCTGCCGCGAAAACCCCGATCGTCATCGCCAAAGTCGGCATCATTGGCGCTGGTCAGATGGGCGCGGGTATCGCGCATGTGTGCGCGCTGGCCGGATTTGACGTCTTGATTTCCGACATCGATCCCGAGCAGCTGAAGAAGTGCGTGGCGAATATCGAGAAGAATATCTCCCGTCAGGTGAACAAGGGCTTCGTCAGCGAAGCCGACCGGACGGCGGCCTTGGCGCGGATCGACACGACGGACGTGCTTGCCGCGCTTGGCGAACGCGATGTCGTGATCGAAGCGGCGACAGAGAACGAGGAGATCAAGAAAAAGATCTTCCGCGAACTATGTCCGTTCATGCAGAAGGACGCGATCCTCTGTTCAAACACATCGTCGATCTCCATCACCCGCCTGGCAGCCGTCACCGATCGCCCGGACCGCTTCATGGGCCTGCACTTCATGAATCCGGTGCCGGTGATGAAGCTGGTGGAACTCATTCGCGGTATCGCGACCGAGGAATCCACCTTCGCCGCCGTGCGCGTATTCGCCGAAAAACTCGGCAAACATACCGTGTCGTCGGAAGACTTCCCCGCCTTCATCGTCAACCGTGTCCTGATTCCCATGATCAATGAGGCGATCTACACGCTGTACGAAGGCGTGGGCACCGTGAAGGCCATCGACAGCGCCATGAAACTCGGCGCGAACCATCCGATGGGCCCGCTGGAACTCGCCGATTTCATCGGTCTGGACACCTGCCTCGCCATCATGTCCGTGCTGCACGACGGCTTGGCCGACACCAAGTACCGGCCCTGTCCGCTGCTGGCGAAGTATGTCGAAGCCGGCTGGCTCGGGCGCAAGACGGGCAAGGGTTTTTACGACTATAGTGGGGCCGAACCCATTCCCACCCGGTAAGCTCGCCGCCTCCCGTGTCCGCCTCCATTCTCTCCTCCCGGCCAGCGGACCTTCAGACGCCATCCTTCGTCGATAAACTCGCATCAGGGACGATACGCCCGTACCTGATCCTGACGTTCCTGTGCGCACTCCTGTACCTGCCTGGCCTCGCGGCCATTCCGCCGACGGACCGCGACGAAGCGCGTTTCATGCAGGCGACCAAGCAGATGATCGAGACGGGCGACTACATCCACATTCACTTCCAGGATGAACCGCGCAACAAGAAGCCTGCGGGCATCCATTGGCTGCAAACCGCCGCCGTAAAAATCGCCGGCCAAGATCTTTCGACATATTGGCCGTACCGCACGCCCTCGGTCTTCGCAGCGTGGCTCGCCGTCATGGTCTGCTTCGCATTTGCCCGGCGTGCGTGCGACTCCACGACCGGCCTCATCGCGGGAAGCATTCTCGCCACCAGTTTCATGGTGGTGATTGAAGCGCATATCGCCAAGACCGACGCCATGCTGCTCGCCGCGACAACCGCGGCCATGGGTGTCCTGGCCGTGATGTATGTGCGCCGGGAAGGCGTGGGCCTCGCGCTCGCGCTGGTTTTCTGGATCAGCCTCGCGGCCGGCACGCTCGTCAAAGGTCCGGTATCGCTGGCCGTCGCGCTGCTGGCCGTCGCCGCGCTCGCCATCGCGGATCGTGGCGCCGGGTGGCTCAGGCAGACGCGCCCGCTGATCGGACTTCCCCTCCTGCTCGCATTGGCCTTGCCATGGCTGCTGGCGTCGTCAGGCGGCGCCGGAAGCGACGGAGGGAACAATTTCGTCGTCGAAGCGGTGCGCGGCGACCTGATTCCGAAGCTGATCGGAGGACAGGAGAGCCATGGCGCGTTTCCCGGGACACACACCCTCGCGAGTTTGATTACCTTCTGGCCGTGGTCGCTGCTCGCGCCGTTCGCCGTTCTTCTCGGTTGGCGTCACCGCGGCGAACCTGTGGTTCGCTTCTGCCTCGCCTGGCTGATCGGGACATGGGCGATGTTCGAACTGGTGCCGACCAAGCTGCCGCACTACACGCTGCCGACCTTTCCCGCGCTCGCGCTGCTGACCGCGCTCGCGCTGCGCAGCAATGCATTGCAGAGCGTGATGCGCACAACACTGGGCCGCGTCTACCGCACGCTGTGGGCGCTCGTCACGCTGGCCTTGGGCGGCGGGATCGTTTTCGCCAGCAGGGAATACGGCGGCGACTTGGCAATGGCGGCCATGGCCGCCATCATCCTCGCCGCCGGTGCAATTCTTGCCGTGGCCTCTTGGAAGGACGTCAGAACCGTCGCCGCGGCGGGCGTTGCCGCGACCGTCTTCGCGATGGTGCTGGCGGGCGGCGTCATTCCCCGCTTGAGCGACCTTGCCGTCAGCACGCGCCTCGCCGCCGCCATCGCGCCGCACCGCACGGCCGCACACGGTCCGATTGCCATGGCGGGTTACAGCGAACCATCCGCCGTGTTCCTGCTCGGCACCGATACGATCCTGACAAGCACCGCGAGTGTGACGGACTATTTGCTCTCGCATCCCGGCGCGATCGGCGTGATTGAAACGGAGCATTTCGATGCCGTCACCCGCGCAGTAGCGGAGACAGGCCGCGTGATGCGCAAACTTGCCGCCATCGAAGGCTACAATTATTCGCGCGGCGACCCCGTGGCCTTGAGCGTGGTCACCGTCACCGCCCCGGAGGCTCAACCATGATCTCTGATCCGTTACACCGCGCGCTCGCGCTGTGGGGCGTCGCGACCGCTATCGCCGCCGCGACGCTCATGCACTGGGTCGATATCCCGGTCGCGCTGTTCTTTTACGCGCACCGCGAAACGGCCTGGGTCGCGTTCTTCGCCGCGATCACGGACTTCGCGAACGGCTTCATCTGGTATTCGCTGTGCCTGATCGGGATCGCCGTCGCGACCGTTCGTCACGGTCCTAAGGCAAAACGACCGAACCCCGTGCGTAAGCGTCAGGAAATCCGCGCATGGCTGTTCATGATCGCGTCGATGGCGAGTTCGGGCATCTTCATCAACGCAATGAAGTTCGCCTTCGGGCGTCAACGGCCCAAGTTCTTATTCGATGGCGGCACTAACGACTTCCTGCCCTTCGGTGGCGTGACCATCGCCGACAGCAGCTTCCCGTCGGGCCACACGCAGTCGATCTGGACCGCGATGCTTTCGCTCGCGTTCCTGTTCCCGCCGCTGCGGCCTCTGTTTCTTGTAATCGCGACGGTCGTGGCGATGAGCCGTATCGTGGTCGGCGCCCACTATCTCGCGGACGTCGTCACGAGCATCTTCATCGCCTTCGCGACGGTCCTCTTGTGGCGACGCTGGTTCACGAAGGATGGACTCTCCGTGACTCTCATCGAGTCCCGGTCCGTTAAGGCTTCTTGATCAAGTCCTGAACCATCTTCTCGACCGCCGGGCTGTCCCACACGACTTCGCCCTCGACGCGGCCGAGTTCCTGACCGTCCTTACCGATGATGAGCGAGGTCGGCAAGCCGCGCAACTTGGCGTCGCGGTAGAAGCCGGTGGCGGCATCGAGATAAAGCGGCAGCTTCCACCCCTGCTTCTCGACGAAGGGCGGGGCGACCTTAGGGCCGTTGCGTTCCTGGTTAACCGCAATGACCTGGAAATCCTTCCCACCGAGCTTGGCGTTGAGGCGGTCGAGGGCGGGCATTTCCTTCACGCACGGCGCGCACCATGTCGCCCAGAAGTTCACGATCAGGATCTTGCCGCCAAAATCCTTGAGGGTCTTGTCGGCGTCTTTGGCATCCTTGAAGACGGTCGCCGGCGCCGGAATCGGCTTCTCGTGCCATGTGAAATCTTTTGGGTCGATTTTCTCGGATTCGGCCGCGGACGCGGGCGTCACGGGCCGGAAGCCCGGACGGCTTGCCACCAGCGCCGTGGCAGTGATAATCACCGCCAAACCAAAGGCCGGCAGCGCGAAACCGAAGCGTTTTACACTTTTCATATCGTCTCCCTACGTGGACGGCGCCCGGCTGACGAGCGGCGGCCTCAGACCTAAGGTTAACATATGACGAGCAAGATGTGGGGAGGGCGATTTGCCGCCGGCCCTTCGGCAATCATGGAGGAAATCAACACCTCCGTCGGATTTGATCAGCGCCTTGCCAAGCAAGACGTACGTGGCAGCCGCGCCCATTGCTCCATGCTCGTCGCGCAAGGGATCATTTCAAAGGCCGACGGCGAAGCGATCCAGGGCGGTCTGACCCGGATCGAAAAGGACATCGCGTCCGGAGCCTTCGTTTTCAAGCGCAGCCTTGAAGACGTTCACATGAATATCGAAAGCCGCCTGTCGGACCTGATCGGCGAGCCCGCAGGCCGGTTACATACGGCACGCTCGCGTAACGACCAGGTGGCCACCGACTTCCGCATGTGGGTGCGCGCCGCCATCGATACGGTGGACGACGAAATCATGAAGCTGCAGAGCGTGCTGATCGACAAGGCCGAGGCGGAAGCGGACACGATCATGCCGGGCTTCACGCACCTGCAGGCGGCGCAACCGGTCACATTCGGCCACCATTTACTCGCCTACGTTGAAATGTTCGGCCGCGACCGCGGCCGTTTTGCCGATGCGCGCAAGCGCCTCAATGAGTGCCCCCTAGGCGCCGGCGCCATCGCCGGGACCTCCTTCCGGCTCGACCGCCACCTGACCGCCGAGAAACTGGATTTCGACCGCCCGATGGCGAACTCGATGGACGCGGTGTCGGACCGCGATTTCGCGATCGAATTCCTGGCGGCGGCCAGCATCCTGTCGACGCACATGTCGCGCTTCGCCGAGGAGATGGTGATCTGGGCGAGCGCGCAGTTCGGCTTCATCAAGTTCTCGGACGCTTTCTCAACCGGCAGCTCGATGATGCCGCAGAAGCGGAACCCCGACGCCGCCGAGCTGGTGCGCGCCAAGGCGGGACGTGTGTTCGGCAGTCTGTTCACGCTGCTGACGGTGATGAAGGGCCTGCCGTTGACCTATTCGAAGGACATGCAGGAGGATAAGGAAGCCGTTTTCGCCGCCTTTGACACCCTGGAACTATGTCTGGCCGCGATGGCCGGCATGGTCGTGGACATGAAACCCGTGACCGCGCGCATGAAAGCCAGCGCCAGCGCCGGCTTCACGACCGCGACCGACCTCGCCGACTGGGTGACCCAGAATCTGAACGTGCCGTTCCGGGAGTCCCACCATATTACGGGACGGGTCGTGAAACTGGCGGAAAGCAAGGACTGCGACCTTTCCGAACTCACCCTCGCCGACATGCAGACTGTCGAACCGCGCATCACGCAGGATGTTTTCAGCGTGCTGACGGCGGAAGCCTCGGCGGCAAGCCGCACCAGCTTCGGCGGAACGGCTCCCGCAAACGTGCGCGCTCAGGTACAGTCGGCGCGCGAACGCTTTTTAGGAAACGCAAAATGATCAAACATTGCGCTTTCGCCCTTGCCATTCTCCTGGCGCTGACCAGCCTTTCAGCCTGCGGCAAAAAAGGCCTTCTGGGTGTACCTGAAGGCGCCAGCTATCCGCAGCCGTATCCGCGTCCATAAGATTTAGAGCCATGCATCACTTCACCTACACCAACGGCGTCCTTCACGCCGAGGACGTCCCGCTGCCGCAGATCGCGAAGGAAGTGGGGACGCCGTTCTATTGCTACTCGCACGCCACGATGACGCGGCACTATGCCGTGTTCCGTGACGCCTTCGGCTCCATGGACGTGACCGTCTGCTTCGCGATGAAGGCCAACAGCAATCTTGCCGTCGTGCGCACGCTGGCGGGTATCGGCGCGGGCGCGGACGTGGTCTCGGGCGGCGAGCTCCAGATCGCGCTGAAGGCCGGCGTGCCGGCCGCGAAGGTCGTGTTCTCGGGCGTCGGCAAGACCGATGCGGAAATCCGACTCGCGCTGGCGACGGGCGTCGGCCAGATGAACGTCGAGTCCGAAGACGAGTTGCGCCGTATCAGCGCGGCCGCCGCGCAACTGAACAAAAAGGTGCGCGTGGCGCTGCGCGTCAATCCGGACGTCGCGGCGGGCACACACGACAAGATCTCGACCGGGCGCAAAGACGATAAATTCGGCATCGATTGGACACTGGCGCCGGCGCTGTACCGTAAGGCGCGCGAGTTGCCGGGAATCATCCCGAGCGCGATTGCCGTGCATATCGGTTCGCAGATCACCAACCTCGCGCCGTTCGAAGCCGCGTTCCTGCGCGTGCGGGACCTCGCGCTGATGCTGCGCGGCGAGGGCATCCCCATCGACCACCTGGACCTTGGCGGCGGGTTGGGCGTTCCGTACGACCACAGCGCTGAACCGCCCCCGTCTCCGGCGGATTACGCGGCAATGGTGAAACGCACCCTGGGCGAACTCGGCTGTAAGCTGACGTTCGAACCGGGCCGGCTCATCGTCGGCAACGCCGGCGTGATGGTCTCGCGCGTGATCGGCCTCAAGGACGGAACGACGCGCCGCTTCATGATCCTGGACGCGGCCATGAACGACCTGATCCGTCCGGCCATGTACGGCGCGCGTCACGAGATCCTGCCGGTCTATGAGCGCGCCATGGCCGCCAACGTGGCCCCGGTGGACGTGGTGGGCCCCGTGTGCGAAACCGCCGACCGGTTCGCACAGGACTACCAGCTGCCCGAGGTTGAAACGGGTGACCTGGTCGCCTTCATGACCGCGGGCGCTTATGGCGCGGTCATGTCCTCGACCTACAACGCCCGGCCCCTGATTCCGGAAGTCCTGGTGAAGGGCAACAGCTTCGCCGTGGTGCGTAAACGCCCCACGTTCGACCAGATGATGGCCCTAGAGCAGTTGCCGCCCTGGCTGTCGTAACAGCCAAAAAGGGCGCTTTTACCTTGCAGGGGTTTCATTGAACGCCTCCGGTCAAACCCATAGACTGGCCGGATGCAGCCCGACGAGCCTGAGAACCTTTCCCTCAATCTGCGTGAAGATCTGACGATCCAGCGCCGGCTGGCGCTGGCGTGGCTCGCGCTGGCCTGGGAACGGCTGTGGGCGCGATTGTGGGTGAGCGCCGCGCTGATCGGCGTCTTCGTCGCCGTGGTCCTTACCGACCTTCTGCCGGCGCTTCCGCTCGCTTTGCATATCGCCGTGCTTTTGGCCGCCGCGGCGGGGATCGCATATCTTGCCTCCCGCCACCTGAAAGATTTCGCCTGGCCGACGCGCGCCGAAGCACGCGTGCGGCTCGAGACACTCTCACCGGTCAGACACCGTCCACTCACGACCATAGAGGATTCCCTCTCTGCCGGATCGAACACGATCCAGCACCTGCTGTGGCGCGTGCACCAGCGCCGCGCCAAGGGCGACCTCGACCGGTTGCGCAGCGCCGGGCCCGCGCCCGGTGTCGCCGGAAAGGACCGCTTCGCGGCGCGCGCCGTCGTGCTGCTCGTGCTCGCCATCGGTTTTGCGAGTGCCTGGGGTCATGTGAACGACCGCCTTTTGCGCGGCTTCCTGCCGTTTCTGGGCGACGACGCGGGCACCGCCGCGGTGAAACTGTGGATCACGCCGCCCACCTATACCAACCGCTCGCCGCTCTTTATCGAATTGCCGGCGCCGACAGGCACCAAGAACCCGGACACGCTCGATATCCCCGCGGGCAGCAAAGCCCTGGTGATGGTGACGGGCGCGACGCGCGATGCGTCGCTGGTGCTGGACGACGATAGATTCAAACTGGACCGCCTCGCCGACCAAAGCCAGCGCGGGGAAATGACGCTGACGGAAACGGACCGCCTGGAGATCAAGAGCGGGGCGCGCATGATCGCGGGCTGGGACGTGAACTGGATCGGCGACAAGCCGCCCACGGTGGCATTCACCACCACGCCGAACCAGGGCGCGCGCTGGCGCTTCCGCATCGACTATGACGTCAAGGACGACTACGGCGTGGCAAGCCTGAAGGCCGTTCTTCATCGCGTGCCGAGCGGCGAAGCGGCCAAGCCCATCGAAGTCCCGATCCAACTGCCGCCGTTCTCGCCGAAGGATATCCAGCAAAGCTCGCTGAACGATCTTACGGCGCTGCCATGGGCGGGCATGAAGGTAAGCGTGCAACTGGTGGCGACAGACGTTGCCGGACTGACCGGCCACAGCGACATCTTCGAGGCGACGCTGCCGGAACGCGTGTTCACGCATCCCGTCGCCCGCGAACTCGCGCGCGTGCGCAAGGGCCTGTTCGTGAACCCGCAAGAAGCCGTGCCGCCCGCGCTGGAAGCGGTGAACAAGATCCTCGCCGATCCCAAGAGCTTCGGCGCCGATCCGCTTGTTCATCTCGCGCTGTCGACAACGCGCTTTCGCTTCACCGAGGAAACGCCGGATCAGGCCGCGCAATCGACGCCGGAGCTTCTGTGGAACTCCGCCGTGCGCATCGAGGACGGCAACGTCGCCGTGGCCGAGCAGCGGCTGCGCGCCGCTGAGCAAGCCTTGCGCAACGCCATCGAGCGCGGCGCCTCGCAGGAGGAAATCGACAAGTTGGTGAGCGAGCTGCAGCAGGCGGTCGAGGAATATCAGCAGGCCGTGAACGAGAACGGCGGCAATCAAAAATCCAGCTTCAGCGCCAAGGAAGACAACGCCCAGCGTTCATCCGATATCGCCCAGCTCGCGGAACAGCTACGTCAACTGTCGCAGATGGGCTCGAACGACGACGCGAAAAAAGCGTTCGCCGAGTTGCAGGCCGAACTCGACGACCTGCGCAACAACGCCGCCGGCAATCAACAGAATAGCCAGCAGGTCCAGGCGGCCGAGCGCATGCTCCAAGACATGCGCGATCTCGCCAAGAAGCAGTCGGAGCTTCTGGACAAGAACTTCAAGCAGGCCCAGCGCGACCAGCAAGGCCAACAAGGCCAGCAGCGTCAGAACCAGTCGCAGCAGGCAGGCAACCAAGGGCAGTCGCCGCAGCAAGGCAATCAACAGGGCAACCAGCAAGGCCAGCAGCAACAGCAGCAGGGGCAGAACGGCGAAGCCGCGGCGAAGGACGCCGCGCAGAGCCAGGAAGACATCCGCCAGCAGCTCGAGAGCCTCATGAAGCAGATGGAGCAGATGACCGGGCAAAGCTCGGAGGGTCTGCAGGACAGCGCGGCCGCCATGCGCCAAGCGGAAGGCGCGCTGCGCGCCGGCGCTTGGAAGCAAGGCGTCGATCAGCAGGGCAAGGCCCTATCGTCCCTCGAAGAAGGCATGTCCGAAGCGGCCCGTCAGATGGCCGAAGCATTGTTCGACGAGGGCCTCGGCGGTCTGGCGCAGCTCGAGATGGGACAGATCCGCTACAAACAGCAGAGCGGCCAGGGTCGTTCGGGCGGCGATGAAGTGGAAGGCGGCGTGCCGCGCGAGCCGGATACCGCCGGCATGGCGCAGCGCGTACGCGCGATCCTGGAAGAGATTCGGAACCGGGCAAGCGATCGCACGCGTCCCGCCGCCGAGCAGGACTATCTGCGCCGCCTGATGAAACAGTTCTAGTTTTCGGCCTGCGTATCCCAAACGACGGCGTAGCCGCCTTTGGCGAGGTTGAGCTGCGGAAGTTCCAGACGAATCACGAACTCAGATGAGGCTGCCGGATCGAGCAGCGCCGCAGGCGCGGCCGCGGCCTCGGATTGAATGACTTCGTGCTTTTCGTTGTAGAGCTCGAGGCGCAGCCCCGGAACCGTGCGCGGGATCTCGCCAATGTTGGCGACATAGCCGCGCACCACCAGCGTTTCGACGCCGCCGATGCGCTGCAGGCGCTTCGAGGATTCCGTGATGCTGAGGCCGTCGCCCGGCTTCGGCGCTTCCACACCGACCGTGTCGTAGAGCGCTTGGATTTGCGGCAGGATCTTGGCCAGCTCTGCGCGCGCGAACCACAGCGTCGCGACGATGATGCCGACGAAACCGGCCATCATGATGGCTGTCGTATAGGCGGGGTCGAGCGGCTTCCTGATTTTCACCGGCGTGGCCGGACCGGCGCGCCCACCGCCGGCGCGCGAGGCGATCTGCGCGAAGCCCTCGTCGGCGGCCTCCTCGGCGGCCTCTTCCGATTCGCCTTCGTCGGCCGATCCGAAATTGGGACGATCCGCATCGGGATCGACAAGTTCTTCATCCTCGTCGGCGCCGGACGCGGCGGCGGCGGCGGCGGCGGCGGCGCTCTTGGCGCCCGGACCGCCGGACGCACCGGCTTCATCTTTCGTCGCGGCGGCGTCGGTCTTGAGTTCGCCCATGGCCTTCGGACTGCCCGTGGCGCCGGCCACGAGTTCAGCTTCAGCTTTTTTGCCCGCAGGACCGGCGCCGGGGCCGCCGCTCGCGCCGTTCTCGGAAAAGGGATCCGCTTCCTCGCCCGCAGCCGCTGCTGCCGGGGCGGCGGCTTGCGGACCCGCGCCCGGACCACCGCTCGCACCGGCGTCCAGCATCGACTGGCCGGGCTGTCCACCCGCGCCGGCCTTGTCGAGCATGGATTGACCAGGCGCGCCGGGGGCGGCCTCTGAGCCGTCGAGGAGCGAACGCGCGCCCTGGCCGGGCGCGATAATTTCATTGGAGAGCTGCGACACTGCCGCGGCGCCGGGACCAGCAGGCAGGTTTGGATTCATCATCGATTGGCCGGGAGCGCCAGGAGCTCCTGGCGCACCGGGCTTCATCCAGGACACAGCCGCCTCGCCGGGCGCGCCCTGCATCCCCGCCTGCCCGCGCATGGACTGCCCGGGGATCGGCGCACCACCCGCGTTGCCCTGCATACCGGGCGGCATGGCGATGGGAACCGCGCCAGGGGTGCCCGGGGGCACGACTTGACCTTGCTGGTTCATCCAGGACACAGCCCCTTGACCCGGGGCTGGCGCCGAACCGGCCTGACCGCGCATGGACTGGCCCGGCATGACTGCGGCTTGGACCTGCCCTGGAGAATTGGGCACGCCCAGCGCCGCCGCCATGACATTCGCGCCGGGGCCGCCCATCGCGCCGGGCGGCATGCCGGGCATAGCCCCCACGGGCATTTGGCCAGGGCCGCCTTGCATGCCCGGGGGCATGCTCGGCATGGCGACAGGCACCGCACCGGGGGTTCCCGGCGGTACGATCTGGCCTTGCGGATTCATCCACGACACCGCGCCCTGACCGGGCGCGGGCGCCGAGCCCGCTTGGCCGCGCATCGATTGACCCGGTAACGGAGCCGCGCCCGGACCGGCATGATCGCCGGCCATCCCGAGCGGAGCGCCTTGCGGCATCGTTTGTTGAGCGCCGGCCTGCTGCATCCATGAAACAGCGCCCGGACCGCCTTGCGTCCCCGGCTGTTGCTGTGCGCCGGGTGCCCGGGCCGTGCCGGCGAACCACGACTGCGCGGTCGTCGGGGCGGCGCCAGGACCTTGGGTCGGACGCTGCTGGAACTGATTGCGCCGGGACATCATCGACACCGCGCCGGGCGGTACGGCCGGCGCGCCGGGCACCGGCGCGCCTGGATTCGGTTGCTGCTGGCGGATCTGTGCGGCCTGCACGTTGCGTCCAGGTTCGCGCGGCGCGCCAAGCGCACCGGCCTGCGCACCGCGTTGACCTTCAACGGCGCCAAGCGCGCTCGCGAGAAGATTCCGGGCGTTCTGCGCCGCGGTGGCCTGCGCGTTCGGAAGAGGCGGAACGCGCTGAATACCCTGCGGGCGCTGCGGTTGTTGCGGGCGCGCGGGCTGCGCGCCTGCCTGGGGATTCGCGGCCTGCGCCGCGTAGTCGTCGCCCATCACCGCCGCGAGGTCGAGCGATTCCACCTGCGCCGCCTGGTACCAGGAATGCTGGCAGGTGGCACACTTCAGCGCTCGGCCTTTTTTGCCGAGAAGCTCGCTGGGCAGCTCAAAGTGGGAGGCGCAGCTCGGACAGGTAATCCGCATTCGTTAACCACTTATACGAACGTCATTCTTCTATAGTACAAACAGGCGTGTTAATGGGAACTAAACGCCTCTCCAAGAGGGTTACCGAAGCGTAAATATAGTATCGGATCACTCCGGATGGCGCTTGTCCGCAAAAAAACCGACTTTGTCGGCGACACAGTTCAACTAGAAGCTGTCGGACTGCGGTATGCGGACGGACCGGATATTTTCTCCGACGTCTCCTTCACGATCCCTCAAAGCTCCTTCCACTTCCTGACCGGCCCCTCAGGCGCGGGGAAGACCTCGCTGCTCAGCCTGATGTATCTGGCCAAGCGGCCGACCCGCGGCAAACTCATGCTGTTCGGCGATGACGTGACGGACGCCAAGCGCACGCGGCTCCCGGCCATCCGGAGACGATTAGGCGTGGTGTTCCAGGACTTCCGCCTGCTTGAGCATATGACGGCCTTCGACAACGTGGCGCTGCCGCTGCGGATTGCGAACGTCAGCGAGACAGTGGTGGAACGGAACGTCTCCGAGCTTTTGAAATGGGTGGGCCTTGAAGAACAGATGCAGGCGCGCCCCTCCGTTCTTTCCGGCGGCCAACAGCAACGCATCGCCATCGCACGCGCCGTTGTGCACCGCCCCAAACTGATCCTGGCCGACGAGCCGACAGGCAACGTCGACGACGCCATCGCCGTACGTCTGATGCAGCTGTTCGTCGAGCTGCACAAACTGGGCGCGAGCGTGATCATCGCCACCCACAACGAACACCTCGTCGCGCGCTTCCCGTTCCCGCGTCTTCACCTGAATGAAGGCAAGGTGACGGCGCTGCCGCCGATGCAAGCCTCCGAGATCGGCGTGGTGGCATCGTGATCGCGCTACGCTCGGAACTCCCACTAAAAAAAGGCGACGCCTCGGGCCGCTTCGTGGTGTGGCTCGTGATGGTGTTGGTGTTCATGGCCTCCATCGCGGTGACGACCAACGCCTATATCGGCGCGCTGCTCGGTCATTGGAGCCAGAGCGTGACCGGCACGCTTACCATCCAGATCCCCGTGATGCTGGATGCGAATGACCCGGCATCGACCGCCGCGACGGAAAAAGTGCTCGACGTGCTGCACCGTCATCCGGCCGTGGAAAACGCGGCGACGGTGCCGCGCGAAAAGGTCACCGAGCTGTTGAAACCCTGGTTCGGCGCCGGCGAAACCATCGCCGACCTGCCGCTGCCGGTGCTGATCGATGTACGGATGTCCGCCAGCGAAGCGTCGGCCATCGCGGCGGTCTCGAATGCCGTGCAAACCGCGGCGCCCGGCGCCGTGATCGACGATCATCGGGCCTGGCTGAACCGCGTGATCGGATTGGCCGAAGGCCTCGGCGCCATCGCGCTGACGACCATGGCTCTTGTGACGGGCGCGCTAGGTTTGACGATCGTTTTTGCAACCCGGGCAAGTCTCGCCGCGTTCGCGCAAGTCATCGACGTGCTGCATGTGGTGGGCGCGAAGGACGGATATATCGCCGGACAGTTCGCGCGCCGCGCTCTTTTGCAGAGTCTCCTTGGCGGTTTCGCGGGGCTCGCGATTTATGCGCCGACCCTAGGCTTCATCGCCTGGCTCGCGAGCCGGATCGAGGACGGCATCCTTCCCGACGTGCGCTTTCCCGTAAGCCTATGGCTCACCCTCGCGGTCCTGCCCCTCGCGGCGGGAGCGATCGCCATGATCACGGCGAATGTGACGGTCAGACGGGCCTTAAGCGCTAAAGTCTGATCCCTGTTTTGCCCGCCGAGATAGTGTAGCATCGCGCCATGCAGGCCATTTTGTGGAAATTGCTGGTCGTGGCGGCGGGGTCCGTCCTCCTTGCGTGGACGGCCGGCTTCCTGTGGTTCGCCTCGACCATTCCTTCCGATGTCGCGGACACTTCGACGCATACCGACGCTATTGTCGCGCTGACCGGCGGCGCAGAACGCATCGAGACCGGTGTCAAATTGCTATCGGATGGACTCGCCGAACGCCTGTTCGTGTCGGGCGCGGGCGAGCAGGTGCGCACAGCCGATATTCTCGGCCGCTCAACCCCCATCAGCCCGGAACTCGCCGCAAACATCACCATCGGGAAAGCGGCCGTGGATACCCCAGGAAATGCGATCGAGACCGCCGCGTGGGTGCGCAGTCAGAACATGCGTTCGATCCGCCTCGTGACCGCCGCCTATCATATGCGCCGGAGCCTTCTGGAGTTCCACGACGCGATGCCGGAGGTGGAGATCGTGCCGCACGCCGTCTTCCCCACCGCCGTCAAACGCGACTGGTGGCGCTGGCCGGGCACGGCGAGCCTGATCGCCCGCGAATACACGAAATTCCTTCTCACCTGGGCGCGCCAGAGCTTGGAGACCGATGCGTCTCCAAGCCTTGCCCAAACCGACGCGCAGACCTAAACCAGCGCCACCATGGGTTTCGTTCTCATCCGATCTTGGATCTATCTGTTCGCGTTCGTGACGTGGACCATCGGCCTTGCGCTTATATGCACGCCGCTGCTCATTTCCCGGCGCACGACCGTGGGCGCCATCCGCGTGTGGGTACACGGCGTGCGGCGCCTCGCGCGCGTGATCTGCGGCGTGACCTTCCGCAGCGAGGGCCGCGAGAACCTGCCCAAAGGCCCCTGCATCGTCGCCGCGCAGCACCAGTCGTCGTTCGAGACCTATGAGATGTTCCTCGAACTCGAGAATCCGGTGTTCGTGCTGAAGCGCGAACTCATCTATATCCCGGTTGTCGGTTGGTACATGCAGCGCGCGGGCCTTGTGCATATCGACCGCGGCGCCGGCGCGACCGCCATGCGCAAGATGTTCCGCGAGGCGCAAGAGGCGCTCGCGGCTGGGAATCAGGTGGTCATCTTTCCAGAAGGCACCCGTGTGAAGCCGGGCACGAGCGTTCCGTATAAGCCGGGCGTCGCGGCGCTTTACGCGCATTGCGACGCGCCGGTGATCCCCATGTCGCTGAACACCGGCGCCATCTGGGGCAAGACCCGCATCCTGAAGCGCCCTGGCGAGATTGTGTTCCGCTATCGCCCGGCGCTACCTAAGGGGTTGTCACGCGACGAAATGCTCGCGGAATTGCGCGTCCGCCTTGAAACCACGGACAGCGAACCGCTCCCCTAGGCGGAACACCCGCGGCCCTTCCGGCATTATGACCGGGTATTTTGGTCACGGAGAGTTTTGTCATGTTCATTCGCAGAAAACGCGGCCTGCTCTCTA
This sequence comes from Pseudomonadota bacterium, assembly GCA_020160875.1. GTDB lineage: Bacteria > Pseudomonadota > Alphaproteobacteria > Rhodospirillales > Rhodospirillaceae > SHVO01. The sequence goes on from JAIUPE010000003.1 coordinate 82,283, forward strand.
AGGTAGTGCCGCTGCTCGCCATCGCCGGAGTCGCCCAGTCGCTGATGCAGCGCCGTGGCCGGCGCGTGGGCACGTTCAGAAAATTGATTGGGACGGCAGGTCTGGCCGCGATCGCGATGCAGAAAGCGGCGAACCCGAAGCCGCGGCGCTGGCACTAGTTCTTCAGCCGGTATCCGGTCTTGAAGATCCAGCTGACCGCGACGAGACCGCCGAGGAAGAAAATGGCGGTCATCAGCATGCTGACCTCCACGCCGACGTCCGACGTTCCGTAGAAGCACCAGCGGAACGCGCTGATGATATACACGATTGGGTTGAACAGCGTGATCGTGCGCCAGGCGCCCGGCAGCATGTCGATGGAGTAGAAGGCGCCGCCAAGGAACGTCAGCGGTGTGACCACCAGCATCGGGATGAAACTAAGTTGCTCGAATGAGCGCGCCCAGATGCCGGTGATGAAGCCCAGCAGGGCGAAGGTCGCCGAGGTCAACACCAGGAAGCCGATCATCGCGATGGGATGATGGATACGGATATCGACGAAGAAGGTCGAGGTGGTGAGGATGATAAGGCCGAGGATCACAGACTTTGTCGCCGCCGCACCGACATAACCAAGCACGGTTTCAACAGGCGAGATCGGCGCCGAAAGCAGTTCGTAAATCGTGCCGGTGAATTTCGGAAAGTAGATGCCGAAGGAACCGTTGGACATGCTTTCCGCCAGGATCGTCAGCATGATCATGCCGGGCACGATGAAGGCGCCGTAAGGGACGCCGCCGACTTCCGACATGCGCCCACCGATGGCCGAGCCGAACACCACGAAATAGAGCGAGGTGGTCAGCACCGGCGTGAGGATGCTTTGCCCGGCCGTGCGCAGGAAGCGCGCCATTTCGAAACGGAAAATCGCCCAAACGCCATAGCGGTTAAAGCCGAGGATCTGCTGTTCGCTGCTCATTTGCGCTCGCTCACCAGGCTGACGAAAATGTCTTCAAGCGAGCTTTGGTGCGTGTTGAGGTCCTTGAACGCGACGCCAATGTCGGTCATGCGCCGTAGAAGCGACGGAATGCCCGTGCGCTCGGCTTTGCCGTCGTACGTATATTCAAGGACGGAGCCGTCGCTTTTGAGCACGAGATTCCAGTCGGCCAACTCGGGCGGGACGGTTTTCAACGGTTCCTGAAGCTGCAAGGTGAGTTGCTTCTTGCCAAGCTTCTGCATCAACACGGTCTTCTCTTCGACCAGGATCAACTCGCCCTTACTGATGACGCCGACGCGGTCGGCCATTTCCTCGGCTTCCTCGATGTAGTGCGTGGTGAGGATGATGGTGACTCCCGCGTCGCGCAGTTGACGCACGAGATTCCACATATCCTTGCGCAGCTCGACATCAACACCGGCGGTCGGTTCGTCGAGGAATAGGATCTTCGGCTCGTGCGCGAGCGCCTTGGCGATCATCACCCGGCGCTTCATGCCGCCCGACAGGGTCATGATCTTGTCGTTGCGCTTCTCCCAGAGGGTGAGCGAACGCAGGACTTTTTCGATAAGGGCCGGATCGACCGGGCGGCCGAACAGGCCGCGCGACAGGCGGACGCTGGTGGCCACGGTTTCAAAAGCATCGGTCGCCAGTTCCTGCGGCACCAGGGCGATCTTGAAGCGCGCCTGACGGTAGTCCTTTTGAATGTCGTGGCCGTCGGCGACGATCTTGCCGGTGCTCGGCGTCACGATGCCGCAGACGATATTGATGAGCGTGGATTTGCCCGCGCCATTGGGCCCGAGAAGGGCGAAGATTTCGCCTCTGTTGATCTCAAGATCGACACGCTTGAGGGCTTGAAGACCCGAAGTGTAGGTCTTGCTGACGTTCGAGATCGAAAGGATCGGGGACATACGGGACCAAGGCGGGATGACGCGGCCAACGTACGTGTAAGACCGCGCGGACGCAAGCGGGTGCGGGATATTGCAGTGCAACGTTCGGCGTAAAAATCAAGAGCAATCCGCGTTGGAATTCACCGGCGATTTTTTCTATTTTGCGCCGCTCGTTTCAGTTTCGACTTCCTCCCTTAGGAACCTTATGGCCCTCGACGTTCTTCCCGCGCTTCGCATCGCTCAGACCATCGCCGCCGAGATCACCGCCAAACCGGCCCAGGTCGCCGCGGCCGTTACCCTTCTCGACGAAGGCGCCACGGTGCCCTTCATCGCCCGCTACCGTAAGGAAGTGACGGGTGGTCTTGATGACACACAACTGCGCGTTCTGGCTGAACGGCTTGTCTACCTGCGGGAGATGGATTCCCGCCGCGACGCGATCCTGGCCTCGATCAAGGAACAGGGAAAGCTGACCGAAGAGCTTGAGAAAAAGATCGCCGGCGCGGAGACCAAGGCCGAACTGGAAGATATCTACCTGCCCTTCAAGCCGAAGCGCCGCACCAAGGCGGAGATCGCCAAGGAAAACGGTCTGCTGCCACTGGCCGAGGGCATCCTCGCCGACCGCGCCGCGGTTCCGGCCGAAATGGCTGCCGGTTACGTGAACGAGAAAGTAGCCGACGTGAAGGCCGCGCTGGAAGGCGCGCGCGACATCCTTTCTGAACAATTCGCCGAAAACGCGGACCTGGTCGGACGCCTGCGTAACTATATGAAGGAGCGCGCCGTGCTGCGCTCGCGCGTGTCCGAGGGCAAACAGACGGAGGGCGCGAAATTCTCCGACTATTTCGATCACTCCGAACGCTGGGCCAATGTGGCCGGACACCGCGCGCTGGCCATGCTGCGCGGACGCAATGAAGAGATCCTGATGCTCGATCTCGAAGTCGACGCGGACGACCCCTCGACCGTCAAGCCGGCCGAGCAGATGATCGCGGACACGTATGCGATTGGGAAGAAACTCCCCGGCGATCAGTGGCTGGCCACCGTCGCGAGCTGGACGTGGAAGGTGAAGCTTCTGACGCGCCTGTCCATCGACCTGATGACCGATTTGCGCACACGCGCCGAGGAAGAGGCGATCAACGTGTTTGCCCGCAACTTGAAAGACCTGCTGCTGGCGGCCCCCGCCGGCTCGCGCGCGACCATGGGCCTTGATCCCGGGATTCGCACCGGCGTGAAGGTCGCCGTCATCGACAGCACCGGCAAAGTGCTCGCCACGACGACGGTTTATCCGTTCCCACCGCGCAACGACGTGCGCGGCACGCAATTGGAGCTCGCGAGTCTGATCCGCAAACACGGCGTCGAACTGATCGCCATCGGCAACGGCACCGGCAGCCGCGAGACGGAGAAGCTGGTGGCCGACATGCTCGCGGCGATTCCCGGCAACGCGAAGCCGCTCAAGGTCATCGTCAGCGAAGCCGGCGCCTCCGTGTATTCGGCCTCGGAACTCGCCGCGAAAGAGTTCCCCGAACTCGACGTCTCGCTGCGCGGCGCGGTGTCGATCGCGCGCCGCCTGCAAGACCCGCTGGCGGAACTGGTGAAGATCGAACCGAAATCGATCGGTGTCGGCCAGTACCAGCACGACGTCGACCAGTACAAACTCGGCCGTTCGTTGGAAGCGGTCGTGGAAGACGCCGTGAACGCCGTGGGCGTGGACCTCAACACGGCCTCGGCCTCGTTGCTGGCGCGCGTGTCGGGCCTCACCTCATCGCTCGCCGATTCCATCGTCGCGCACCGCAACACCGCGGGCGCCTTCAAGGAACGCAAGGAACTGTTGAAGGTCGCGCGTCTCGGACAGCGCACGTTCGAACAATGCGCCGGGTTCCTGCGCATCCCGAACGGCACAGAGCCGCTCGATGCGTCCGCCGTCCACCCGGAAGCTTACGATGTCGCCAAGAAGATCGTCGCGGCCTGCGGGCGCGACGTACGCGAACTGATGGGCGACAGCGCCGCCCTGAAAGCCCTCGACGCCAAGGTGTTCGTGGACGAGAAGTTCGGCCTGCCGACCGTGCGCGACATCATCTCGGAATTGGAGAAACCGGGCCGCGATCCGCGTCCGTCCTTCAAGACCGCGACTTTCGCGGAGGGTGTCGAGGAACTGAAAGACCTGGTGCCGGGCATGCTGCTGGAAGGCACCGTGACCAACGTGGCCGCTTTCGGCGCCTTCGTCGATATCGGCGTCCACCAGGATGGATTGGTGCATGTCTCGCAGCTCGCCGACCGCTTCATCAAGGATGCCCATGAGGTCGTCAAAGCGGGCGATGTGGTGAAGGTGCGCGTGCTGGAGGTCGATATGGCGCGCAAGCGTATCAGCCTCACCATGAAGAAGGACGGCAGCGCCGCGCCGGCGCCGCGCGGCGAAAAACGCGATGCCGGCCCGCGCGGCCCGTCGGTGCAGAACTTCAATAAGCGCGAAAACAAACCGTCCGCGCCCTCGCAAGGCGCATTCGGCGCCGCTTTCGCGGAAGCCTTGAAGCGCAAATCCACCTAACGAAACAAAATCCAGGTGGGGTGCATTCCTCTTAGATAACAGGAGGAGCACCCCATGACGGTCACGTATGAGGTTGTCGAGCACGACGGCGGCTGGGCCTATCGTGTGAAGGATGTCTATTCCGAAACCTTTCCGAGTCACGGCAAAGCGCGCGCGGCGGCGCGCAACGCGTCCCAACGCCAACACCTCGGCGGCCTCTCCGCCGCGATCTCCTACCAGGACGGCGAAAGCCGCTGGCACACCGAGATGGTGGGCGGCAATGACAGGCCGGAGACCGAAGTGGTCGATTCAAGCGACCCGGACGGCAAGCCGTACTAAATTCCCGTATCGTTGCCCTGATGGCGAAGCGAGTACGCGAGGACCGGGTGCGCCTTGATGGCGTGCACGGCGTCATGCAGGAGACGGCAGACATCTTCATCGCTGGCGCGTGCGGCCTCGCTCATGGCCGGCGTGTTCAAGAATGTCCGCAGGGGTTTGTGGCCCGGAGGTCCAGCGAGCGCGAGGTAAATGGGCAGCCCTTCGAGCACGGTCGCGCGGATGAACTCCACAAACGGCCGATGCCGGATGATATTCATCTCGTTATGAAGAAGGGTCAGCGTCAGAACCACGCCCTGCTTGCCGTCGATGGTAGCCGCGTCCAACGTGCCGAAGACGCCGGTGAGATCGGGCCGCCAATCGTCGGGAAATGACGCGAGGCGCCGCCAGGCGCAATAAAAGACACGGCACGGCGTAGGCCTCGCGTCGTAGATCGCGCAGCCCCCGTCGCCGCCCTCCCTGCAATGCCGGCACCGCGTGCCGGATTGCTTTTGAATTTCCGGGTCGTCAATCGTCGGTGCGATACAACACACCCTACACGCGCCGCACTCACGGCCCGGCACCACATCCGCAGCGCCCATGCCCCGTCCAGCCTCCCCACCCTAGAAGATGAAGAGGCCGGGCGATGTCCCTACAGCGGGACGGCGTGCGTTACTTCAGGTTGCCCGGCCAGATTTGAACGAAACCGTCGCGATTCGGCATTTTCACGCGCGGCAAGGACTTGGCGTTCATCACATCCTTGGCCCCAATGATTCCATTGAGCTTCAGGATGTAGGCGGTGAGCGCGTAGACCTCGTCGTTGGTGAGAGTCTGCGGGTTGTTCAGCGGCATCGCGCGGCGGGTATAGTCGAAGATGATCGTCGCGTAGGGCCAGAAGCTGCCGATGGTTTTCACGGCTTTAGCCGTGCCGAGCGATCCTTGCCCGCCGGCGAGCGCATCGGCGGGCTGACCGGCACCGTCAAAGCCGTGACAGGCCGCGCATTTCTCAACGTAGATCTCCTCGCCCTTGGCGGCGTTGCCGCTGCCGGCGGGAAGGCCGCGTCCATCCGGGGCGATGTCGATGGCCCAGGGCGCGATGTCCGCTTCGGTGATGGGCTGGCCGAGGTGCGGCGCTTCTGCGGCCGCGGCCGGGAAGGCAAGCGCCGTGAGGACAAGGACCTTACGCATAAACATGGGTCACCTCGCCGCCGCCCGCCACATTCCAGCTGGTCATGCCGTTGTAATGATAATTCGCCTTATTGCCGCGCGCGGCGATCAGCGCGTCGCGGGTCGGCTGCACATAACCTGTGTCGTCGGTGACGCGACTTTGCAAAACCGCGGGACCGCCGTCCCATTTCCACGGCGCCCTGAAACGTGTGAGCATTTTCGGCAGCACCGGCCCCGAGAGCGCGGCGACCGCCCAGCTCTTGCCGCCGTCGGCGGAGACTTCCACCTGCTTCACGGTGCCATTGCCCGACCAGGCGAGGCCGGAGATCTCGTAGAGACCGGGCCCCTGCATTTGATAGCCGGGCGACGGGCGCGTGATGATCGATTTTGCGTCGAGCTGGAATTTGAATTGCGCTGTCTTGCCATCGGCGAGCAGCAGCGAGTAGCGCGAGGTTTCATAGCGGGTCTGCATCGGCTCCTCGGTGAGACGCAGGCGGCGCAGCCATTTGATGTTCATATTGCCCTGGAAACCCGGGACCAGAAGGCGCACGGGATAACCGTTGTTCGGGCGCAGGCGCTCGCCGTTCTGATAGAGGGCGACGAGCACGTCATCCATGCACTTGGCGAGCGGGATCGAGCGCGTGACCGACGAGGCGTCGCCGCCTTCGGCGTAGACCCACTTCGCTTTGGGATCGATACCGGCTTCATCGAGCAGGACGGACAAAGGCACACCCGTCCACTCGGCGCCGGAGAGAAGACCATGCAACTGCTGCACCGAGCCCTTCACCGCTGTGGACCCGTAAAGCGAAGCGCTGTTGCCCGCGCATTCGATGAAGTGGAGGCGTGAGGTCATCGGATAGCGCAACAGCGAGTCCACGGTGAACTTGAGCGGGCGCTTCACGAGACCATGGATCACGAGCAGATGGCGCGCGGGGTCGATCTCCGGCACACCATTATGCGTGACCTCAAAATGGAGCCCGTTGGGCGTCACCATGCCTTCGAGGAACTGATGCGGTGTGCGGCCTGACGCCGAGCCCGGCTCATAAAGCGGATTTTGATCGGGCAGCATGCGTTGGACGCCCTGCTCGAAGGGCGAAGGCTGGGTATAGGGTTGCGGGCGTTTCCCGGGCTTGGTCACCCATTCCGGCACCGCCAGCGGCTCGGCCTGCGCGAGACTCGCCGCGCCAAGGACCCCGGCTACCGCTCCACCACGCAGAAACATGCGCCGATGGAGCAAACCGTTGCCGGCCACGGGTTCGAGATCGGTTCCTGGTTGCTTGCGCTTCGCCATTCCTGCCCTCCCCGGCATTTGCGACTCGAGCTTAACACTTCAAATCAATGACTTACAGAAAGAGTAACAGAATCCTATCCGATCCCTCGCGTTGCTAATTAAAATTCAAGGACCTACGTGTAGTGGACAGGGCAATGACCACGACCTCGCCCATCGCCCAGCAGATCTGGGACATGAAATACCGCTTCACGTCGGCTGATGGCGATCCCATCGACCAGACGGTCGCGGACACATGGGCGCGCGTCGCGAAAGCCCTCGCCGCGCAAGAGAGAGACCCTGCCGTCTGGGCGCCGCGCTTCGAACGCGCCATGAACGATTTCGTCTTCCTGCCGGCGGGGCGCATCCTCGCGGGCGCGGGGACGGGGCGCAAAGTCACGCTCCACAACTGTTTCGTGATGGGGACGATCGAGGACGACATGTCCTCGATCTTCACGCATCTCAAGGAAGCGGCGCTGACGATGCAGCAGGGCGGCGGCATCGGGTACGACTTCTCGACCCTGCGTCCGAAAGGCGCACCCGTGAAAGGTGTGGGCGCGGACGCTTCAGGTCCCCTGTCGTTCATGGATGTTTGGGATGCCATGTGCCGCACCATCATGAGCGCGGGCGCACGGCGCGGCGCGATGATGGCGACGCTGCGCTGCGATCACCCCGACATCGAGGATTTCATCACCGCCAAGCAGACCCCCGGCCGATTGACCATGTTCAATCTGTCGGTGCTGGTCACCGACGCGTTCATGGTGGCGGTGAAGGAAGACAAGGACTGGACGCTTTCCTTCGACGGGAAAACCTATCGGACGCTGAAAGCCAAGGCGCTGTGGAACAAGATCATCCGCGCCACCTACGACTATGCCGAGCCAGGCGTGATCTTCATCGACCGTATCAACGCGCGGAACAACCTCGCTTACGCCGAAACCATCAGCGCAACCAATCCTTGCGGCGAACAACCCTTGCCGCCCTATGGAACCTGCCTGCTCGGCTCGATCAATCTCGCGCGCCTGATCGACGGGGCGTTCACACCGGCGGCGCGCCTCGACGAATCAAAACTCATCGAGACCATCGCGGCCGCCGTGCGCATGATGGACAATGTGATCGAGGCCTCGAACTACCCCATCCCGGCGCAGCGCGCCGAGGCGACGCAGAAACGCCGTATCGGCCTTGGCGTCACGGGCCTCGCGGACGCGCTGATTATGTGCGGCGAGCGCTACGGCAGCGCCAAGGCCGTGGCGACAACACGCCGCTGGATGGAGCTTTTCCGCGACGCCGCTTACAACGCGTCCGTGGATTTGGCCACCGAGAAAGGCCCTTTCCCCCTGTTCGACGCCGATGCTTATCTCGCCGGAGCAACCGTAGCCGCGTTGCCTGGGAACCTGCGCGCGCGCATCGCCAAGCATGGCATCCGGAACGCGCTGGTGACGTCCATTGCACCCACCGGAACCATCTCGCTATTCGCGGATAATGTGTCCTCCGGCATCGAGCCCGTGTTCAGCTTCGTGCACACGCGCCATGTTCTGATGCCGGACGGCGCGCGCAAGGAACAGGAGGTGAGCGATTACGCTTACCGCATGTTCCGCGAGAAGAACGGGGAAACCGCGTTGCCCGCGTATTTCGTCGACGCGCAAACCCTCGCGCCGGAAGATCACCTGGCGATGCAGGCGGCGGTGCAAGATTATATCGACAGTTCCATCTCCAAGACCATCAACGTTCCGGAAGATTTCCCGTTCGAACGTTTTGCGGACGTCTACATGCGCGCTTACGATATGGGGTGCAAAGGTTGCACCACCTACCGTCCGAGCGCCGTGCGCGGCATGGTGCTGGAAGTCAAACGTCCCGAAGCCCCACCCATCTTCGGTGCGAACGAGGAGCCGGAAGCGCGCCCGGAAACGTTGCCGGGGCGCACTTACAAACTGCGCTGGCCAGAGAGCGATCACGCGATTTACATCACCGTGAACGACATTCTGTCGCCCGACGAACGCGGGAATAATATGCGACGGCCGTTCGAAGTGTTCATCAATTCGAAGAACATGGAGCACTACGCCTGGACGGTTGCGCTAACCCGCATGATCTCGGCGGTGTTCCGGCGTGGCGGCGATGTCGGCTTCGTGGTGGAAGAGCTGAAAGCGGTGTTCGATCCGCGCGGCGGCCAGTGGATGAATGGCCGCTATGTACCGTCATTGCTCGCGGCCATCGGCGACGTGATCGAAAAGCATATGATCGACACGGGGTTTCTCGCGCAGGAACGAGCCGCGCGTCAGCGCAGCGAAAGCAAGATCGTGAACCTCAAGAACGCCGCTGGCGGGCGTGACCGGCGCTTCAGGGCCTGCCCGAAGTGCGGCACGTACTCGCTTCTGAGACAGGAAGACTGCGATACCTGCACCAGTTGCGGGTATTCCAAGTGTAGCTAGGCAACCCAAACTCGGGTTATCCACAGCTTGCCCCCTAAGTTATCCACAATCGAGACGCTAAGCCTCTGAAATCACGCAACATTACTGTTCTATGACACCGTCATAAAACTGCTGCGTAACACCTCGGACTTTGAGAGAGTTTCTGCGCGCGTTGCCGACGATGTCCGTTGAAACGGGCGGTTCAGGAACACCGCGCATGAGTCTCGGGGATGGCCATTCGCGCGCATACGCACATCGGAGAGACGAAGACATCTCGCGCAGCTTCGGGCGACGCCGCGCGTGCGCGCAAAGCAGCCGGGAAAAAGCGCTTTACGCAGCCTAAGCACACGCCACGGTGGAGCAAGGCCGCTCCCATCACCTTCAAGACAAGATCGACACTCGACGATGCGATCGCCGCCGTCATCGCGGGCTGCCGCGACCATTGGCAACTCAATTTGCCCGCCGCGCTGGATGGCCGCAACGCCGAAGGCGTGCATCAGGTGCGCGTAGGCCTGCGCCGTTTCCGCTCGGCGCTCTCGCTGTTCAAGGCTTTCATGCCGGAAAATCAACGCGACTGGCTGAACACGGAAGGGAAGTGGCTTGCAAACCAACTGGGCGCGGTTCGCGATCTCGATGTACTTCTCGCGGACCTTGAGAAGCGCAGCCGCAAGAACGATGAGTCGGCAGCCGCACTGGGCAACGCCGTGCGCAGCGCCCGTACGCATGCGCGTACCAGCGCGATGAACGCGTTGCGCGGCCCTCGCATGCGGCGCTTCGCGGCACGCGTGGAGACTTGGCTCAGCGGCCATGGCTGGTACGTGGATGACGCAGAAATCCCCGACGTCGGCGCCTTTGCCCGCGAAGCGCTGAACAAGCGCATGAAGAAAATCCAGGCCGTCGCGGCGCGCGCCGACAAGCTCACGGTGCCGGAGCGCCATGAATTACGCATCGCGGTGAAGAAACTGCGCTATAGCCTCGAATTCCTGATGCCGGTGTTGTCCGAAAAGCGCGCGCAGCGGGCCAATGCCGTCCTCAAGCGGGTTCAAGACAGCTTGGGGCATCTCAACGACCTCGATGTCGCCGAACGCACGCTGGCCTTGGTGGCCGCGCGCGCGACGCCCGCGGAACGGCGCCTGATGAAGAAAGCCGGCGACGCCTTGAAATCGGCGCACCGCAAAGCCGCCGCCAAGGCAGAACCGGAAACCGAACGCCTGTGCCACAAATTGGTGAAGCTGCCGGCGTTTTGAGGGATATACCTCCCTGAAACGAAACCGGAGGCGCGGCATGACCACACACGATCGCACCACTTTGTTGCGGGCGCAATTCAAGGACCTGCACAGGTCCGGGTGTTTTGTCATCCCCAATCCTTGGGACCTTGGAAGCGCGCGCTATCTGGCAAGCTTGGGCTTCAAAGCGCTGGCGACGACGAGTTCAGGCTTCGCCTGGACCATCGCGCACGCCGACAACCAGGCCGGCGTCGATGACGTCCTTGCTCATCTTCAAAAACTCACAGCCGCCGTCGATCTTCCGGTGAACGCCGATTTCGAGGATGGATTCTCGACCGACACCGCAGGCGTCGAAGCCAATGTCGCTCGCGCCTGCGCGGCCGGTATCGCAGGCCTCTCGATTGAAGATTCCACACCGCGCGCGGACCAACCTTTGCGCAGCCTCGCCGACAGCGTTGCCCGCATCCGCGCCGCGCGCCGCGCCATCGATGCCGCCGGCGGCGACGTCATATTGGTGGGACGCGCGGAAAACTTCATCGCCGGACGGCCCGATCTCGACGACACGGTCGCCCGCCTTTGCGCGTATGCCGACGCCGGAGCCGATTGTCTGTACGCGCCGGGCCTCACGACGGACGACCAAGTTGCCGCCGTGGTGCGAGCGGTGGCGCCAAAACCCGTGAACGTGCTGGTCGGACAGGCGGGTTTCACCGTGGAACGTCTCGCCGCGCTCGGCGTGCGCCGCATTAGCGTCGGCGGCGCGCTGGCGCGCAGCGCCTGGGGCGCCTTCATGGCCGCCGCGCGTGAAATCGCCGACCACGGGACGTTCGGGTGTTTCGCGCATGCAGCCAGCGGACGCGACATCAATGCGTTGATGGCGCGCCCGGACTAGGCGGCCAGCTTCATCATCATTTGCTCAAGCTCCGGCGCGACTTTGTACATGTGCCGGTATTGGAGCACTTGTTTGGCGATCAGTTTCAGCCGCTGTTCAAACGGCATGAGCTGCGCCGGTTTCAGGAGCGGTGGATTCATCGGCGGGACGTCGGCGCGCTGAAACTCGACCGCCATGCTGACCCGGGACTCCCGGGCGAGCGGCGAGCTTTTGCTGCCCCAATGCAAGACGGCCTGATTCCAGGCGAGCACGTCACCCGGCTTGGCAGGCAGCGCACGGATGCTGGGGAGATCGAAGCGCCATTCACCTTCGCGGTTCGTCCCGTACGTGGGATCGTGACGCGCCGGCACCACATACATGCAGCTTGTCAGCGGCGTCGCGTCGGTCAGCGGAATCCAGACGGTGATGGAATTCGGCGTCCCGTCGGGTCGCAGCGTCGCGCCGCCCTTGTCCCGATGGGGTGTCCAACCCGAATCGCCTTTCTGCGGATCGACGTTCCAGACCCAGAAATCCGGCAGCATGGCGTAACCGCCCAAAATCTCGCGGAACAGAGAATCGAGCTGGCAGAAGGGAAGCCAGAATTCGTCGTAAAGGAACGCGAAGACCGGCGACAAGCCGTCGCTAGAGAATTTGCGCACCGTCTCGGCCATGAGCGCAAGGTCGACATCGAAGAGCACGTCCGATTGCTGGAAATAGCCGTCGAGAAGGAGCTGCTCGCGGATGGCGATGATGCGCGCCGGGTCGAGGGCGATCGGAGGCGCGGCGCGCAGCAGGGCCTCCTCTTCGATGTGCAGACGCGGCGCCAGGGCGGCCCAGGTTTCACGCTTGGTAATGGTTTCGAGAGACAGGACAGCCATTTGAATGTCGGAAAGAGGGGCATGGAAAAGGCGTCTTTCAGCTTCTCACGCCCGACCAAAAATGCAATGCAGATGGTATCCAAGCAGGGAGCGGGAAGGCTTTCAGATGCCGAGCGACGCCAGCGACGACGATATCCTGCGTGGCCTGAACAAGTTGATCGCGGGCAACTACGATCTCGTCCCCTACGATGAGCCGGCGAGCCCCGGCCTGGACCCCGAACACGTCTTCGCGCTGGCCGCCCGGTACGGTGCGAAACGCGAGGCGCACAACATCGACGTCCTGGATCTTGGATGCGGAACCGGCGCGCAACTTGAACGCGTCGCGGGGCTCACGACCGGGAAGATCGTCGGCACGGATTTGTCGCAGACGGCTTATGTGAAAGCCGTGGCGCGCACCGCGCGTTTCGGATCGCGCTGCCGTTTCATGTGCGCGGACTTCCTGGACCTCGACGCCAATGACCTCGGCAAATTCGATCTCATCTATCATGTTGGCGTGCTCTATGTGACCCCGCCGCCGGTGCAGCGGTATCTTCTGAACCTTATCGCCGATTGCCTGAAGCCGGGCGGCCTTGCCGTCATCAGCTATTATTCCGGGACGGTGCCGCTGCTGATGGCCGGACTGCACAAGGTCCTGCGCGCGAGCGCCGAAAACGCGGAAGCGCCCGCGGAACAGGTGCGCACCGCACGCGCGCAAATCCGCGTCATCGCGAACACCATCGCACGGCAAGCCGGCGATCATCGTTTGATGGCCGGCGTGCTGCAGCAGGTTTCCGGCACGCCCGATACGATCTTCTTCCACGAGATGCTGAACCAGAGCTTTGCGACGCTGACGACGTCGGCGCTGGAACTAGCGCTGGGCGCGCGCGGGGTGCATTTCCTCAACTGGATACAGCCCGCGCCCTTTGAACCCGACGCCTCGCCGAAGGCGCGCGCCATGATGGCCGACGCCTACGCATTCGCGGGCGGCGGTTATTTCTACGGCGTCTTCCAAAAAACCGAATAGTCGCCGCCTTCCTATCGGGTTGCGCGCGATCTCCTCGAAAAACCGGGCGCCACTTTTTCGGATCGCGCGCCGGCGGTTATTTCTACGGCGTCTTCCAATGGGCCCTTAAGCGACCGGTACCGGCGTCATCGGCGTCGACAGTTCGAGCGGCAACGCGGTCGAGTATTTGATCTCTTCCATCACGAAGGTCGAGCTGACGTCGCTCAAGGCGACGCGCTTGATCAGGCGCTTATAGAACGAATCATAGGCGTCCATGTCTTTCACCACGACGCGCAGCAGATAGTCGATATCGCCGGCCATGCGCCAGATGGCGGTGATTTCGGGCATCTCCTTCACCGCACGGGCGAACTTCTGCAGCCACACGTCGTCGTGCTGGCTGGTGCGGATGATGACGAACACCGTCAGTCCAAGATTGAGCCGCTTCGCGTCGAGCAGCGCGACACGCGCCTTGATGATGCCGGCCTGCTCCATCTTTTGAATGCGTTTCCAGCACGGCGTCTGCGACAGCCCGACCTTTTGGGCGATCTCGGCGATGGAAAGCCCGGCGTTGTTCTGCAAAAGGGCCAGGATTTTGCGGTCGATGGGATCGAGCATGGCGACTCCTTAGGGCTTCCGGCACCCGCCTCCGGTGTGCATAGCACCATCGGCGAAAGACGATGGTGCTGTTGGTAAGGGGAATATTCATCTCTTTTTGAGAGAATTGTCTAGGCTAGGAAGATATTTCTTTCCCTCTTTCCGGGTTTTCTGCTATCGGGCATGGGACTCGAAATTTACCCGACGACTCCCTATGTGGAGCGGCCCGGGGCTGGATGTGGTGGAGTTCGTGATGGCCGGCGGCCTTGTTTCCATGCTGCGCTCGATCAAAGCGCGCGATCCTGCGGCGCGTTCGTTATTCGAAATCGCGCTGCTGTACCCTGGCCTCCGTGCCATGGCTTTCTATCGCGTCGCGCACGCCCTGTGGGGCTTGCGCCTGTCGTTCCTGGCGCGTCTCGTCTCGGAGATTGGCCGCTGGCTGTCGGGAATCGAGATCCATCCCGGCGCCGTGATCGGCAAGCGATTCTTCATCGACCATGGCACCGGCGTGGTTATCGGCGAGACCGCGATCATCGGCGACGATGTGACCATGTACCACGGCGTGACCCTGGGCGGCGTTTCGACCGCACAGACGGGCCTGCGCCGTCACCCTATCATCGAAGACAAAGTGATCATCGGCGCGGGCGCGCAGGTGCTGGGACCCATCACCGTCGGCCACGGCGCGCGCGTGGGCGCCAACGCGGTCGCCGTGCGCAATGTACCGCCGGGCGTCACCGTCGTCGGAATCCCCGCGCAAGAAGCCCTGCCGCGCGGCGCCGTGCAGGTCGACAACTTTGTGCCGTACGGTTCATGCGACGACAAGGCCGATCCGACGTCGCGCGCGATCGGGGCCTTACTGAACGAAGTCGAAGCCTTGCGCCGCCGCATCACGCAGGTGGAAAGCGAATTCCGCGAACCGTCCACCGCGAATTCATGGCAGTCCAACGAGCCACGCCTGAAGAAGGTGCACGACGCGTCGGATTTGAGCGGCTGAAGCGGGACATGTCCTCCCCCTTCAGGTGAGGGGGGAAAGAAAGGCGACGCTCGGTTAAGCGTCGAGCGGCTTTTCCACCTTCACGACCACCAACGTGCGCTCCTGCCCCCAAGGCATGGCATAGGTAATGCGCTGGCCTTCCGTGAGGCCAATGAGCGCCGCGCCCACGGGCGTGAGCACCGAGACGCGCCCTTCCGTGATATCGGCTTCGTGCGGCATCACCAATGTAATCACCACCGGCGACGGACGCGCGAGGTCGTGATAGCGCACGCGGGCGCCGAGCCGCACGACAGGTTGCGTTGTCGCGGACACGATCTCGGCGCGGTCCAGTTCATGTTCGAGATAGCGTCTGACGGGTGTATCGCCCGAAAGGTCGGCGAGTTTCGAGAGTTTCTCGAAATCGCCGGCGAGAACGGTCAAAGGGGGCTCGTAAGATGCGAGCATGAAAAATCCTCCAAAAAAGGGATGAGCCGGCGCGCTTCAGCGCCGGATTTTATTGTCTGGGGTTGGGAAGAGAGCGCCTAAGAAGCGGCGCTTTGTGATGCGCGCCAACCGGCGCGCGCGCAGCTTCTTAGGCCTCGCCGCCTACGATGAGGCGACCGGCGATACCGTGGCTAAGAAAATGCGTACGGGTGTTCATGCCATAAACATGGGCCCTCCCGGCCGAAAGTCAACCCCATGCGCTTGCGGACGACGCCGCGCCTCGGGATATACTGGCTCCCCACTTCGCCGCCCCACGACAGGACCTCCCATGGATACGCTTACGCAAGCAGCGGTGTTTTTCGGCGCGGCGGTCCTCGTCGTCCCGATTTTTCGCCGTTTAGGCCTAGGAGCGGTGCTCGGTTATCTCGCGGCCGGGGCCGTCATCGGTCCCTTCGGCCTGTCGTTGATCGCCGACGTCGAAGCCGCCGCGCACCTGGCGGAATTCGGCGTGGTCCTGCTGCTCTTCATCATCGGGCTCGAGCTGAATCCCACCCGCCTGTGGACCATGCGCAGCCTTGTTTTCGGTCTGGGCAGTGCGCAGGTGTTCGTGACCGGCGCGCTGCTGGCCGTCGCGGGCGTGTATTTCGGCCTGGGCACCGGCGCAGCGATTGTCACCGGCGTCGCGCTCGCCTTTTCCTCCACCGCCTTCGTCCTGCAGACATTGGCGGAGCGCGGCGAGTTGAAGGACCGTCACGGACGCGCGGCTTTCGCGGTACTCTTATTCCAGGATATCGCCGCAATTCCACTTCTGGCAGCCGTGCCGTTCTTGGCGCCCGATCAGATCGAGCGCGACACCGCGTCACTGTTGCTCGGCGCCGCGCGCGTCGCGGCTGTGCTGACCGCGGTCGTCATCGGAGGTCACTTCCTCCTCCGTCCGATCCTGCGCATTGTCGCGAACACACGTATCCCGGAATTGTTCACGGCCACCGCGCTGCTCATCGTCAGCGGCACGGCGCTTCTGATGAATTCGGTCGGCATCTCGATGGCGCTGGGCGCGTTTCTGGCGGGCGTCCTACTCGCCAACACCGAGTACCGGCATCAGCTGGAAGCCGACATCGAGCCGTTCAAGGGCCTTCTGCTCGGCCTCTTCTTCATGTCGGTGGGCATGGGTCTCAATCTCGGCCTGATGAGGGAGAATGCGCGGGATGTGGCGCTGCTGGTCGCGGGCCTCATGATCGTCAAAGGCGCCGTTCTATTCGCCGTTGGGCGGATCTGGGACCTCAATAAAAAAGCCGCCGGCGACTTTGCGCTGGCCCTTCCTCAAGGCGGCGAATTCGCTTTTGTCATCTTCACGGCGGCGATTGGCGCCGGCTTGATGGCGCGGGACGTGCATGACCTTCTGGTCCTCGTGGTCAGCCTTTCCATCGCGGCCACGCCGCTGGCGCGCATCGGTTATGACTGGCTGACACGCGGCCTGGTTCCGCCGGCCGATCCAGGCTACGACGTCGCGCCGATCACGGATCATCCGGTGATCATCGCGGGATTCGGACGTTTCGGACAAATCACCGGACGTATCCTGGCCGCCAAGCGCATCCCCTTCATCGCGCTCGATGCCAGCGCCGAACAGGTGGACTTCGTGAAGCGCTTCGGCGCCGAGATCTATTACGGCGATGCTTCGCGCCTCGAACTCCTGCGCGCCGCGCGAGCCGAGAGCGCCCAAATTCTTGTCTTGGCGATCGACGATGTGGAAGCATCGCTGCGCACCGCCGAGACCGTGGCGCGCCATTTCCCTCACCTGCAGATTTACGCGCGTTCACGCAACCGCCAGCACACGCATCGCCTCATGGACCTCGGCGTGCGCGTCCTGCGGCGCGAAACCTTCCTGTCGGCCTTGGATCTCACGAAGGAAGTGTTGCGCGGACTCGGCGTCAGCGCGAAAGAGGCCGAGCGCACCGTGAAGACGTTCCAGGAATATGACGAGCGTCGGTTGGCCGAGCATCACACGCATTATAACGATGAGGAAAAGATGCGCGGCCTAGCCAAGAGCGCCGCCAAGGAACTGGAAGAGATGTTCATGCGCGATGCGATCGAACAGGCGGCCGACGAGGCTAAACCCAGTCGCACGCGCGCGGCCTAGAGCGCGTTCCGGCGAAGTGGAAGCCGGTTCGCCGTAGAACGCGCGACCAAATAAGAATCTAGGGCGTGTTGGCGATTCGACATGACTTCAACACGCCCTAGGCGACCTCGCCCGGTGGCTCTTGAGCCTCCGGCGAATTCACGTTGGCGCGGCCCCACCACGCCAGAGGCACGCCCAAGGCGCCACCCAGTTTCTCGGCCGCGTCCGGCGCGGCGATATCCAATTCAAGAAAGTTGGAATCTTTGAAGAGGACGCGCACAGCCTCGTAGTGTCCTTCGATCCAACGTATCAAGTGCGTTGTTCTGATTCCGTAGCCCCGAGGCAATCCCGGGATATCGCATGCCGCGAGCCGGTTTTGCAGGTCGCCCCATCTTGAGATGGACGACGCTACCGAAGCGGGATCACGCCAATTCAGAAGGAAAAGGCAGTCCGGATGCGCTTGCCGGATCCAGGCAAGGATACTGAAATCGAGGTTCGGCCATAAATTTATGCCCTCTTCGGGCAAACATACATCGGCTTGCGTAATCGCATCATACGCCTCAAGCGATGCAAAGGGCGGGCGCCCGCGATAGAAGTTGTCGTAAATAATCTCGCCAACGAAACCTTCGGCGCATTTCCAGTGCGCCGACCTTAGACCAGAACACTGTAAAGCTTCGTGAATCGTTGACGTACCGGACTTTGGGAATCCCACGAGAAATAATTTCATATCGCTTCGCGCGCCAGATACTCCGTTCAGCGCGATTGCGCCGGGCCGTTAGGGTAGCTGGTGGACTCGATTTCGATAGTCGGGATACCCTTAGTGGGGCGCTTCTCCACGCATCGCCTCGTCCGCGATCCGGGCGTCCAACGGCCTCCGCCGGGTCCTGGTACGGGTGATGGACTGCTGATAAGAACGCCGCACCGATTTTTGTTACAAATTTCATGTCGCGTCCTCCTCCCCTGCACAACGAGTTGCCATGACCGAGCCTCTGAATTACAGCGACGACTTTCTGCGTTCGATTCTGAAAGACGTGCGCACGATCGCCATGGTCGGCGCCTCATCGCACTGGAACCGTCCCAGCTACTTCGTCGCGAAGTATTTGAAGGCCAAGGGCTACCGCGTCATCCCGGTCAATCCGCAGACGGCCGGCCAGGATCTGCTCGGCGAAAAGGTCTACGCCTCGCTGAAGGATATCCCGGACAAGGTCGACATGGTGGATGTCTTCCGCGCGTCTGAATACACACCGGGCATCGTCGACGAGGCGATTGCGATTGGAGCCAAGGTGGTGTGGATGCAGCTTGGCGTGCGCAATGACGCGGCGGCCAAGGCGGGCGAAGCAGCGGGCCTGAGCGTTATCATGAACCGCTGCCCCAAGATCGAATTCAGCCGCCTTGCGGGCGAACTCTCATGGAGCGGGGTGAACTCGCGCCTGATCTCGAACCGCGCACCGGCCGCGCCTACAGCCGGCGCCGTGCGCGGCGCGCCGCGTCCCGTGGCGGCCGGCGACTACGGCTTCGAAACCCGCGCGGTGCATTCGGGCGCCATGCCGGACCCGGTCACGGGCGCGCGCATCACGCCGATCTATCAGACCGCCTCCTACGTGTTCAAAGACGTCGACCATGCCGCGTCGCTCTTCAATCTGCACGACTTTGGCTATCTCTATACGCGCGTATCCAACCCGACCGTGTCGGTGCTGGAAGAGCGGCTGGCGAGCCTCGAGGGCGGACGCGCCGCGGTGGCGACCGCCTCGGGCCACGCCGCACAGTTCATCACGTTCTTCACGCTGCTTTCGCCCGGCGACGAATTTGTCGCTTCCCGCAATCTCTATGGCGGCTCGCTCACCCAATTCGGGCTTTCGTTCAAGAAGTTGGGCTGGACCTGTCACTTCGTCGATCCGAACGATCCGGAAAATTTCCGCAAGGCGATAACGCCCAAGTGCAAGGCGATCTTCATCGAGAGCCTGGCGAACCCGGGCGGCATTGTCTTGGATATCGAAGCGATCGCGAACATCGCGCATGACGCGGGTATTCCACTGATCGTCGATAACACCCTCGCGACCCCGTACCTGTGCCAGCCGTTCTCCTTCGGCGCCGATATCGTGCTTCACTCGACGACCAAATTCCTGTCGGGACACGGTAATGCGCTGGGCGGCATGCTGATCGAGTCCGGGCGGTTCGATTGGGCGCAGGGCAACAAGTTCCCGTCGCTGACCGATCCGGAGCCGGCCTATCACGGCCTGAAGTTCTACGAGAACTTCGGCGACTTCGCCTTCACGACCAAGGCGCGCGCGGTGGCCTTACGCGATTTCGGTCCGGCGCAGGCGCCCATGAACGCCTTCCTGACCATCATGGGCATCGAGACCCTGGCGCTGCGCATGGAGCGCCATGTGAAGAACGCGCAAGTCGTGGCGGAATTCCTGGAAAAACATCCGAAAGTCGCCTGGGTGTCTTATGCGGGTCTTCCCAGCAACAAGTACTACGCGTTGGGGCAGAAGTATCTGCGCCGGGGCGCCGGCGGCGTCATGACATTTGGCCTCAAGGGCGGGTTCGACGCCGGTTCAAAGCTTGTGGAATCCGTGCGCTTATTCTCCCACCTCGCCAACATCGGCGACACGCGTAGTCTGATCCTTCATCCGGCGTCGACCACGCACCGTCAGTTGACCGCCGAACAGCAAATCGCCGCCGGCGCGGGTCCGGACGTGGTCCGCCTGTCGGTGGGGATTGAAAGCGCCGACGATCTCGTGAGCGATTTGGATCAGGCCCTGGCGCTGGTCGGCTAACCGCGCCGCGCGCCGAGGGCGGCGCGCACAGCTTCCGCGAGCTGGGCAAGGGTCAGGGGTTTCTGCAGCACCCGATAGTCGGCCCAGGCGCCGCCGAGCCCCTCGCGGCCATAGCCGGTGATGAAGAGGATCGGCACGCCGTCCCGCGCCAACGTCTCGGCCAAGGGAAAGATCGCCTGGCCACCGAGATTGACGTCGAGCACCGCGAGCCCTGGTTTCTTCTCGGCGGCGAGCTTGAAGCCACCGTCGAGGCGGCTCGCGTGCCGCACCGCGCCCGCGCCGAGTTCGAACAACATATCCTCGATCAGGAACGATACGAGGCTTTCATCCTCGACCAGGAGGACATCGACGCCGTGCAGCTCCGCCAACAACGTACCGGTCATATGCGCGCGTAATCCTTGGGGGGCCTAGAGCGGAATTTCAATGGTGCAGGTAAAGCCTTCCGGCGGATAAGCCGCGGCGTAGGTTCCTTTGAGCTCAGCGCTCACCGCGCGCTCGATGAAGCGCGTACCGTAACCCAGCTTCTCCGGCGGCCGGGCGACGGGACCTCCGCTTTCGCGCCATTCAAGACGCAGGCGGTCCTGCGTGATAAGCAGCCAATCCACACGAAGATGCCCCCCTCCGGCGGACAGCGCGCCGTATTTCACGGCATTGGTGGCGAGTTCGTTCAGCACCATCGCCACGGGGATCGCCACCCGCGGCGCGAGAACCACTTCAGGGCCTTCCAGATGCAGCCGCTCACGCATCGCATACGGCTCGATCACGGATCTTGCGATATCGGCGAGGACCGCGCTTTCCCATTTCTGGTTGCTGAGGATGTTGTGAGCGCTGGACAACGCAAGCAACCGGGATTCGGCGGCCGTGCGGTAGGCGGCATTTTCCGGAATATCCGGGAGACCGCGCGCGACGATTCCTTGAACGGCGCTGAGCGTGTTTTTCACGCGGTGATTCAGCTCGTTCATCAGCAGGGAGCGATGCCCTTCGGCACGCACAAGCTTGGTCGCGAGATTGCTGGCGAAGACGAGCCCCACGAGCAGCATCGTCGCACCAATCGCGACCGTCAGCACGAGGGTATCGCGCGCCGGCCGGTCGAGGCTCGCCTGAGGGATACCGATCACCAGCACCCAGCCGGTTTCCTCGGACCGGGTAAAGGCGGCGAGGATCGGTTCGCCTTCCAGCGAGGTGGCGGGCACGAGACCGTTG